>JAVHLK010000071.1 GCA_031082285.1 Desulfomonilaceae bacterium
CGAAGCAATCTCAGCTCGCCGGAATCCGCGACCGTATTTAGGAAACGGAGCACTTAGGGGCGCTTAACTTCAGCTCGGTGACGAGTACGCCGATCGAGAATTGCTGGAGACGAGACGGATGCGGTACAGAAATAACACAAGCTCCGCTCCCATGCAAAACTATTCAACCAGCCGATATCGCTGGTTATTTCTTTGCCGTCGTATCACCATTGTCTACTCGTGTGTTCGTAACTAATCACGATCCCCGGTTTGTTGTCAAGCGCTTTCGCCGTCAGGATTGCCGGTACAATTCCGCATTCGCACGCGTGCCGCCTCAAATAGGCTCCCAGCCTTCTTCCAATGTCTGCTTGTCCAGAAGATTCCGTATGTGTTCCACATCTCGCAACGATTCAAAATTGCGTGTTCGTGACTCACCCACCACGTTCCCGGCATAATAGGGCCGTTTCTGCAGAAGTCCTGTGAGGAGGCCGGCCAGTGGGTGACCGACGTTTTCAATTCCCCCATCGTAATCTCTGAGCAATTTTTGAGCTTCTTTACGCAAGTCCAGGATAAGACTGAACCCTCTACGAAAGAGGATTTCCACATGGTTTGCTCTGAGCAGTTCGGCAGCTCTCAGAACGTCGTCCTCACAAAATTCTTCGAGCGCGATGTTGATATACCCGCCCACCTTGCTGAGACTCCCCTGGAGTTCCTCGAGCGAACCCGGATCTCTTCCGTCGGCAACCATCACTTTGTTCGCCAAATGGGCCAATTCCATGGACAGCCTGTCATTTTCTTGGGAATCCGAGATCTCCTTGAGAGACCGCTTGAAAAGCGAGTCTTCCGCCACGGTCGTCAAAGGATACCATACGTGCGGATGATAACCGTCAGCTTGTCCCCGCGCCTCCTCTTCGGGGAGCGGAACGGATTCGACGATCTGTCTGCGAAGCACGTACTGATAGATCTCCAGCGCCTCGTCGAACTCCGGAAACCCTTTGTCTGCAAGACGCGACCTTCGCCACTTCCCCGCCATTTCCTCGGTTTCCAGGTTCACTCCCCTGGCCAGCTCTTCCATCAGGCCGAAATAGTAGTGCGTATTCCACTCGAACACCACTGCCAAGAAACTCTTGATCGCGTCTTCCGACTCATGGACCAAGAAATCGAGGTAGAAGACGTCGTCCAGCGTGAATGCCGGGAGCGTGTCCCTCTGTTCGACGAGATCCACTTCCGGATTCCTGATCTGCACTTTGACAAACCGGCTCATTGCGGTCACGATCAGTTCCGGATCCGATGTCTGTAGGAGGTGCAGCATCTTATCTTCGCCTATTGAGGAGATGATGTGCAACCAACGGGCTGCTGAAGGCGTGTCGAACATGTCATTCTTCCACAGGTCGATATCGAGGAAATAAAGGAGTTGATTCCCGGTGCTCGCCGCGATGAGGTTGAGAGCGTTTTCTTCTCCCAGTTCCTTCACCGTGTAGAATACCTCTTCCGGGGACAGCGCGCGCATGATTTCGCCGGGTCGCGCGATGGAGCTTATCAATTCTTCACGCGCCTTGGCCGAGAGATCTCGGAAAATGCTCACGCGCTTCTCGATCGGGAGTGTATTGAACACCTCGACAATTCGAATTGCTTCTTCCACGGAGTCTCTCTTTTCCATGCCGCCAGTGTACCCTTCCCGGAAAGGCAAAGCAACAGCTTCGAATTCGCCTTCACGAAGCCGGCCGCGCAGTCTTGAAAATGCTTTCGGTCCAGCCTCGGCCCTTACGCAGCGCGTCCTTAACCGCGTCCCGGCCCTTCGTCCGGGCGAACCGCCATGATCGAAGCGATTACAACCGACCATGAAAGTCCACGTGAACTCCGGGCTGAAGCGCGGGCAGAGCCCGGCGGATAGGCATTCCCAGGCGGAGCCTGGGAACGAGAACGAAACGAGAACGAAGGAAGCCATATTGACGACATACCGTGCATCGTTTAGATTTGTCCCCGATATGGAGAAAACAGGGGCTTGATACGATCGACCAAACCGAACGCAGTCATTTCTCCGAAAGTGAGGAGTCGAAAATGGAAAAATTGACCGGTAAGGCAATTATTGCCATGGGTGGAGGCCCCACTGCCGTGATAAACCAGTCACTGGTGGGCGCGGTGCTTCAAGCTCGACAATATCCGCATATTACGCAGTTTTACGGAGCCTTTCGAGGAGTGGAAGGTCTGGTGGAAGAACAGTTGGTGAATCTCTCGGAGGCTACCCGGCACAACCTCGAGATGGTGGCCCGTACACCCGGCGCCGGCATCCGCAGCACCAGAGTAAAGCCGGATGAGGAGCACTGCAAGCGTATCTTCGATGTGTGCAAGGCCCACGGCATTCACTATTTCTTCTATATCGGAGGAAACGATTCCGCTGAAACGTGCAGGATCGTGAACAAATTCGCGATGGAGGAGAGTTACGAGCTCCGGGTCATGCACATTCCCAAGACCATCGATAATGACCTGCTCGTCACCGATCATTGCCCGGGCTACGGGTCCGCGGCCAAGTTCGTTGCTCAGGCTTTCTCCGGGGCCAACCTGGACAACCGTTCAATTCCCGGTGTGTACATAGGAGTCGTGATGGGGAGGCACGCGGGATTCCTCACAGCGGCTTCGGTCTTTGCCGGAAAGTACGAGGACGATGGTCCTCATCTTATTTACCTTCCCGAGCGGCCCTTCGACAACGACCGGTTTCTCGCCGACGTGGAAGCGGTCTATCGGAAATACGGCAGAGCCGTAGTGGCCGTGTCCGAGGGTATCCAGAGTGCCGAGGGCGTTCCGGTGGCGGCTACGCTTGTCGCGGATGTTGAAAAGGACGCTCACGGCAATGTTCAGCTTTCCGGAAGTACGAGCCTGGGGGATGCGCTTATGAATCTCGTTAAAGAGAAACTGAAAATCAAGCGAGTGCGATCCGACACCTTCGGATACCTTCAAAGATCGTTTCTCGGCTGTGTAAGCGACGTTGATGCGAGCGAAGCAAGGGAAGTGGGAGAACGAGCCGTGCAGATTGCCGCGTGGCATCGAGTCGACGGATCCATTACAATCGAGAGGGTCGGCGATTACAGCGTACGCTATAAGCTCGCATCACTTCAGGACGTGGCAAAGGAAACGAAGTCCATGCCGGAATCATATATTGAAGGGCACAACAACGTCACCACCGAGTTCAAGAATTACGCGAGACCGTTGATGGGACCGCTCCCGGTCTATGAGCGCATTCATGCGCCGAAAGTCGAACCGATTTTGACTCGGGATTCACCTACAACTCTCTTGTAGAGCATCGTGTCTCCATGATGCCTTAAACGGAGGTCGGATTGCGAAGCCACACAATGACGAAAGGACTTGGAAGGGCGCCTTCCAGGGCGTTGATGAAGGCCATGGGCATGACCGAGGAGGAGATTTCCAGGCCTTTGATCGCGGTCGCCAATTCCGCGAACGAATACATCCCGGGTCATATTCACCTGGATAAGATAGGCGAGGCGGTGAAGGCCGGAGTCAGAGCTGCCGGCGGAACTCCCCTGGAGTTCTGTACCATAGGGGTTTGCGACGGTTTGGCCATGGGGCACGGGGGAATGAGATACTCGCTCGCATCGAGGGAACTCATAGCCGACTCGGTGGAGACCATGCTCGAAGCTCATCCCCTGGACGGGCTGGTTCTGATCCCGAACTGCGACAAGATCGTCCCGGGAATGCTCATGGCTGCATTGCGTCTGAACATCCCTGCAGTGGTGATAAGCGGCGGTCCAATGATGGCCGGCAGATTCCGAGATGAACCGGTCGACCTGGTCGGCGTATTCGAGGGAGTCGGCCGGGTCACCTCGGGTGCCATGACCGAGCAGGATCTGCGGGAACTCGAAGAATGCGCGTGCCCGGGATGCGGCTCGTGCGCGGGTATGTTCACCGCGAATTCCATGAACTGCTTGACCGAAGCTCTCGGTTTGGGGCTCCCCGGCAACGGTACAATCCCGGCCGTACAAGCCGCTCGAATCCGGCTTGCGAAGACCGCGGGAATGAAAGCGATGGAACTCGTGGAGAAGGACATTCGCCCGCGGGACATCGCAACGCTCGACGCGTTCAGGAACGCGATTGCAGTGGACATGGCGTTGGGATGTTCGACCAACACGGTACTCCACGTTCCGGCCGTCGCGCACGAAGCGGAGATCTCGATCACCCTGGATTTGTTCGAGGAAATCAGCGCCAAGACTCCTCACATTTGCTCGCTGTCTCCGGCCGGCCCGAATCGTCTGGAGGACCTGGACAGGGCCGGGGGCGTGTCCGCGGTCCTCAAGCAGCTCGTGGAAAAGGGCTTGGCCGATCCCAAAGTCCTCACCGTCACCGGCGAGAAGCTCGGCAAGAACCTGGCGACGGTGAAAGTGCTCGATTCAGAGGTTATTCGACCGCTGGACAATCCTTACAGTCCCGTCGGGGGGATTGCAATCATGCGAGGTAACCTCGCTCCCGACGGTGCAGTGGTCAAGCAATCCGCGGTGGATCCCAAGATGCTGAAAAACTCCGGACCGGCGCGGATATTTGATTCGGAAGAAATAGCGGTGGCATCCATCCTGGACGGCTCGATCAAGCCCGGGGACATCGTGGTCATTCGCTACGAGGGGCCGCGGGGCGGTCCCGGCATGAGAGAGATGCTCAACCCCACCTCCGCGCTGGCCGGCATGGGATTGGACCGATCCGTAGCATTGATCACCGATGGAAGGTTCAGCGGAGGGACTCGAGGGGCGGCCATCGGACATGTTTCTCCGGAAGCGGCCCATGGCGGAACCATCGCACTGATTCGAGAGGGTGATGAAATCAGCATCGACATACCGGGCAAGAGCATCAACGTGAACCTCTCCGATGCCGAGTTGAACCGTCGACGTGCGGAATGGAATCCGCCCGCACCGTCGATCACAAGGGGGTACCTGGCCCGTTATGCCGCGGTTGTCAGTTCCGCCGCGCAGGGCGCGATCGTGAAATAGGTTTTGGGGGCGAATGAAGTGGCCATCGGAGGGGAGGCTTTTTGAATAAAGCCCCTTCGCCCGAGCCCTCAGTACGCCATTTCATAGGTACGGTCGCATTTACATGGTCGATTGTCGCTGTTTACCGGCCCCAGCACCTGTCACGTATCGTGATCGGTGTTGGTCGGGGGTACGGCACGGAATTCGTGTCCGTATTTCCGAAACCCTGACTTAGTCCTGCGTTTCCCAATTTCGATGTCGAAAACACGGTACACGTTCCTGCTTTGGTAGCGCCGGCCTCCATGCCGGTTTGGATAGGGGTAGGCCCCCGTGCCTGGGCACCCACAGGGGGGTGCCCCTACACACACAAGGGACGCCTGCGCCATTTCGGTATTGTGGTCTCCCCCGCTCGGAGATCGTCTCGGGTATTGTTCGATGCATGCAATTCATGAGTCTGAAGCGCAGTACATGCTTCTGGCACTCGCACGTGCCCGAGAAGCCGCGGACCTTGGTGAGACCCCGGTGGGGGCCGTGGTTGTTCAAGACGGGAGAGTACTGGGAACCGGACACAACCTGGTCGAGACTGTGAGTGATCCCACGGCCCACGCGGAGATCGTCGCGTTACGTGCCGCGACGCACACCATGGGTGATTGGAGATTGCCCAATGCAACGATGTATGTTACATTGGAACCGTGCATCATGTGTGCAGCCGCACTGGTCCATGCCCGAGTCAAACGCGTGGTGTACGGTGCTCGGGATTTCCGATGGGGCGGAATGGGCGGTCTGTTCGACCTTGCTCACGACCCGAGGATCAACCACGAAATAGAGGTGGTCTCGGGCGTCATGGAACAGGAAGCTGCGGAACTGCTCCAACGGTTCTACAGAGGGCTGCGCCGGAATGCAGACTGAAAAACCTACCCCCGAGCGGAGAGATGCCCGAGAGGTCGAAGGGGGTTGACTCGAAATCAACTGTACGCTCGTCGTACCGGGGGTTCGAATCCCTCTCTCTCCGCCACAATCCTTACCGGACCTAAGCACCCTGATTCGTACGTTCGGTCGCACATCTTTGGCCTTCAAGATTGCTTCGTCGCTCACAGGCAGGGGGAATTGAAGCCGCAACGGCGACTTCGTTGACACCTTTCAAGGTAGTGATATATAAAATTCCACGGATCGCAGGACCGTAAACGGTGTTGCATCCTCCGGGATCGTCTTCGCCGAAGTCCCCATACAGGCGGAGTCGGCACGCGAGTCGTTGCCGGACGTAAGACTACACCATCCGGAACGAAGATCCATTTTCCAGGTCCAAAGGGTCACCGATGAGTTCGACAGTACTATTAGGCGTAACAGGCGGTATCGCGGCGTACAAGGTTCCCGGTCTGGTACGGCTGCTGGTGAAGGCCGAAATGCGGGTTAATGTCGTCATGACGCAGGCGGCCGCGCAGTTCGTCACGCCGCTGACTCTTGCCACCTTGAGCGAGAATCCCGTATGGACGGACATGTGGGGACAGCGGAACCGGCCGTCGGTGGAACACATTTCTTTGGCCGATAGTGCGGACATCGCCGTCATAGCGCCTGCAACGGCCAATATCATCGGGAAGATCGCAGGCGGGATCGCCGACGACCTGCTGACAACCATCGTGCCGGCCCTGAAATGCCCTCTGCTGATTTGCCCGTCCATGAACGTGAACATGTACCGCAATCCCATCGTACAGGAGAACCTTCAGAAGCTTACACGAGTGGGCTGCCATGTCATGGAGCCCGATGCAGGCTATCTGGCCTGCGGGTGGACCGGCGAGGGGAGATTGCCCGAACCGGAGGCGATCTTCGAGGCAATTGTCGGCCTTATCGGTCCGCGTGACCTGGAAGGAATGAGGATCCTGGTCACCGCCGGTCCCACTGAAGAGCCTCTCGACGCTGCGAGGGTCCTTACCAACAGGTCTTCCGGCAAGATGGGCACCGCAGTGGCGCGACGGGCCGCCCAACGCGGCGCGTCCGTAGTACTGGTGGCAGGGCCGTTGAAAGTTCAACCGCCGATTGGAGTACGACACATCCCGGTGCGGACGGCCCGGGAAATGCACGAGAGAGTTCTCGATGAATTTCCCAATGTGGACGTCGTAATAAAAGCTGCAGCGGTGGCCGATTTTCGGCCGGCAGTATCGGGAACGGGAAAGATCAAGAAACAGGATCTGGGGTCTTCATTGAACCTCGTCAAGAATCCGGACATCATTGCGGAACTCGGACGTATCAAGGCCAAGAACCAGATTCTCGTCGGGTTTGCCGCGGAGACCGACAATGTCCTGGATAACGCCCGCGCCAAACTCAAAGAGAAAAACCTCGACCTGTTGGTGCTGAACGACGTGAGCAAGCCGGGAGCCGGATTCGATCACGACACCAATATTGTGACCATTCTCCACCGGTCCGGCCGCCAAGAACCTTTGGACCTCATGTCCAAGGAGAAGGTGGCCGACCGCATACTCGACCGTGTCGTGAAACTGAGGGAAGAAATCATGTGCGGGAAGACGTAGAATATGCCGATACGCGACCCGGGGCCTCGCGACTCGGCGATCCCGGGGCGGTGCCTCGGCTTTCCGTCATCGGCGGCTTGAGGGTTACGGCACATCCCTGCCACGGCGTAGGTCGCCGGGGTCGAACCTCACATCAGGCAGCCGAGCATCCAGCTGTTCCAATCAGGGCGCGGCGCACGTTCCGGAAGTTAACTCGGACACGCGAGGCAACGCCTCATCCTCTGACTCGAATGGGGTGCCTCGTTCCGTGATAATGCGCCCTGCAGGCCCGGGCATTGCGGCACGGCAAAGACGTTCGAGTCGGAGAGTACCATGAGGGAACACGATGACACGGCCGCGGAACTGATTCGGAACTATCTCGAATACCAAGTGAACGCCGGCTTCACACAGGTCCTGATACCGAGACGATCGCCGGTCCGAACCGGGAGTCCTCGCCTGCAAGCGGTGCGAGAGGAACTGGGAGAGTGCACGAGATGTCCATTACATAGGGGCAGGACACACATCGTGTTCGGCGAGGGAGCCCCCGACGCGAGGGTCTTGTTCATAGGGGAAGGACCGGGTGCGGATGAAGATCGAGAAGGAAAGCCGTTTGTTGGGCGAGCAGGCCGATTGCTCACCAAGATGATTGAGGCAATGGGGTGTGATAGATCGGACGTTTACATAGCAAATGTGGTAAAATGCAGACCGCCCGGCAACCGGGATCCCGAGCCTCATGAAAGAGAAGCGTGTGTGTCGTT
The DNA here is from genome assembly GCA_031082285.1 of Desulfomonilaceae bacterium. GTDB lineage: Bacteria > Desulfobacterota > Desulfomonilia > Desulfomonilales > Desulfomonilaceae > JAVHLK01. Next base: position 8,215 of record JAVHLK010000071.1, read on the forward strand.
CTTGGAGGCTCAGATTAAGGCGGTCAACCCCGAGGTTATCGTGACGCTGGGCAGGATCGCTGCCAACGTTCTCCTTAACACGAAGGAACCTCTGGGGAAAATCAGAGGAACATTTCAGGACTGGAACGGAATACCAGTGATGCCGACGTACCACCCCTCTTATCTGTTGAGACGGGAACCCGATAGACGGGCCAAGCGTGAGGCCTGGACCGATTTGAAGCAGGTAATGGCATTGCTCGGCCTGCCCGTGCCGGCTTCGGGAGATCAGTCATGAATTCAAAGAGAAGTGTGTGTGTTTTCCTGGCGGTTGCCCTGGCCGTGCTTTTCGTCTTCGAAGGCATCCGGGCCGAGGAAGACCGCAAAGACCCCGCGACTCGACCCCTTGTCTACCGGCTCGATGTGGACGGCACGATTAATCCCGCGGTGGCCGACTACCTTTCGAAGGGCATTGCCAAGGCTGAAGAGGACAACGCAACGGCCGTGATCATTACCATGGACACTCCTGGGGGAGTATTAACAACTACCAAGACCATCATCAAGGACATGCTGAACGCGAAGTTGCCGGTCGTGGTGTTCGTCTATCCCGGTGGGTCGTCGGCCACTTCTGCGGGCGCCTTGATCACCATGGGCGCGGACATTGCCGCAATGGCGCCGGGGACGAACATTGGCGCGGCTCACCCCGTTGCAGGAGGCGGCGAAGAGATCAGCGGAACCATGTCGGAAAAGGTGATCAACGACCTCACTGCGTATATGCGCGGAGTCGTTGCCAAGAAAGGCCGTAACGCCGACTGGGCGGAGAAATCGATCACGGCAAGTGTTTCCGTTACTGCGAAGGAGGCATTGGAGCTGAATGTGATCGATATCGTAGCCGAATCGATTCCCGACCTTCTCAAGGAGCTGGATGGAAAGAAGATCGAGAAGGACGGCATGACCATGGTGTTCAACACGAGGGCCGCGCGTGTGGAGAAAGTTGCCCACGGCTATCGATTTAAGATCCTTGACGTGATCGCCAACCCCAATGTGGTATACATTCTGGGCATGTTGGCCCTGCTCGGAATCATGATGGAACTCTACAATCCGGGACTGATCTTCCCCGGCGTATTGGGAGGACTCTGTCTCCTATTGACTCTGTTCGCCTCCCAGGTGCTTCCGATCAACTACGTCGGGATTATGCTCATAATTTTGTCCGTCGTACTCTTTGTCTTGGAACTGAAAGTACCGTCCTTCGGCCTGCTCTCTATAGGAGCCATCGTCAGTCTCACCCTCGGCTCGGTAATGCTCTTTGAAACCGGCGAAACAGCCATGAGGGTTTCTTGGGCGGTGATTGTTCCCACGGTCGCCATGGTGTCCGCGTTCTTCATTTTTGCCATGGGGCTGGCTGTGAAGGCCTGGCGGTCAAAGCCGAGAACAGGCGGCCTGGGACTTGTCGGCGAGGTGGGAATCGCGCTGAGCGACCTGGACACGGATGGAAAAGTCGCGGTCCACGGAGAGTATTGGAATGCAAGCGCGGACAGCCGCATACCCAAAGGGGAACGAGTGCGGGTGATTCGGGTGGACAACCTCTTCCTCAAGGTGACGAGAGATGCCGGTGGATGAGAGGGAAACGGTCCGCATTTTCTTTGACGAAAGAATCACCCCGTTCCGGGAATGATTGACCTTTGTACGCCATTCGGTCATGATGATCGTGTCCGGCAGGGGAGATGCGTAAGGCACGCGGGTTGCCCTCGGCGGTCCCGGCATGCGGAATCGTCGTGACGGGGCAGGCGTCTGAAACTCCTTACAATTCTCGTCCTGAGAGTCACGGAAGAATTAGGGCCCTGGTGCACGTATTGAGTGATCGTACCCCGAAAAGGGGCGCGCTTTTATGGAATCCAACACTGCTGCGAAGGAGGAGACCAATGCTTTATCCGCTGGGAATTATCATACTGCTGATAATAATTTTCCTGTTCATGGCCATCAAGGTGCTCAATGAGTATGAACGAGGCGTCATCTTTCGTCTCGGACGGGTCATAGATCACAAAGGACCCGGCCTCATCATTCTCATTCCGATCATCGATCGCATGGTGCGGGTGAGTCTCCGCACGGTAGCCATGGACGTGCCCCCCCAGGATGTCATCACGAGGGACAATATCTCGGTAAAGGTGAACGCGGTCATCTATTTTCGCGTGATGGACCCCACAAAGGCTGTTATCGAAGTCGAAAACTATCTCTATGCCACGTCGCAGCTCGCTCAGACCACTCTGAGGAGCGTGTGCGGACAATCCGAACTCGATGAACTGCTGGCTGAACGAGAAAAGATAAACATGGAAGTGCAGGAAATCCTTGACCGCCACACTGACCCGTGGGGTGTGAAGGTCAGCATGGTCGAGGTCAAACACATCGACCTCCCGTCCGAGATGCAGCGAGCCATTGCACGCCAGGCGGAGGCGGAACGCGAGCGGAGGGCGAAGGTCATCAATGCAGAGGGCGAGTACCAGGCTGCAACGCGTCTGTCGGAAGCTGCAACGATCATCTCCAAAGAGCCGATCGCACTGCAGCTGAGGTTCCTCCAGACGCTGGTGGAAGTGGCTGCGGAGAAGAATTCCACAACGATCTTTCCGATCCCCATAGACCTGCTGGAACCGTTCGTGAGGAAGGCCAAGGAACAGTCCTAGCAATAGGAGCCCGTCCGGTCTTTACTGCGCAGTCGCATGACCGGAGGGACTCCGGCACATCGTATGCACGAACCATACAGTTGTCGGGATGCGCTCGAGGGTTAGACGATCCGGATTGCGTGCTCAGGGTACAGGCCCGGATCGGCGGTTGCGAGGGGAGCCCCCCCGAGTTGCGCGGGAAAGCGAGCGATCGAAGCGTGCGATGTGACCGACGTTGTGAATCGGAGTACGCAGGAAGAAGAGAAGAGGCATGCCTGGAATCCTGATACGTTGGCTGGTCACGACCCTGGCAGTGGTCTTGGTCCCCTACGTCGTCTCCGGGGTGACGATAGAGGGGACCGGAGCAGCCCTGCTTGCAGGGGCCATTCTGGGGATACTCAACGCACTGGTGAGACCCATTCTCATTATACTCACATTACCCTTGTCCATTGTCACGCTGGGCCTGTTCGTGCTGGTCATCAACGCACTCATGTTTCAGCTGGCCGGAGCCATCGTGCCCGGGTTGCATGTGGCCTCCTTCTGGTCCGCGCTCTTCGCCTCGATTATCGTGAGTATCGTGTCGTGGCTGGCGAACTGGATCATCGCAGGCGGAGCCGGCGAGAGGACCGTGGTCGTAAGGCGTTGGGATACCCACACTATTGACCTGCACCGCGGTCGAGGCGACAAGTGGCGCTAGGAAGAACCGCTTTTGGATAAACGCGATGTCCGTGGAGTGGGGGGCGTGGTGCGCGCACCTTTGACGTGTGAACCGCGCCGGTCGGGGGTTGTGACCCCGTACAGTCTGCCGTAAATGCCTCGACCGGGACGGTGAGCTTCGCTGACCATACGTTGCGAAGACTGTCCCAATTACGACACCGAGCGATTGCCACAGTCCACGCTGAATGGGTTTCATATGGTACGAACCGGCCTTGAACGAATTCTTCAGGAGCCCGAGCTCGTCAAAGGATCGGGCGGACTCGGCGTGCTCTATAACCAGGCTTCCGTTGACTCGCGGCTGCGACCGGCACCCGACCTTATTGACACGGCCCTTCCCCGGCGCCTGAAGGCCCTCTTCGGTCCTCAACACGGCGTACACTGTACAGAGCAAGACAACATGATCGAGACGGGCCACACGGTGCATCCACGCTTGCACGTGCCCATCTTCAGTCTCTATGCAAACAAACGAGAACCTGACCCCCACATGCTGGAAAACGTGGACACCCTGCTCATAGACCTCCAGGATGTCGGGACCAGAGTCTACACGTTCGCCACAACGGCTCTGTATGCTATGCAGATCTGCGCTGAACTGGGAAAGGCCGTCATCGTCCTGGACCGCCCGAACCCGATCAACGGCCGAGATATTGAGGGGAACGTGCTCAACCCCCAGTATACAAGCTTTGTCGGCCCTTTCCCCATTCCCATGAGACACGGCATGACGTTGGGGGAGCTCATGACCCTGTACAACGAGGTTCATCGGATCGGATGTGCGCTTACGGTAATCGCCATGCAAGAGTGGGATCGAAACGCTTACTTTGAGGCAACCGAATTGCCGTGGGTCATGCCGTCTCCCAACATGCCGACCGTGGAAACAGCTGTCGTCTACCCGGGGCAGGTCGTTCTGGAGGGTACGAATCTCTCGGAAGGACGAGGAACCACCAGACCGTTCGAGATTTTCGGCGCACCGTACGTCGAACCTGAGCGGGTGGCTCTCGAAGTTGAACCGGAGGCCATCACCGGAGCGGTGCTCAGACCGATCGAGTTCAAACCGACCTTTAACAAATGGGCCGACCGCACCTGCAAAGGGTTCCAGATCCATGTGATCGACCGGAACGTCTTCCGCCCTTATCGGGCTGCCCTGGGAATACTGGCGGCCGTCGCGAGGCTTTATCCGGGCAACTTCCAATGGTCCGAGCCGCCCTACGAATATGTGTACGACATGCTTCCCGCAGACGTGATTCTCGGCGATGGAGCGGTTCGTCTCGACGTGGAGGCGGGCAAGTCCCTCATAGACATGGAGCGGAAGTGGGATCGGGACCTTGAAGAGTTCAAAAAAGTACGGTCGGCATTCCTCATCTACCCGGACGCCTGACGGCACATCTCCGGATCGATCTCACACCAAGGGCTCCGCAAAATCCGCGCACATCACTCATTGGGTTCGAGTCGTGAGGCCGCGGTTCTCTCAAACGATCGTCGTCTCAGCCTGAATGCCCTTCTGGTCTTCCACTCCCTGTAAGCCTGGACCAGAGGGCCCAACACCAATAGAACAAGTACGAGTCCCCCCATGCCTGCCACCGCCATCCAGAGATGTCGTTCGGAATCATCCATCGTCCCCTCCCCCTGAGGCCGTTCTCAACTTCCACGGCCGTTTGGCGGGCCGGTATTATGGGATGCCGGACCACTGAACCGCCGCTGAAAAACGATCCGCGTCGTTGCCGGTGACTTCGGCCCCGGACATGCGCGGCAATGCATCGTAATTGGCCGACCATTCACTCATGCGGGTGAAGCGCGCAACGGCCAATTGGTCGTTGCGAGCAAGGCAAGACACTCACGTTGACTCGATTGCGAATAAGGACTGTTTCCTCGTCCCTTGCCTTGCATTGGAGGCTTGCCGACCGCAAGTGAACGGATACATAATTGGGACCCCGCGCGATGGTCGACACGGGAGTTGCACACATGAGTTTTACATGAGGGGCAATCCCGTATCAAGCTTTCTTTTGGACTTGGCTGCCGAAAAACCTGGAAACCGGTTTGTGAAGCGAATGGAACTTGATTTCAGCTGGTACGCATGGTACACTACGCTGATTGGAAATGCCGGGAGACGGGAGTGAGCATGAATCTCAGTGAGATCGTCGATCGCAGTGCGAACGATATGCCGGATCATCCTGCATTGGTTTTCGAGGAAACGACCATAACCTATGCAGAACTGCTAAAGACCATAAATAGACTTTCCAACGCGCTCGTGAAAGCAGGGGTCCAAAAGGGCGACCGGATAGTGACGCTCTTGGGGAATCGGCCGGAATTGGTCGCGGGCTACTTTGCCGCTGCTCGGATAGGAGCCGTGGCCGTCACACTAAACCCGTTGTCTACGGTCTATGAGTTGACAAACTATCTGACTGACTGTAGGCCTGCGGCGATTCTGTGCAAAGAGGACCAGGTATCCAAGATAGAAAGCTTGAAAGATCGGGCCGATTACGTGAAGATCGTCATCAGCACGGATCCGGTGGACGGAGCAGTGCCCTTCGCAGAGATCGAGAAGACATTCTCCGGTGATTTTAAAGCCATGGACATGGATCCCCACGACCCGGCCGTGATCATTTTCACCGCAGGTCTTTTGGGAAAGGCCTTGGGAGCTACTCTTAGCCACAACAACCTGGACACCAATTCCAACCTGCTCAGGGACGTTGCACGTCGCGGACCGGAAACTCACGGCCTGGCGTTGATCCCCTTGTTTCATGCCTTCGGCGCTTCCGTGAATCTCCTGGGTACGATGAAGGCCGGCGGTACGGTCTACCTTGTGGAACGAGTTGATTTCCCGAGGTTGATCCCGTGGTTGCAGAAGGCTTGTATTACGTATACGGGCCTCGTTCCCATGGTCTATTACGGCCTTTTGTACCACCCTTCCTGCAAGGATCTCGATTTGTCCGGTCTCGACATTGCGATCAGCGGCGGCGCGCCTCTGTCCATGGAGATTTATGAAAAATTCTGCGATCGGTACGGAATTGATGTGTATCACGGCTATGGGTTGACCGAAGCGACGCCGGTCGTATCGTGGAACAATGTGAGTGTGCCCAACAAACCCGCGACGGTGGGACCGCCCATTCCGGACGTCACCATAGCCATTCACGACGACGACGGTAATCCTCTGCCCGTCGGCACCCAAGGGGAAGTGGTGGTTCAGGGGCCGAACGTCATGCTGGGCTATTTCGGTAGGCCGACGGAGACCCAAACCGTGATCCGCAACGGTTGGCTTTACACGGGCGATATCGGTTTTTTGGACGAAGACGGATACCTGACGCTCACGGGTTTGAAGAAAGATCTCATTATCACGTCCGGTTTCAACGTCTACTGCCAGGAGGTCGAAGAGATCCTGATCCGTCATCCGCAAGTGGCCGACGTAGCACTCATCGGGGTTGACGACCTCATGCGGGGTCAGGTCATTCATGCTCTGGTGGTTCCGGAACCCGGCACCAAGCCTGAGGAACGAGAAATCATCCGGTTCTGCAAACAGTATCTTTCTCGGTACAAGTGCCCTCGGAAGGTCATCCTCGTCAGTGAGATCGTTCGAGATGCTCACGGCAAACCTGCCGGCTGGAGCTAAGAGCACGGGCGCACACATACGGTGTCGTGTTCACGGCAGATCCCACTGCTTTGGTACCGCCGGCGTCCGTGTCGTTCTCTTCTCTGCAAACGCTCTGCAGCGACGCCGGTGCGCATGTACGGGAGTGCATCGCAGAATTTGCGCAAGATGACTGCGAGGAAATCGGCCGTGAATGCCCGTTCCCGCGCTCAGCCATAATGGGGGAATCGTACGAGTCGGGGAATTTACGAGGAAACTTCAAGTGCCGCTAAGTTTCGGGAAGCGTTTCGATCGGGAGGCTTCCGTATGAGCGTGGTTTCTCGAATCATCAATGCAGTGGTTCCTGAAGGACCCAGAAACGGTCCTGAGATGCGCAAGCGCGTCGAATGGCTCATGCTGCTTCGGTTGATCGTAACTACCTTCCTCTTGGGGGCGACCCTGTTCTTTCAGCTGCAGGAGAGCGGCTCGATCTTCGTGGACGCCGCCATACCCTTGTACGTGCTCGTAGGCGCGATCTTTCTTCTCAGTTTGATGTATGCCCTGAGCCTGCCCGTGATTCCCAACCTGGGGGCTTTCTCGTTCTTTCAGATCATGGTGGACGTGGTCTACACGACGGTCGTCGTCTATTTCACCGGCGGGGCTTCAAGCGTGTTCTCGCTGATTTACGTTTTCCCCATCGTATCTGCGGGAATTCTGCACTTCAGACGTGGAGCTCTTTTCATTGCCTCCGTTTCCGCCATCCTATTCGGGCTCCTGATTGCCTTCCAATTTCACGGTGTGCTTCCGCCGAGCGACTGGCCTTGGGAAAGCCCGTGGGGGAGATTGACGCCGGGTTATCTCCTGTGGGTTCTCGTCGTACACTTCACCATCTTTCTCATCGTTGCCCTGGCGTCCAGTTCGGTTGCAGAACAGCTGCAGCGAACAAGGATGTCGCTCAATAGACGAGAAATCGATTATCAGAAGCTTTCCGACTTGCACACGAACATCGTCCGTTCCATTCCGAGCGGCATCATCACCACGGATGAGAGGGACCGAGTCACGTACGTGAACAATCGGGGTTGCTCATTGATTGGGACTTCCCTGCCCGAATTGATCAGCCTGCCGCTCGCGCAGATCTTCCCGGTAATTGAAGACGGAACTGCGGCGGCCGGTTTGCGACGGGAAACGTATCGAACGGTGAGAGGCGTGGGGCAAGACCGGATCCATATGGAGTTGACCGTGTCGGATCTCAAGGAAGAGGACGGTACTCCGCGAGGCCGATTGGTCGTCTTTGACGACGTGACTCGGATGAGAAAGATGGAGGAGCGCGTCAGGGTAAGCGAAAAGCAGTCGGCCTTCGTGAGGATCACTGCGGGAATGGCTCATGAAATACGCAATCCCCTGGCGTCTCTGAGAGGCGCTGCGGAATTGCTTTCCAACTCGTCGCCCTCACTTGACAGCGAAAAGCGACTCCTGGGAATCGTCATCCGGGAAGCGGACCGACTGAATTCTCTGCTGAGTGATTTCCTCGTCACGGTCACGAGTCGTCAAGCCAAGAAGACGCGCTTGTTGCTGAGCGATCTGGCGGAAGAAACCGTGGCTCAGTTCACGGGGGACTACGGAGCCCGAAGGGACATATCCGTTGAGACTCTGATCAACCAGGGCGTCGAAGTTGAAGGGGAACGCGCGCAGATCAAGCAAGCGTTATGGAACATTCTGTCCAATGCTGCAGACGCCACCCCTGATGGCGGGGTGATTCACGCGGTGTTGGAATCCGATCCGGAATCGGGATGCGCGATATTCAAGGTTCAGGATTCGGGGCCGGGAATTCCGCCCGAGATCAGGGACCGAATTTTCGAGCCTTTTACCACCACCAAAGAAAGGGGCACGGGAATAGGATTGTCGCTGGTGCTGAGCGTAATCGAAGCCCATGAGGGTACCGTAGAGGTCCAGACCGCTCCCACTGCGGGCACGCTCTTCACGATACAGCTTCCCCTGGCCCCGCAGCAAACGGAGCTGGAGAATGGGTGAGCGCCTACTGGTTGTCGATGATGAACCGAGCATGAGAGAATTTTTGGAGATCATGCTCTCCCAAGATGGTTATCACGTCCGAACCGCTTCCGACGGCCTGGAAGGGTTGAAGTCGTATCGACTGGAAGATCCCGATCTGGTCCTGACCGACGTCAAGATGCCCGTGATGAACGGCCTCGATCTCATACGAGAAATACATGCCCTGGATCCGGAGATACCCATCATAGCGATCACCGCATACGCGTGCGTGGATGATGCCTTGCGCGCCGTCAAGGAAGGTGCTTACGATTACGTTTCCAAACCGTTTGAGATAGAAGACCTTCGCATCATCATTCGCAACGCTCTGGAAACTCGTCGGCTCCGCAGAGAGAACGTGGAACTGAGACGGTCCATTGAGGCGAAGTACCATTTTGGCGAGATAATCGGTAAGTCCGCGCAAATGGCCGAGGTGTTCAATCTCATTACCCGCGTGGCCCCCAGCAAAGCCGGAGTTTTGATCATAGGCGAATCGGGAACCGGAAAGGAATTGGTCGCGAAAGCCATTCATTACAACTCGCCCAGACGGGGCAAGCCCTTTGTCACGATAAATTGTACGGCCATTCCCGAGAATCTGCTTGAATCCGAGATGTTCGGCCACATGAAAGGGTCCTTCACGGGGGCTGTTGCCAATAAACCGGGTCTCGTGGAAAACGCCCACACGGGAACTCTGTTTCTTGATGAAGTCGGGGAAATCCCGGTGTCCATCCAAGCGAAGCTCTTGCGGTTCCTTCAGGAAAGCGAGTTCAGGCGTGTCGGCGATACCGACGGAAAAAAGATCGACGTAAGGATCATCGCGGCCACGAACAAAATACTGGAAGACGAGATGGAGAGCGGAGCCTTTAGAGAAGATCTGTACTACCGTCTCAATGTGATCCGCATCAAGCTGCCTCCGTTGAGGGAGCGGCAGGAAGACGTTCCGCTGCTCGTGGATCATTTCCTGAAGAAATACGCGGCCGAGCAGGGTAAACCCATTACCAAGACCTCGGCGCTGGCAATGCAGGTGCTGTGCAACTATGACTATCCCGGAAATGTTCGGGAACTGGAAAACATCATCGAACGCTGCGTCACTCTGGAACAATCCGATCAGCTGACCGCGGAGAATCTGCCCCCGAAGTTGGTTGAATCCGTTCGGACTCCGGCAAGCCCGGGTGAACCGGACATACCGCCGGACGGTATAGACCTGAACAAGACTTTGGAAACAGTGGAGAAAAACCTGATCAACAGAGCCCTGGAACTCACGGACTGGAACAGGTCCCGCGCTGCATCATTGCTCGGGATATCCTTCAGGTCACTTCGATACAGGCTGTTGAAGCTGGGTATGGAACGGGAAGACATCAGTGAATGAGTTACGTCCGGTTCCGTCGTAATTTCGTATGGTAAGGAATACTCATGAGGGATTATGCAATCATTCTGGCAGCCGACCTTACGACTGCCGAGGAAGTGGTCCAAGTCGTGAAGCAGGTAGGCCGGGTCGTGGACGGCATCAAGATAGGGGTGACGACTCTGTTGGAGTCAGGCGTCGGAATTCTCGGTCGCATACGTGACGCAATCGACGACAGACCACTACTGGTCGACCTGAAAATCGCGGATATCGGATTCCAAGGCACGACCGGCTGGCAGGGCACAAACGGCAAAATCGTCAAGGGGCTTGCCGATTCAGGCGCCACTCATGTCACGGTGCACGGCTTCCCGGGGGCCGTGTCGATCGCCGAAGCGGTACATACGGCACGGGATTGGAATATGGGCGTCCTGTTGCTTCCTCTGATGAGCCACGCGGGCGCGTCTTTGTTTTTTTCAAGGCCCTTGGAGAGCCGCGATCTGTCGACCGGTGCGGAGAAATCAGGGTTGTCTCTCCGCTTACCGGACGCACTACCTTGCAATGACGTCACGGACGGCATCCTTCATCTTGGCGAAGCGCTGGATGTAGCGGGATACATCGGCCCGGCAACGAGACCGCACGACCTGGAGAGATATCGGACGATTACCCGGAAACCCATCTGGTGCCCCGGTTTCGGCCGCCAGGACAGAATGGGACGAACCCTTGAGGAACAGTTTCGCCAATGGTCGCACATCGTCGGGCCGGCGTCGGCGGCAATCGTGGGGTCGGCCGTCTTCGGAGCACCGGATCGTGTTGCAGCCGCACGCGAAATTGCTGAACTGAGAGACAAGGTCGCTGCCGAGGGCACCCATTAACACGCCCATAGTCGTCGATTTCCCGCATACGGTCACTTATTCCTATAAGCGCTCGTCAGCGTTGCTGCCGGGGTCTCTCGGAGCAGAAACCGACACGCGGCCGTTCATCCGCCCGAAGGACTTCGATTCGGCAGGACCACATTGCGGTGCAGGCTTATGGGGGCTTCCACATGAACGTGAGAACGATCGTAGCCGTATTGGCCTTGATCTCGTTGCTTTCTACGGCAACGGGAGGCTACCTGTACTATAAGGAAGCCGGAAAATACGCATTTAGAGTTGCTGAAGAAGACATCGTCGCCAAGAGTCAATTGCTGAAGGACCGTGTGGCCGGCCTCATCTCCTCGCAACAAATAGACGCGGACACGCGCGAGGTTCTCGAAGGGCTTCATGAAGCCGTTGTCACGCGTACACTCGCCGAGCCCTCCGCAGGCACTGAGGGCTACGTCGCTCTCATCCTCTGCGCCTTGGTGTGTGGGGCCGTTATAGTTCTCTACGGCATGGCTCGGAAGGAGTTGCGTCGTCGCACGAGACGCGAAGGTGCCGAGGCCGTGGAAGATACGAAATTCGAGATCTTGGCCCGGCACGCTCCATTCGGCATGGTCATGATAGGCCGGGAAGGAAGATTTGAATACCTTAACCCAAAGTTCCGAGAGATGTTCGGGTACGACTTGAACGATATCCCCAACGGCAAAGAGTGGTTCAGAAAAGCGTACCCGGAGCCGGAATACAGACGTCAGGTGACGGAAACTTGGATGCATGACCTTTCCGTAGCAGGCCCCGGAGAGCAGCGTCCCCGCATCTTTACGGTTACCTGCAAGGACGGTCGAGAGAAGATCGTGCATTTCCGTCCGGTACAGCTTCCGGGCGGCGCGCACTTGATGACCTGTGAGGACGTCACTGACCGGAACCGTGCACGAGAGGATCGGGAACAGAGTCTTTCTCTCTTGCAGGCAACGCTCGAATCCACCGCCGACGGCATACTTGTGGTCGATAGGGAAGGAAAGATCGCCTCCTACAACCACGAATTTCTGAAGATGTGGCGCATCCCGAAGAACGTCGTGGAGACTCGCACTGACGAAGAGGCCCTCGGCTTCGTGTTGGATCAACTGAAGGATCCTAAAGATTTTCTCCGCAAGGTGCGGGATCTGTACGACCGCCCTGATGAAGAGAGTTTTGACGTACTCAAGTTCAAGGATGCTCGGATCTTTGAACGCTATTCTCGGCCCCAGCGCCTCGGCAACAAGATCGTCGGACGGGTGTGGAGCTTCAGGGACGTCACCAAGCGGAGCAACGCGGAGGCTGCCCTCCGAGAGAGCGAGAATCGGTATCGGCAGCTCGTCGAGAGTGCAGGCGACGTCATATACCGAACCGATGCAAACGGGCGCCTCACATTCATCAACCCCGTTGCAACGCGTTTGATTGGGTACGCGGAGGATGAACTCATTGGTCGGAGTTACCTGGAGATCGTCCATCCCGATTACCAACGGGAGATATTGCGGTTTTACGGAATTCAATTCGTCAAGAAACTGGACGAGACGTACTACGAACTCCCCCTGTTGTCCAAGGACGGGGAGACCGTATGGGTGGGACAGCGATGCCGTCTGCTTCTGGAGAACGACGAGCCCGTAGGGTTCCAAGCCATTGCGCGAGACATAACGGACCGAAAACATGCGGAACAGGCCCTCAAGGACAGTGAGGAGAAATATCGAACGCTCGTGGAAGAGAGCTTCGACGGAATCTTGGTGCAGAAGGGAGCCAATATCGTATTCGCAAATTCTCGTCTCCGTGAGATGCTCGGATACGAAGAATCCGAACTCATGGGAATGGAGCATTGGCGGATCTACCACCCGGATTATCGTGAACTCACCCGTTCTCGGGCGCAGGCGCGCATGCGAGGTGAAGAAGTCACGGCAAGATATGAAGTCCGGTTACAAAGAAAAGACGGTTCCTTTTTTGAAGGCGAAATCAATGCCAAAGACCTGACTCTCGAAGGGGAGCCGGGCGTACAAGTGTGGATCAGGGACATAACGGAACGAAAGGAGGCCGAGGCATCTCTTCAAGAAAGCGAGAAGCGGTACAGGGAGCTTTTTGACAATTCCGCGGATCTCATTTACACCCACGACCTGGAGGGCAATTATACATCCGTGAACAAGGCCGTTGAAAGACTCCTGGGGTACACTCCCGAAGAGTTCCTTCAACTTAATTTCAGACAGGTCGTCGATCCGGATCACCTGAAAGTGACGGAAGAAAAATTCCGGATGAAAGTGGACGCCCGTGTCGACAGAACAGGTCCCTACACGCTCTTGGTCCGAACCAAGACCGGACAACCGCGCTGGTTGGAAGTGAACACCCGTATTATTACTCGCGACGGAAAACGCGTCGGCATTCACGGCATGGCAAGGGATGTGACCGACCGACGGCTCGCCGAGGACCAACTGAATCGAGAGCGGGAGTTCACCGAGGCCGTGCTGCGAAGCCTTCCCGGGCTGCTCTTCCTGTACGACGAGACTGGTCACCTCGTACGCTGGAACAGGCAACACGAAGATTTGACCGGATATTCTGGAGAAGAGATGCGGGGCATGCATTTTCTCGATTGGTTTGGCGGACGTGAGCCCGACACCACCGTGATCGCACGGAGTGTGCAAGAAGTGATGAGCAAAGGCACCGCCGAAGCCGAGGCCGTTCTGGTGACCAAGGATGGACGTTTGGTTCCCTTCTACTTCCGGGGCGTCAAGCTGACCATCGATGGGAAGCCGTACTTTACTGGGATTGGTATCGACATCACGGAGCGAAAACGGCTGGAAGACGAGAGACGTCTCTACGCGCAACGATTGGAAGCGCTCGTCGAACTCGGAAGAATGATCGACGCTCCGCTCAATGAACTTGCCGCGTTCGCGATGGAACAAGCGGTCAGACTAACCCGAAGCTCAATCGGGTATGTAGCCTTTGCCGACGAAGACGAGAGTATCCTCACGATGCACGCGTGGTCCCAAGAGGCCATGCGGCAATGTGCGATTGTGGACAAGCCCGTGACCTATCCGGTGGAAGGCACCGGGCTTTGGGGAGAGGCGGTCAGGCAGCGCCGGCCCATCGTGACCAATGATTACGAGCTTCCAAACCCGTGGAAGAAGGGGACGCCGGTCGGCCACGTGGAAATACTGAGGCACATGAACGTTCCAATTTTCGATCAGGGGCGAATCGTAGTCGTTGCCGGGGTCGGCAACAAGCCCACGGAATACGACGATAACGACATCACTCAGTTGACGCTTCTGATGGAAGGGATGTGGGGCATCGTTACGCGACGGGATGCGGAACAGCGCCTGAAGCGGCTTAGTGCCGCCCTGGAGCAGGCCGGGGAAAGCATCTTGATTACTGACCCGGCCGGCACCATCCTCTATGCAAACCCCTCGTTCACGGACACTACCGGCTATTCGCCTAAAGAGGTCCTGGGTAAGACCCCTGCAATCCTGGCAAGCGGCACACATGACAAGTCCTTCTACAGAGACATGTGGTCCGTTATCAAACAAGGCGGGGTTTGGCGAGGCCGCCTTACCAACAAGAAGAAAGACGGCACGCTGTATGAGGAAGCGGCCACCATCTCATCGGTCAAGGATGAGACGGGCAACATTCTCAACTTCGTGCTGGTGGGAAGAGACGTGACTTCCGAAGTCATGCTCCAAAAACAGCTTTTTCATGCGCAGAAGATGGAAGCCGTGGGCACGTTGGCAGGGGGTATTGCCCATGATCTCAACAACTTGCTTCAGGCGGTATTGGGGTATGCCGACCTGCTTCTCATGAAAAAGAGCCCCGCGGACCCCGATCGCAAGAAGCTGGAGGTCATTCAGCAAGCCGCCCGAGACGGGGCGGATCTCGTCTCCAGGATACTGACCTTCAGCAGAAAAGGGGACTCCAAGAGTCGCCCGATACACTTGAACGATGAGATACGAAGGTCCGAACGGCTTCTTCGACGGACGTTGCCGAAGATGATCGAGATCGAGTTGCTGTTGGCCGAAGACATCGGGATCATTGATGCGGACCCCGCGCAACTGGAACAGGTTATCCTCAACCTTGGGGTCAACGCCCAGCACGCCATGCCGAACGGCGGCCGGTTGGTGATAGAGACGAGAAACGTTTCCTTGACTGACGACCTCCTTGCAGCCCACCTGGGGGCCGAGAAGGGCGAGTACGTTCTTCTCTCGGTCTCCGACACGGGTGTGGGGATGGAACCGGCGATTTTGGATCGCATATTTGAACCGTTCTTTACTACCAAGGCCGACGGGATGGGTACCGGCCTTGGTTTGTCCATGGTTCACGGCGTGGTGTCTCGGCACGGGGGGCACGTCAAATGCTACAGTGAGCCCGGCAGAGGAACATGCTTCAAGATCTACTGGCCCGTATCATCCGGCACATTCATTGAACATCCGACGTTGACGGGGGATATGCCCGCGTTCGGTAATGAGACCATCCTTCTTGTGGACGATGACGATCGTATTCGGGAAATGGGACGTCAGGTCATCGAGACCGCGGGATACAAGGTACTCACTGCCCGAAGCGGAGAAGAGGCCCTGGAAACGTATGCGGCTCACGGAGCGGATATTTCACTGGTCATCCTCGACCTCATAATGCCCGGTATGGGCGGCAACCGTTGCCTTGAAGAACTGCTCCGTAGAGATCCAAAAGCCCGGGTCCTGGTTGCGAGCGGGTATTCTGAGAACGGCCTCTCACACGGAGAAAAGAGCGGAGGCGCCAGAGGATTCATCGGCAAACCTTATCATGCCAAGGACATTCTTCGCGCCATTCGGAAAGTCTTGGACCAAGGTCACTTGTGAACTTGAGATAACGGAAAATCCCGGCCCTTCCTTAAGCAACCGGCTTCTAAAGAAGTGTCGCCGCGACCCCGACCCCCTGATGAGGTGAAGGGGCTCAGTTCTGCGAGGGCGTGCAGTTCGGCGCTTTACTTACCAGGCTGAACACGTGAACCGGATTGCTCACATTCTTGAAGCTCATCAAGCCCCTGTCATGCAGATCTATGTGGTCGCCCACTCTGAGGGCGGTCTCCGGACCGACAAGAATGTCCCCGCATATTGCAGCCGATGCGATCCGCGCCGCAAGATTGGTGACCGGACCGGTCGCCGTGAAGGTCATTCGGGTTCCCGAAGTCCCCGTGAATCGGTTCATTCCTACGGCGGCCGTTCCGGAGTTGATGCCCATGTTGACCTCGACCGGCTGAAACCTGTCCTTGAGTTCCTCGTTGATCTCCAACGTCTTACCGCGTATCTCGACCGCCGCTTTCACGGCGCTTAGAGCCGTCTCTCTGTTATCGCCCTGAAATATGACCATCAGGCCGTCCCCGGCCGTTTCATTCACGTCGCCCCCGTGGGAACAGATAATGTCCAGGAAGCTTGAGAAGTACTTCTCGATGATAAACGTGACTTTGTCCCGGCTCTGAGTCTCGCTGATGCGCGTGTAACCCGCGACATCGAGAAACAGAACCGTTACATCGACGTCTTTCTTTTCCAGGTCGGGAGCGGACGGGTTCTTTTCCACAATCATTTGCACGGTGGAAGGAACAAACGGCCGCAGGTGCTGGAGTATCTTGTCCACCGTGAGCTTCTCCCGGGACATGATCCAGTGGCTGCGAGCGTTCTTGATTACGTTGCCGGCCAACTCGACGAGATCTTTCAACAGCACGAAGTCCCGTTCGGTCAAGCCCCCACTTCCGGGTTTTGCTATGGCATCCAAGACGGCCAAGGGCTTGTCGCCCTCAAAGATGGGGAATACGATCTCGGAGAAGCCTGTTGCAGCCAGGCTTTCCTTCGGACCATGAGTCTGCTCCGAATCGGGAAGAAAGCAGACCGCGGACGATGTCTGGTCCAGGGCGCTGTTCACCGTGCCTCTGCCTCTCTTACACAGTTGGCAATTGATCCGTTGCTTTTCCACCGCGCAATGGAGAGGCCGGGTGTAGTGCCGGGCTTCCGGGTCGATCACGAGCATGCACACTTCCTGCAAATGAGGTAAGGTGGCCCTGGCTTCGTCCCTGATCCGTTCCAGAATTTCGCCGATGTGTAATGACGACGTGAGTTGTTGGGCCACTCGAAAAAGATTCTCGAAGCGTTCCTTGTAAATGGTCAAGCCGTCACTCAGGCGTTGCTGTGCCCGATCGTCCAAGATGAGCTTGTGCGAATCGAATCGCGCGGTTTGCGCCCAGCCCAACGGTTCGAATAGCTCTTTTCCGGAGCCGCAAATAGGACAGGTCCAATCATACGGAAGATTCTCGAAGGACGTCCCGGGGCCGATATGGCTCTCCGGGTCGCCTTGTTCAGGATCGTAGACCCATCCGCAGGTACTGCATTTCCACTTCGACATGTACGTTCTTCTTCACATTCGGTCCGCATTCATCAAGCGTCCATGAGAAATACCGGTCGCTTGACGGTGCCGCTTCCAAAGTTCCGATGACCCGGTCGCCCCATTCCACAGGATAATCGACTCCGAGCATCTTACCCTGGAAGGTTGTTTGGACGTTGTTCGAACTTACCTCACACGCTGCGACCGCGTCAACCTCACTCCTTACATCCGTTTATGACTGCTTTAGTACAGGATTTCTTAGGGACCTCGGTATTTGGGACAAGAATTTACGGCAGTTCCCGTGAGATTACCTCGAATGGAGCACCACGGCTTCGTGCCACGCAGGGGGGGG
>JAVHLK010000072.1:0-22108 GCA_031082285.1 Desulfomonilaceae bacterium
GGAAAGGCCCATTTGGGCAACAGGTACCGCGTCGTGGCCCAAACCTGCAAGGAGGCGGGCAGTGCCGGCGTAAACATCCTGATCCAAGAGGAACTTCATACGGCTCCCGTCGCTATGTGGATTTCTTTGGCCTCCACGACTTCAATGGCGTATTGAACGCATGCACGAATGTCCTCCCTTTGCAGCTCGGGATAATAGTCCGCAATGATCTTATCGAACGGAATACCTTCCCTTACTAATTCAAGAACATTCTGCACGGGAACTCGCGTGCCCCCGACACAGGGCTTGCCGAAATGGATGTTCGGATTGACTGCTATTCGTGGGGCCATGACTCACCTCGTCCTCTCGAAGCAGGCCGTTCCGGCCTCAGCCGTGAGCTCCGCGGCCGGCGAGGCTCAGCGGGGGCATTGGCAGGCCTTGACGATATCATGTCTTCAACTCTGGGACAAAGCAATTGTCCTTGAGACATTCTAAGCCGTGGGGACCTCCTCGTCCAGCGATTCTATCGCACCGAAAATGCCGTAATTCCCGAATCCCAGGGAATTCCGAGACGGTATTCACGACATTGATTTGCCTTCTCTGTGTCTTGATGACTTTGTGGTTTGCTATTTCCTATCCGATCATTGCTCCGAAAGGTTGCGCAGTTTCTTCAGCTTCCGGGAAACGGTCGACTGATGGATGCCCAAATGCAGTGCCGCCTGCTGCTGAGAACCGTATTTCTCAACCGCCCGAAGCACTGTTTCCCCGGCAATGCGGTCAACCAAGCCTGGAAGGTCCGGAGCTTCTCCTTCATCCGTGACGTCCGGCAAGGGCAAGGCCTCTCGTACATTGGAATGCAGGTCCTTGACGGTGATGGTGTCCATCTGGCTCATGATCATCATCGACTCAACCATGTTCTCCAACTCTCTGACATTACCCGGGTACCGGTAATGGAGCAATGCGTCCAGGGCATCTCGGTCTAAGCGCTTGTGAAGCCCATGTTTCTTGCTCATCTTGTTCATGAAGAAGGTGATCAAACCGAGAATGTCTTCCTGGCGCTCCCTCAGTGGAGGAATACGCAGGGAGACCACGTTGAACCGATAGAAAAGATCTTTCCGGAAACGCCGCTTATGGACTTCCTCTTCCAGGTCCTTGTTCGTAGCGGCGATCACGCGGGTGTCCACGGTCCTTACCTCCGATCCACCCACGCGGACGAGGCTCTTTTCGTCAAGAAACCTGAGCAGCTTGACCTGCTGCGCCAGTGGAACCTCGGCAATTTCATCCAGGAACAGGGTCCCACCGTTTGCCATGTCGAGAAGTCCGAGTTTGCCTCTCGGGCCCGCGCCGGTGAAGGCACCCCGCTCATGACCAAACAGCTCGGATTCAAAGAGCGTCTCGACGATCGCCCCGCAATCAACCCGGATGAACGGTCCCTGGGAACGTCCGGATTTCCGATGAATCAGCTTTGCCAGCAGCCCTTTGCCCACTCCGGATTCGCCGGTCAGCAGAACCGTGGTCTCGAAACGTGCCGAGCGTGCAGCGGCTTCGTATACCGTCTCCATAATCCTGCTCTTGCAAAGGAAAAAATCCGAGTCCAAGTCCTTGAGCTGCACGTCGAACAACTCCTGGCGATAGAGGTCCACGAGGGCTTTGCTCTCTTCCAGCTCGTGTCGCATCCGGTTCAGCTCGGTAATGTCACGGTCGTTAATGATAATGACATCAATATTTCCCGAAGAGTCAAATATGGGGCTGCCCGTTGCCAGAACGATCTTGTCCGCCTTTGTCTTCTGGACCATGGTCACCGTGGTCTTCCGTTTGAGAACCTCGCCGGTGACCGACTCGTCCACAAAGCCCCTCTCGACCAGCTCCGTGACATTCCTACCCAGAACATCTTGAGCAGTGCAGCCGGTGAGGCGCTCGGCAGCCTTATTGAGCTTGACTATCATACCCTCGCGGTCTGTTATCCAGAGTCCGTCATACGAGGACTCCATGATCGCGTCGAGAAGCTTTGCCATGTACTTGTAGGACTCCAGTTCCAGGGCATACTGATCGTATGCAAACATCCCCTGGAAAAAGGACACGACAGCCTCAATCCTGTTGTTGAGCTTCAGGGGCAAGCGGCCGGCAATAAATAACTTACCGTTGACCGTGGTTCGAACGCCATGCTGAGGCAGTCCATCTTTGAAGACCTTTGATATTCCTTCCCATCCCGACTTGTTGATTTCTTTCGTGTCCAATCCCACCAATTCACTTGTCGACCGTTCGAGGAGCCGCGCTGCAGACTCATTGGCGTACGCAATGCGTCCCGAAGGCTCGGTGATAATGATGCCGTCGGGTATGATGTCCAGAAGACATTTCGCGGCGCCAAGAAATCTTGGCATGTCCAGTGTTGTAGATTTCTTCATCAACTTAAGCCCATTAGTCGGGATGAACTTGGTCCGATCCATGACGTCCCGAAGGGACAAGTCCCGCGTCTCGCGGGATTAGCCGGGCCTTTCAAGGCCCGGAAATCGACGGCCAAACGTGAAACACGCGTCCTGGAGGGACGCCGGTATACTCTTCATTGTGAATTCGTCCACGTGCGCCGTCCCTTCGGGACGGAAATCCTGTTATCATTCTCCCGCTCTTTCCGGGGGATAAATCCCCCGACTAAATTCGTATGTGCCTTCAGCACATTAAGAACCCAGAATTATTATCGTTCCCAGGCTCTGCCCGGTCCTGGTGGGACGCTCATCCCTGGCCATCATCTTTTCTCACTTCATGAGGTTCACGACCGCTCTTCCCCGGTGTGTGCCGGCCAGGATCATGTCTATCCTCTCATCCAGGTCTTCAAGTGAGATCTCAGCGGCAATCCGGTCAAGGTAATCGAGTTTCCATTCAGCGGACAGCTTCTCCCATATCCGAGTCCTGATTTCCCACGGGCAGTTCACCGAGTCGATCCCCAACAGGCTGACGCCTCGGAGGATGAACGGATACACGGTGGTACTGAACTCCGGAGAACCTACGTTCCCGCAGCAGGTCACGGTGCCGCTGTACTGGACGGATTTAAGCGCGGTTGCAAGGATCTCCCCTCCTACGGTATCGATCACCCCGGCCCACCTCCCCTTGATCAACGGTCTCCCGCTGGTGTCGACGGCTTCCTCGATACTGATGACGTCCTTGGCCCCGAGGTCCATCAAATAGTCTCGGGCATCCACCAACCCGTTCACAGCAACCACCTGAAAACCGGATTTGACCAAAATCGACAGAGCAATACTCCCTACTCCCCCCGGCGCCCCAGTGACGAGGACATCTCCCTGATCAGGCTTCACACCGTTTCTCGTGAGTTTGAAAACAGAGAGCGCTCCCGTGAAACCCGCGGTGCCGTATATCATGCTCTCTCTGAGTGAAAGAGTGTCGGGCCGTTTGACCACCCAGTCCGCGGGAACGCGGATGTACTCTCCGTAACCTCCGGATGTGTTCATGCCCAGGTCAAAACCGGTCACGATGACTTCTTCACCAGGCTGAAAACGATCACTGAGGCTCTCTTCCACCACACCGGCCGCGTCAACCCCCGGCGTGTGAGGATATCTCTTCGTCACACCCTTGTTCCCCGTCGCGGACAGCGCGTCCTTGTAGTTCAATGAAGAGTACCCGACACGAATCAATACGTCGCCCTCAGGGAGTTCTCCAACTGTCTTGGTAGTGATTTTCCTGCTGAACGCGCCTTCCTCGGATTCGGTTACTACCATTGCTCTGAACTTCTTTTCCTTCATCGGATCTCTCCCTCCCATTCCGGTTGCAGCATCCATCACCACGTATCCAGGAGACTGAATGGTGCGCAGCGCAACTCGTCCAACGCGGTCCGGCAGGTTACCCGGGCGACCTCGGCGGCTCCCCGATCGTGTCCCCTCTACCATACCCCGGAGACTATTCGGCCACAAGGTAATGGTACCGCGTTTCACAGGTTTGGTTACTCAAGCCGACATGGTATAGTGGCCCCGCGGGCATGGCCGACTCTGCGACCCGAGACAAACGAATGTCCGGTCGAATCCGTACGTTCCACAGAACACAACAGAGAGGGTGGTTATGGGCGAGAGAAAAGTGTTTGCCGGCGGTGAATTTCTGACTGCGGACATAGCGGCGGCCGACATGTTTGTGCCGGAGCGATTCACTGAAGAACATCGGATGATCTTCAAGACCGCCTCGGATTTCATAAAGAAAGAGGTGGTACCCAATCTGGAGCGAATCGAACAACAGGATGGCGAGGTCATCTGTGGGCTTCTCCGAAAAGCCGGTGAGATCGGTTTGAATGGAACCGACGTTCCCGTTGAGTACGGCGGCCTGGACCTGGACAAGGTCGGCACGTGCGTGGTCGCGGAGGCCGTCGGCAACGGCTTCTCATTTGCCGTCACGCATGCGAACCACACGGGTATCTCCACAATGCCCATCGTGCTGTTCGGCACGGAAGATCAGAAGAAAAAGTATCTTCCCAAACTTACCAGCGGAGAATGGATGGGGGCCTACTGTCTGACCGAACCCAACGCGGGTTCCGACGCGCTCAATTCTCGAACCAAGGCCGTCCTCTCGGAAGACGGCACGCACTACGTCCTCAATGGGGAGAAAATATTCATCACCAACAGCGCGTGGGCCGAGTCTTTCATCGTGTACGCCAAGGTTGACGGGGAGAAGTTTACCGGCTTCATTGTCGAGAGATCGTACCCCGGCATCTCCACCGGCCCGGAAGAGAAAAAGATGGGGATCAAAGGCTCTTCCACACGGCCCGTGGTCTTTCAGGACTGCAAGGTCCCTGTGGAAAACGTGCTTCTCGAGGTAGGCCAAGGACACAAGGTCGCGTTCAACGCGCTGAACATTGGACGGTACAAGATGGGCGCGTTTGCGCTCGGCGGGTGCAAGACGAGCATCGCGGAAGCGGTGAAGTACGCCGACAATCGCATTCAGTTCGGCAGGCCCATCGGCAGCTTCGGCCTCATCAAGAAGAAATTGGCCGAGATGAGCATACGCACGTACATGTCTGAAAGTCTTACCTACAGAGTGGCTGCCATGATCGAAGACCGACTGGCCACCCTCGACGCTGCCGAGAGGAAAAGCGGCCCGCAGAACGCAGCAGTGATGGAAGAGTACGCGGCCGAATGCTCCATCTGCAAAGTGTACGGAAGTGAATGCCTCGACTTCTGCGTCGACGAATGGGTGCAGACTCTTGGAGGGTACGGCTATTGTGAGGAGTTCATGGCCGAACGAGCGTACCGGGATTCGAGGATAAATCGGATCTTTGAGGGGACCAATGAAATCAACCGCTTACTTATTCCCGGAACGTTCTTCAAGAGAGCCATGCAGCGACGACTCCCATTGCTTCAGGCCGCCCAACAGGCGGCCCTGGAGGCGGAAGAAGAGGGAGCATTTTCACCGCCATTGGAGGATCCCCATTTCGGACGAGAAAAAGCTCTCTTGAGGCTTTTCAAGAACACCACACTTCTGACCATGGCCCTGGCCGCGAAAAACTTTGCGGCAAAGCTCGCCGAAGAGCAGGAGACGGTCGCCATGCTGGCCGACATGGCAATAGAGATATTCGCGCTGGAGAGTGGTCTGCTCAGGGCCGAGAACGTGCTGAGGGAAGAAGGCCCCGACAAGGCCGAACACTACCTTGCCGCGGTCCGGGCCTATGCCGCGGACACGGCTCCCCAAATGGTAAACTGGGCCGAACAAGTCATGGCCCATGTCAGTGACGATGAGGGAGACGCGGGCATACGCAGAGTACTCGGCCGGATAAGGGCGGTGCAGCCCGTCGACTCGGTGGCGCTCAAACGCTCCATAGCCGACCGAGTGAGAGAATTTCAGCGATATCCCTTCGGCACGTAACGCGATGCGTTTTCGTTCCTGAGACGACAGTTGAGCCTGGCCGGGCAGGAGCCCGGAAGCCAAGCGTTCCCAGGCGGAGCCTGGGAACGAGATGGACACGCTGCGAAAGGAGTCGATGGCCATGTCGATGATCGTGGATTTCTTCAAAGCCGTCGCCGGCATTTGTCGGACCCGGCCCCTTGATTCGGATCTGTGGGAAGTGACCGATGAGAAGGCGCGGGTCAGCGTTGAAAGGGTGCCGGAACTGAATGATCCCGGGGGCGCGGTGTATCTTGCGGGAAAGGGTCTGCCCGGACGCGTACTCATCGTCGCTCGGAACGACGGAGGCTACGTCTGTGCAGCCAACCGTTGCACGCATGCATCACGGAGGCTGGACCCCATACCGGGCAAGGAGACCCTGAGATGCTGCAGCGTCAGCCACTCGACCTTCGACTATGAGGGTAACAAGTTGAGCGGTCCTGCTCGGAAACCGTTGAAGATCTACCCGTGGAAACTCGAAGGCAAGGAGCTGGTGATCGATGTTTCCGGGTAGGCGGGGTCGACTCCGCGATACCGGCCGCGGTTTCCGATTTCGCGTCGCCGATCTTGCGGCAGAACACCGACCCGCTCACCCCGGTCAAGTTCCCAACGGCTCCTGCCACTTTCTCTTGAGTTCCTCTATGTCCGCGTTGACCACCGTCTCGCCGCTCAACCCCTCGACTTCGAGACGTGGTGTCTCGGTCACCTCACCGATGCGGGCACAAGGGAACCCGTCCAGAGCATGCTCAAAAGCCTCTTGCGCATCCGGGCCGACGCTGACGAGTAACCGACAGGGCGTCTCTGAAAACAACGCGACATCGTCGCGGTCAACACCCTCAAGGGGTAGATCCGCAAGTCTGATCTGTGCGCCCAGGCCGCCGGAGAATGAACTCTCGGCCAACGCGATTCCCAGGCCGCCGTCCGAAAGGTCGTGACACGACGCGACGAGCCCGCCCAAGATTGCTCGGTGAAGCGCTCGGTAGAGGGCGACGGCCTGTTCGGGGTCGGCCACCTTGGGCACCTTGTTCCCGATGAAGCCCTTGGACGCGAAATATTCCGTTCCGCCCGTTTCATCCCGCGTCACGCCAAGCATGTAGACCGCGTCACCCCGTCGCTTGAAATCCGAAGTCACGGCCTTCCGCACGTCCGGCACGATTCCCACCGCGGAGAAGAGCACCGTAGGAGGGATGGAGATTCTTGTGGAACCGATGCCGTAGTCGTTCTTCATGCTGTCCTTACCGGATATGCAGGGGATGCGGTACACCGTGGTGATGTCGTACAGGGCTTCATTGGCGCGGACCAGTTGAGCGAGCTTGTATTCTCCGTCCGGCGTCTTCTCCGATTGGACCGGATCGCACCAACAGAAGTTATCCAGACCTGCCATGTGGTCGGGGTCCGCACCGACGGCCACGATGTTCCGAACCGCCTCGTCGATCACCGCGGCCATCATCCAGTAAGTATCGATGTCCGAATAGCGCGGCGCGATGCCGCATCCCACGGCTATACCCCGCATCCTGTCGAGCAGGGGACGCAGGACCGCTGCATCGGCCGGTCCGTCTTCCATAGCTCCGACCAGGGGTTTCACAACGCTGCCGCCCTGCACCTCATGATCGTACTGCCGGATGAGTCGTTCTTTGGAGCAGATGTTCCATCGTCCCAGAAGATTCGCCATGGTCGCGGTCAAGTCCGCGGGGCACGGAAAGTCGGGCTCCGCGTGAACCCGCGGTTCCCATCTCGCGGTGAGTCGCATCGCGGGCAATCCTTCGTGAAGAAAGTCCAGCGGCAGCACCGCGGCGGGTCGATCCTTCCAGTATACGGTAAAGAGCCCGTCATCGGAGTATTCACCCAGATCGGTGGCCTCCACGTCCAACCGGTTCGCGAGATCCATGAATTCGTCCAGCTTTTCCGGCGGCACCGCTACCGTCATACGTTCCTGGGCCTCTGAAAGCAGAATTTCCCACGGCTGGAGCCCCGGGTACTTGAGCGGCGCTCGATCCAGGAACAGCCGTGCTCCCCCGGATTCGCGAGCCATTTCCCCCACGGAAGAGGAAAGGCCCCCTGCTCCGTTGTCGGTAATGGATGTGTAGAGGTCTCGATCCCGAGCCATGAGGAGGAAATCGGTCATCCTTTTCTGCGTGATGGGGTCTCCGATCTGGACCGCACTGACCGGCGATCCCTCGTGCAGCTCTTCGGAAGAGAACGTGGCGCCGTGAATGCCGTCTTTCCCGATGCGTCCGCCGGTCATGACAATCCGATCCCCGGGGCGGGCTCGTTTCACATGCGACGGCCTCCCGTTGATCACCGCGGGCATAATCCCGCCGGTTCCGCAATACACAAGGGGTTTACCCAGGTACCGGTCGTCAAAGACAACCGCTCCGTTCACCGTGGGGATGCCGCTCTTATTGCCGCCATGCTCCACTCCTTCCCTCACGCCTTCGAACACCCGGCGGGGATGAAGCAGTCTCGGCGGCAGCTCTCCTTCGAAGTCCGGAGGTGCAAAGCAGAACACGTCGGTGTTGAAGATAAGCCTGCACCCCATCCCGGTTCCGAACGGATCGCGATTGACCCCTACGATGCCGGTCAGCGCGCCTCCGTATGGATCCAACGCCGAGGGCGAGTTATGGGTTTCGACCTTGAAGACCAGATTCCATTCGTCGTCGAAGCGAATGACCCCTGCATTGTCCTTGAATACGGAGAGGCAGAAGTCGCGATTGCCCAGTTCGGATCGGATCCGCTCGGTCGATCCCTGGATGTACGACTTGAACAGGCTGTCGATTTCTCTGGTCCCCTCCGGTTGTTGGTATTGAATGCGAGCATTGAAGATCTTGTGTTTGCAGTGTTCGGACCACGTCTGGGCCAACGCTTCCAATTCGCAGTCGGTGATGTGCTCGCCCAGCCCATGTGAGCGACGCAGGGCCCGCACATCGGCGCGCCTGAAATAGTCGCGGAGCGTTTGCATCTCCTCCAGGCTCAGCGCCAGCACCCCTTCCCTGCTGATACGTAGAAGCTCGTCGTCGTCCACATTCAGATCGATTGTGCGGACAACGGCCTCCGACTGTGAGGTGACCCGGGGAACAGCTATCTCAGAGCGATCTTCTCCGCGTGCAAAGACGCGTCGCGTCTGGATAAGATCGTTGGCCAGCAGGTCACGGGCGATAGTGTCCGCGTCGTCCCGGGAGATGTCGCCCTCGATGAAGTAGAGTTTCCGGGTGTACAGCCCCTCTTCCGGCCTCAATCGGATGCCCAAAGTCCTTTCAACCGCCTCGAGCGCGGTCCTGCCGACATTGTCGGTCACACCCGGACGGAAACCGACCTCGATGAGCCAGTCATACGGAATGTCCGGCGATTCGTCTATGTACGCCTCTTGCACCACGGTGTCGCGGAACACTTCTTCGGTGATGAGCGCCAGATCGTCCGGGCTCAGGCCGCGATCTATGATGAAGGCATCCGCGATGCGCAGGTCTCGGAATTCGATTCCCAGATCGGTCGACACCCGTTTCATGATTCGCCGGCCTGCGGGATCCGGAAGAGTCCGTTTCAGACAGACTTCGATTCTGTGGGTCATATGCAAATCCTCTTGGGAGCCATGGTGTGCGAAATTATGTGCCCTGATTATAGTCCAAGATCTCCGGGGGTCAACGATGAGCGTGGACAAAAGACAGGGAGACTATCTTTGCCTCGCCATCCCAGGTCCCGGCCGGCCGGCCGGCCGGGGCGGGTTTGAAACTCGCCCCTACACGGTCTCAAATCCCTCATAAGGAACATGGTTTTTTCGAGAATACCCTCCAATGGAGAGCACCTCGTTGTGACTGAGAGCCCCGTTGCCGGATGCCTGGGTTGACAACTCCCGGCAGCGTCTTAATGTTTCGAAGAGCCAATATGGCAGGAAGAGTTCTAACCCAACAGGGCGTTTCTCCGTTCTAGTGACAAGAGGCTCGAAGCCTCAATGGTTATCAAGAATTAGTACGACAAAGAGAAATCGCCCTGTAATTGTATTTCACAGCTGCTGCCCATGAGCAGGGCGTCAGGCGGCATTATTGTGACGATAATGAAATCCCCGCCTGATGTCTAATAGTATGCGCCCGAGAACGCGTAGCCGGTGTACGGAGCGCATCAACTCTCAAGGAATATCCTCGCGTCGAGAGCTACCGTTGCGGTGCTCGATGCCACAATCGGGTTCACGTCGATCCGGTTTATCTCCGGGAAGTTCACCATCAGTTCGGCCACTCTCGAGACGGCGTCCTTGAGCGCTTCCTTGTCCACCGGAGGCATTCCTCTGACTCCATCGAGAATCTCGGATCCGGGAAGTTCCTCAATCATCTCCTCGATCTCCGCATAGGACAGCGGTGCCATGCGCAAGCTTGCCTTGCCGAACACTTCCACGAAGATTCCCCCGTGGCCCAGGAGAACCATCGGTCCGAAATAGGGGTCCCTCTTGCCGCCGATAATCAGTTCGTAAGCCCCGGGAACCCGTGGAACCATTTCTTGAACGAGCACCCCACGAAATCCGGACTCGGGAGCCGACCGAAAGGTCTCAATCATGGCGGCCACGGCAGTCCGAACCGAACCCGGGTCGGGCAATCCGAGCACGACCCCTCCCTTGTCGGACTTGTGGGAGACATGTTCGGCGATGACCTTCACCGCAAAAGGCCCGGGGAGGCCGCCGATCGCCGCGTCCACCTCGTCGGGATCCCGTACGACCCAATGCTCCGGCATGTCGATCCCGGCACTCCGGATGATTGCCAACGCCTCATCCAGTACCGGGGACCGTCCGTCCGCAAGAGCCTGCCGAATGGAAGCCCGCACCGATTCCCGGTCCACCGGAGGCTGCGGTGCGACGAGTCGGTTGTCGCGGGCGATGAACGTCCTCCTCTGGTTATACTTGATCGATTCATCCAGCGCGGCGATCGCACGTTCAGGAGTCATGAATATGGGGAAGTCGAACTCCTTGTGCAGGCGGGAAATCTCGTACGTTTCGGTGGATATACAAAGCGCGCACGGTTTTCCGTACTGTTCCGCCATGGACGCGGTCGTACGGAGCAGTTTTCTGGAAGCTTCTCCTTCCGTCGCGGCAAAATAGGTGTGCAGAAACACGATACCGTCGACGCTCTTCTCCTGGAGCGTGTGCTCGATTATCCGAACGTACACGTTGAAATCAAAAAGGTCTCCCAAGTCCAGCGGGTTCGCCAGGCGTATCACATCGGCTCGTAAGTGTTTCCGGATTTCCGTGAGAAAGTCCTGCCTGAACGGGGGTAGTTTGAAACCGTGCATGTATGCGGCATCGGTCGCGATGACCGCGTGTCCGCCGGACCGAGAGACGATGGCCAGGTTCCTGCCCTTCATTTGAGGGAGCTGGAGTATCTTGAGAAAATCGAGATAGGTCTGCGTGTCCTTAAACCTTATCATACCGGATTGCTGCAAGGCCGCGTCAACCACATTGTCGTCGTTGGCCAGTGCCTCGGTGTGAGATTCGGCAATAACACGGCTCAAATCGCCTACGTTGGCCTTGTGCACTACAATGGGCTTTGACGACTTCCGAGCGATGTCCGTCAGCCTGCGGCCGTCCCTGATTGATTCGAGGTACAGGCAGACGACCGACGTGTCCGGATCCTCCACGTAATATTCAAGCAGGTCGTTTTCGTCGACGTTGATCTTGTTTCCGATTGCCGCGAACTTGCTGAACCCTATCTGTTCACTCGCAAACATGTTCAGGTACGTGAGGCCCACTCCGCCGCTCTGAGCGATTATGCCGACCCCGCCCCGCCTGAAGACGTTCTTGAGCGTCGGAAACGGAACAGCCAACCCATTGACGATATTTATGATTCCTATACAGTTTGGACCGATGAACCGCATTTCATACTGTTCTGCAATCTGCGTCAGCCGCTCGCCGAGCGCGCGGCCGCCTTCGTCGAATTCACCGAACCCTCCGCTCTCGATAATGACCCGCCGAATTCCCTTTCGACCGCACTGTTCGAGAATGCTTGGGACCGTACGCGCGGGGGTGAGGATGACCGCCAGATCGATTGGGTCGGATATCTCGTCCAGAGATAGGTGGATCTTCCGGCCAAAGATGGTTCCCCCGTCTCTGCCCACCAGACGTATCTCGCCTGTATATTGGAATTCAAAGAGATTTCTCGCTATCTCTTTGCCAAGATTGAAATGATTGGTGGACACCCCGATGACCACCACTGAAGAAGGATAAAACAGATCTTTCACGAGTTCCTCCAATTCGATTGGACAGATGTGACGTACTCGGTTGCATAAGTTCGAGAAGACCCGCGTCAACTACCCCGACATCACGACGTGGAAGAAAGCCGAAATCGCCTCACCGCGTCCGTGAGTTCACAGTGGTCCTGGAACCAGCTCACAAATTGTTTCAAGCCCTCTTGAAGCGGAGTCTTGGGGCTGAACCCCAACTTGCGCCGCGCCTTGTCTATGTCCGCATACGTGGCCGTAACGTCCCCGGGCTGGGCCGGAACCATTTCCTTCACCGCACGCAATCCTGCGAGCTTCTCCAACGTCTCGACAAAGTCCATGAGTTCTTCCGGGTTGTGGTTTCCCAGGTTGATGATCTCGTACGCATCGAGACTGCCGACCGTCAGTGCCGCGGCCACCCCTGAAACGACGTCATCTATGTAGGTGAAGTCTCGCCGATTCTTCCCGTAGTTGAAGATCTTGATCGTCTCCTGGTGAACCATGGCCTCGAGAAAAGACCAATATGCCATATCCGGTCGCCCCCATGGACCGTACACGGTGAAGAAACGCAGTCCAACGGTTTGTAATCCCCAGAGATGCGTATACGTGTAGGCCATGAGTTCGTTGGCCCTCTTGGTGGCCGCGTACAGGCTGATCGGCGTGTTCACCGCGTCATCTTCGGAATAGGGCATCTTGGTGTTGCCGCCGTACACGCTTGAACTCGACGCATACACGAATCTCTTGACCGTCGCGAGGCGGGCCTGCTCGATGAGATTGACGAAACCCTCCAGGTTCGATTTCTGATAGGCATACGGGTTTCGGAGGGAATATCTGACACCTGGTTGGGCCGCGAGATGACACACGATTTCGGGTGCATGATCACGAAAACAGCGTTCCACGGATTCCTTGTCGACGAGGTCGATCTCCAGAGGACGGTAGTGTGACCAGCCGCGAAGAATCTCTTCACGGGCACACTTCAGTTCCGGTGCGTAATACGGGTTGAAGTTGTCGATGCCCACAACGGTGTGACCGGCTTCCACAAGGGCCATGGCCACATGAAAACCGATGAAACCCGCGCTCCCGGTTACGAGAATTGTCGTCATGCAAAGCCTCGAACAGAGTTAATACCTGAATTCAACAAAATGCGGTGTGGATTCCGGAAGCCACTCACTGCCGGGACCCCAACCGCGAATTGGTGCAGCGGATATCGTCTCCCCGGCGAAGGCCGGGGCCCAGTGAAAGACCGGATCCCGCCGCTCACTCCGCATAACCCTCGGGATGCTCCGAAAACCATCGCAGCACCTCGGAACAGATCGATTTCAAATCCGACCTGGTCGGACGCCAATCCAGCACGCGAAAGGCCTCGCCCGAATCCGCCACAAGTTCCGGGGGGTCGCCCGGTCTCCGGGGCCCGATCTCAGGTTTGAGCGAAACTCCGCACGCGTTGCCGACGGCCTTGACTACGTCGAGGTTCGAGAACCCGCGGCCGGTCCCCAGATTCAGCCTGAGCAGCGGCAACGAATCCAGTTTCTCCAAGGCCTTGAGATGGGCTTCAGCAAGATCGGTGACGTGGATATAGTCTCGAATACACGTCCCGTCCGGCGTGGGATAGTCATTCCCGAAAATGACGAGATCGTCCTGCAATTTCAGAGCATAGCGCACCACATTGGGGATCAGATGCGTCTCGGGCCGATGATCCTCTCCCAGCCCGTCATCCGGCTCGCATCCCGCTGCATTGAAATACCTGAGACTTGCGGAGCGTATCCCGTAAGCCGTGCAGTAATCTTCCAGCATCCATTCCACCGCCAGCTTTGTCCGACCATACGGCGAAACGGGGTTCTTCGGATGGTCTTCCTTCAGGGGGAGTGTCTCCGGGATGCCGTAGACCGCGCAGGAGGACGAAAAGATCACGCGGTCGTGGTTCGTGTATCTCATCGCTTCCAGCATGTTGAAGGCTGCGATGACATTGTTGAGGTAGTACTGCGCGGGATCGGATACCGACTCACCGACGAGGCAGTTCGCGGCAAAGTGAAAAATACCGTGATAACGATTGCGAGACAAATGGGCCTGCAACGGCTCAAATTCCAGCAGATCGCCCTGGAAAAACTCCGCGCCCCTCAAGGCGCCTCGATGTCCTTTGGACAGGTTGTCCATCACGGTCACACGAAGACCCGCGTTGGATGCACACAGAGTGAAATGCGATCCCACATACCCCGCACCGCCGATGACGAGAATTCGTGTGGTACTCAAGCCGTCGCCTCCTGACGAGCTGTTTCAAGCGCGCCATATTACCACCCCACGCCCCGCATCGGCAAATGGTTTGAGCAATAAGAAGGGACCAATGATCGTTATCCAAAATCTCCGCCACGTACGTCTCTGTTTGGTGTAAGATCATTGGCGGCATAGAAGTGACACAAGCCGCGGCTGCCCCGGTAAATGGCTGATTTTTTTGTTGCAGGTAAACCTCCATCATGGTGCCGTCACAACTGAAGACGACCCCCCTGGTGGGATCCCGCGAGAAGCGGGATGTCCTACGAAGACCGGGCAGAGCCAGGATGACACGCATTCCCAGGCAGAGCCTGGGAACGAGAATGAAGTGAGTTCAAATGCATATCCGAAAGGAGGTCCGGCATGAGATTCGACATTATTGACGTAAGGGCTCGCGAGATCCTTGATTCCCGGGGGAACCCCACCATCGAGGTGGACGTGCTCCTTGAAGATGGCGGCGTCGGCAGCGCGGCCATCCCTTCCGGCGCGTCTACCGGCGAGCATGAAGCGGTGGAGCTGCGCGACGGAGACCCGCAGCGCTACGGAGGCAAAGGGGTAACCAAAGCAGTGGACAACGTCATGTTGGAGATTCGGCCTGTGTTGCTCGGCATCGACGCGTTCGATCAACGGGGTCTGGATCTGAGGCTGTTGGAGCTGGACGGTACGCCCAACAAGGCCAACCTGGGGGCCAATGCCATCCTCGGCGTATCTCTTGCCGCGGCCAAGGCATGTGCAAACGAACTCGGCATTCCGCTCTATCGGTACCTTGGCGGCGTGGGTGCGCACCGGCTGCCCGTTCCCATGATGAATATCCTCAACGGCGGAGCCCACGCGGACAACAATGTGGATATTCAGGAGTTCATGGTCATGCCTCTGGGGGCGGCGACCTTCACGGAGGGCTTGAGAATGGGCGCGGAAGTCTTCCATACGCTCAAGAAGGTGCTCAAAGGCAAGGGCCTCAATACCGCGGTGGGCGACGAGGGCGGCTTTGCACCCAATCTTCAGTCCAACGAGGAAGCCCTGAGCGTGATCGTGCAGGCCATTACCGAAGCCGGTTACAAACCCGGGAAAGATATCTTTATCGCGCTGGACGCAGCAGCGAGCTCATTCTACAAGGATGGGAAGTACGACCTGGTCGCGGAAGGAAGCAAGAAGACCGCCGCGGAAATTGTGAACTTCTACGTGGACCTAGTGGACCGATATCCCATTGTTTCGCTTGAAGACGGGCTGGACGAGAACGACTGGGACGGCTGGAAGAATTTGAACGAAAAGCTCGGTTCCCGAATCCAGATCGTCGGCGACGACATATTCGTCACCAACATGGAGCTGTTGCAGAAGGGAATAGATCTCAACGTGGCTAACTCCATCCTGATCAAGCTCAACCAGATCGGGTCTCTCTCCGAGACCATCGATGCGGTGAATCTTGCCACGGCCAATGGGTTCACATCGGTGGTCAGTCACAGAAGCGGCGAGACGGAAGACACGACCATTGCCGATCTCGTGGTCGCGCTCGGAACCGGCCAGATCAAGACCGGATCGGCCTCACGTACGGACCGGATCGCGAAGTACAACCAGCTCCTGCGAATCGAAGAGGATCTCGGTGATGCCGCGGTGTACGGCGCGCCGGGGTTGCTCAGGTGACGGGGTTGTGATGAAGGTTGCGGGAAGTGGGCGGTGGTACCGCCATATGATGCCGGCAATGATAACGCGGGGAGAAATGGATTCTCCCCGCGTGTCTTTCCTTCTCGACTCAAGTTGGCTGAGTCTCTTGGGGGTGCCACCAGGTTATCCTCACACACGGCCGAGGTGGTTGGCCGAGAAGCAGCCCTCCACCCTACTTGTACTTGCTGAGCACCTGTTCCAACGTGACGGCCTTGATTTTGTCTTGTTCAGACGCATCGAGTCGGCTTTCAGCTTCTCTGGCCCACAACTCGTCGATCTGTGCGTCCGGCTTGTACAGGCTCGAGAGCAACTTGTCAAACAACTCCGCCTTTTCAGCCGGTCGCAGAGTCACAGAGTCTCTCAACATTGTGTTCTGATCGGCCACTATCAAACCCCTGGTGCAAATCCGACCATCCTACCACATTGTTGTCTCGAGGCTGTCAATCCCCTGAAAGTGTGCGTCTCGCGTAACCAAGGTCAGCCTGTGTTGCAATGCGACCGCAGCTATCCAAATGTCGTTCTCAGGTAATGGTCGCCCCTGTAGCCGGAGCGCGTTCTTCACCTCACCGTAATGCCGCGCCGTCTCGGCATCACATCCGAGCACCACACTATTGTAAACAAGTTCGCTAATACGCGCCAGATTCTCCTGTGGTCTGGCAGACTTCCGGGCACCGTAGCACAGTTCACCAACCGCGATGCTGGGAAGAAAAACTTCCTCCGCGGCCCCCATCCTTGACATCGCTCTCATCGGCAAACAAAGCGATTATGATATTTGTGTCCAGCAGATGTCTACCACTCACCGATGTCCACCTGTTCACAGCCACGTTCAATCGCTTCACTCATCAGGCTCACGTCGTCCATTGGTATCGAACCGGCAAAGCGCAAGAGTTCTTGTCCGGGAACACCGCGAGGTGTAGACTGAGCCAAGGTCCGCGCGAACTCGAGAACGCGTCTCTGCATTTCCCGAGGCAAGCCGTTGAGCTGCTCGAGCACTTCGTCTACAGTTGATGTGTCCACAGCGACACCTCCTCGTGCCTCATCTTACACCAATCTCAAGCGTTTTTGCACTCTCAGAAGCACCGCGGTCATAGGGACTGCGAACCCTTTTCTTAACTTCCGCCCATGTGAGTCCGGACGCAGGATTCATCATGGGGTTGCGCTTTCTGCCGGCCAGCTCCTCTTTTTGCCAGTCATGAAGTGGTACCGCCTCGGGAGTGGCTGCAAGGTCGTCCCACAAATCTTCCACGAGCTGCGGCTTTTCCGATGGCGACAGGTCAAAAACCGATATGTCGGTTTGGTTCAACTGAAATCCTCCTGCTGAAGAAAAGCTGAGGAATGCCCTGCTCGGTCATCCCCAGGCTTCCCTGTGGTCCGAACCCTTTACTGGAACTAACCGGCTCAGCTTTGCATCAATGTGACGGATGCACTCGCTACTGTCAAGCGAAAGACCGTTCAGTGTTCCGAGTCGCGTCTGCTCCTACCCCATTTTGTTTCCGTCCTGTCACGACGCGCTGTCACGCGGCCCACGCAATCTCCAGTAGACCAAAATCAGTATTGTCCTCAGCTCCCATTCTCAATTCCGTAGCTCAGCCTTGCGGAATCCGTCTATTGGCTTGAGGAGTCACATCTCCTCTTGACGCACCGTTTCTGAGTCTTTACGAAGAGGCTCGGGGAGCTCGCCGCATCCGTGCCGGTCGTTTGGCACCGGAAGCCGGTGTGATGAGCTATGAGCATACACCCGAAATTCCGGCAGGCACACGTGTGATATCTCGTGTTGAGCCAAGAGGACGCTTGCCTTCCAATGCGTTCCCCATTTCGTTCGAACATCCCATAAACGTGATTGTCTCCGATCCTGGAAAGAGGTATTGTGGAACCGGCGCGACGCCGTTTAACGTGAGGTCAGCGATGCCGACAGCGGTATTCATGGAGCTTCCCAAGACGGCATTCTCGACTTCTGGTAAAGACTTCGGAAGAGATAGCCACGGCATGCGCTTGGCCGCTGCCGTCAAATGGTACGAGATCGGAGAGATTTCTCAGGGAAAAGCGGCTGACCTGTCCGTGGAAAGTAGGACGAAATTCATCTCTTCGCCGGCTCGTTTCCGTGTGACTCCGTTCCAGGAAACACCGTTAGACTTGGAGCAAGACGCTGATTCCGCAAGCGAGGTTCCGACATGACAGAGGTTTCGGAAAGACAGATCTCAAGAATCGTGGAGATCATCGTTGATGCCGCCGAACCGGAGAAGATCATCCTGTTCGGATCCCGTGCATCGGGTGCCCACCAGGAAGGCTCGGATATTGATCTGCTTATCGTGGATTCCGAGCCCTTCAACGAAAGAAGAAGCCGAAGAAAGGAATTGGCAAGGCTATGGCGGCTTCTTGCGTCCGTTCCGGTCGCAAAGGACCTACTTCTCTACAGTCGGGACGAGATGGACTACTGGAAGGATTCTCTTAACCACGTAGTAGGAAGAGCATTGAGGGAAGGCAAGGTCCTGTATGAGAGATCTTAGACAGGCCAGGTCCATGATCGGTATGGCGATCAAGGATTGTCGGGCGTTGGCCGGTATGATGGACTTCGAAGTCTTCGCAGAAGAGGTCTTTGGCTTTCACGTCCAGCAATCAGCCGAAAAAGCGATGAAGGCTTGGTTGGCTCTCTTGGGGAGCGAATATCCGCTCACGCACGACCTTAGCATCCTGCTGAGGTTTCTTACGGAAGCCGGTCAGGATGTGGAACAATACTGGGACTTGGTCGAGTTCAACGCCTTTGCGGTGCAGTTCAGGTACGAGTCTTTCGGCAGTCCGGACGAACCCCTGAATCGGGTTGACGCACTCAACACGGTTCACCGGCTGGTGGAGCACGTGAGAAACCTTGTCGATACCGGTTCAGAGTAACGCACGAAACAACGCCCCGATCCCATCTCGTTTCTTCTGAGCACGTACGGCACGCTTCTTCATGCAATGCGGTCCGGCGTATTCAAACTTCGGCCGGAAATTCAGCGGCCGGCCGACAAGAGGGCTGTCCCGTGCCAAAATTTGCTGAAGACCCTCCCCACACTGCGCAGCAGGGAAGAGCGTGGATTGAGTTCCGCACACCACGCCCAGTGACGTCCACATCAATCCGTACCGGGCCCAAACACATTCTGAAAGGCCTTCCGGTCGCACTCATCCACGCACTTGAGGTACCCCTCCCACCTGAGGCTGTCGGACGGCACCGTGATCATTCCTGCGTAGTCGCGTTTGATGCCGAATCGAAAGGCACAGTCTTGTTTGCATTGATACGCATCGAAAGATTCCTGAGCAGACGCGTGTACCGCGATCTGCACGATCAACCCACATGCAATAAGTATCCATAAAAAACGCATGGCGTCTCCTGAAACCCCTTCTTCAGTTGTCGTTACCGTTCACGATAGGGAAATAAACAACCCGCCCTGCCCTGCTTCCCGCTCATTCACAGTATAGTCATCCCGTTGAAGCGTTGCCTGGTGTTCGCCGTTGACTCAATGAATAACGCGATTATTGCTCGTCAATCTTGTCTCTTTCTGTGTACGACATAGTCACGTCTTGGGTCAAGAGGTTGTCGGTCGAGTGGCGCCGGCGGGAAACGTCTTCACGAGAACCGGCATCCCGGGCAAGTCGGTACGGTTTGCCGCGATCCCCGTTTCTCCCGCAAGAGTCACGGCGTCCTTGTATTCGTTGCGCGGCAATCAAGATGAGCGGACGTCCGACGTCCACGCTGCTCGACGCGCCGGCCGGCATGTCCAGAACATATTACCCGGTGTGTTAAGCTTTCTCTTGCGCCGGCGAGACAGACCTGTAAGCATGTCATTGTGAGGAGAGGCGCCCGCGGTGCTCGCGGAAGAGCAATCTCCCCGGTGACGCACGGGCCGGCTCTCCGGTCACTGGGCAACGGATCCCTATCTTTCCGTTTTGGGAGCACGACATGATTTCCCCCCGCAACAGCATTACCGTGAAAATTAGCTTGCTGGTCCTTGGCAGTACCTGCCTCGTGCTCGCATTGGTTGTTGAACTCATGTACACGAGTTCGCGCGATCTGATCCGCGAAGAGGCCAAGCAGAGCGGACTGAACCTGGTGATGTCGCTGGCAAACCAAATCGAGCAGGATTTCTTGGTGGTGGCCAAAGCGGCGGATCACTTCGCGTCTCTCGTAGAATCGGGCACATTCGGGGAAGAAGCTCTCCTCGGCCACATGAAGCGTACCGTAACGAACACTCCCGAGCTGTACGGTTCTGCGACGGCGTTCTTGCCATTTCGTTACAAACCGACCGTCGAGCGGTACGCTCCGTATTTCTACAAGTCGGACACAGGCGTCGACTTTGTACAACTGGGTACGGAATCATACAACTACTTGGAAAAGGACTGGTTTCGCGTTCCGGTAAACACCCGGAAGCCGGCCTGGTCGGAACCCTATTTTGACGAAGGCGGGGGCAACACGGCCATGACCACATACAGCCGACCCGTATTCGAGAAGGGGAGCGAGTCGTCGAGGGGGACGATGAAGGCCGTCGTAACCGCGGACATCTCATTGGACAGCCTGAACCGGCTGGTCAATTCCAAGAGAGTCTATTCCACAGGCTTCCTTGCCGTGTTTTCACCGAGCGGCCGGTTCGTGACGAGTCGCAGCCCCGAGCGGGTCATGAGGGACACCATTTTCGATGTGGCTGACAACCGCAAGCATCCTGAAGCGCAAGATATTGCTCGTCGGATCGTCACCGAGCAATCCGGTTTCTATGACATCGGTGGGGGGATCACCGGCGTCGACTCATACGTTGCATTCGCTCGCATGGATCCCCCCGGGTGGAGTTTGGCCGCGATTATGCCGAGAGCGGAGCTCTTCGCCAAGATCGATGACCTGCGCAATAAGACGTATATGCTTGCCGGTTTCGGGATCGCTCTCCTGGTGGTCGCTGCCGCGCTGGTGGCGAGGTCGGTCAGCCGTCCCCTGCGCCTCATGGCCAGGGAAACGGTCAAAGTGGCCGAGGGAAACCTCGATGTGGATCTTTCAAGCATAAGAACCAGTGACGAGGTGGGCCGGCTTGCACGTGCCTTCACCAAGATGACGGAGGGGTTAAAGGACAGGGATCGCATCAAGGACACGTTCGGTCGGTACCTGACTCAAGAGGTGGTCAAGCGGCTTCTTGACTCGAAAGACGGGCTTAAGCTCGGAGGAGAGATGAGAGAGCTTTCGATCCTGATGTCCGACCTCAGGGGATTCACGGCTCTCACGTCAACCATGAGCCCTGAACAGGTGATCAAGTTTCTGAATCGATACTTGGGTGAAATGGTGGATATCATCTTGGATCATCGAGGGATTATCGACGAAATCATTGGAGACGGCATCTTGGCCTTCTTCGGTGCTCCGGAAGCGCTGGAGAATCATCCCGAACTCGCCGTGGCCTGCGCCCTGAAGATGCAGCTGGCCATGGAAGAGATAAACGCTCTGAACGAAGCCGATGGTTTGCCTCATCTTGAGATGGGGGTGGCCGTGAACACCGGAGAGGTCGTGGTAGGAAACATCGGGTCTGAAAAACGCGCCAAGTACGGCGCGGTCGGTGCGCAGGTAAACTTTACGGGCAGGGTGGAATCCTTTACCGTCGGCGGACAGATTTTGATAAGTGCTGGAACGTACGAGAGGCTATCCGATCTCCTCGACGTAGGACAAGTGCTGGACGTTGAGATGAAGGGGGTATCCGGCAAGGTTAAACTCTATGACGTGAAAGGCATTTCCGGCCGCTATGAGAGGCACCTGAGGGACACGGACGAGACGCTGACCGCTCTGGAGGAACCGGTAGCGGTTCAGGTGTTCCGGCTGGACCAAAAGAAGATGTCCGACCAGGGAGAAGAAGCCGGAATCACAAAGATTTCGCTTACGTCTGCATGCGTGTTGTTCGACAAGGGAATATCGCCCTGGGAAGACGTGCGAATGGTCATGGGGCAAAGCTCGGCCGGTCACACGGCACGGGAAATGTACGGAAAAGTGATCTCGGTCGAGCGTGTCCAGGCCGGCGTTGAAGGTCTTGTACGCTTCACATCGGTTTCGGCTCCGGCATACGTCTTGATTCGCCGGCTTCTCGGTAATGGACGCAGGTCGAATGGAGATCCTTAGGGGGGC
>JAVHLK010000072.1:22207-25761 GCA_031082285.1 Desulfomonilaceae bacterium
TGATTCGCCGGCTTCTCGGTAATGGACGCAGGTCGAATGGAGATCCTTAGGGGGGCCGAGACAACGTCCGGTCCGAATCGTTGAGATCCGGAACGTCCCGACACCTTGATATCACGTGCGGCGTGCGCGATGATGGCCCGAGCAGGTGGGGCCTCGATGTGCGGGCGCAGGAGAACGGGCGTCAAGAATATCATCGCACGGCCTAATCTTCCCGAAAGGGGAAGGACTCGAGCCTGCCGCGAGGTGACGTCTGAACGCTCTACTCATCAACCCGAAAAGCCTTCAATCCTTCTGGACTTTTGACAAGACGCTCGTCGGTCGCGGCAAGAAAGCCACCGTGATACCACTCGGCCTCATCACCGTTGCCGCACTCCTGCCCAAGACATGGGACCTCAAGCTCGTGGACCATGAGTTCGAGGAGGTGACCGAAGATCTTTGGCAGTGGGCGGACATGGTGCTGCTCACCGGTATGATCGCCCAGAAAGACGACGTTCTGGCGCTCGTTTCTCAAGCCCGACAACGGGGGAAACGCGTGGTGGTCGGCGGGCCCTATGCTTCCGAGTTACCGGAAGAGCCGGCCAATGCGGGCGCTCATTTTGTCGTGACCGGTGAAGGGGAATCCGCGATACCGATCTGGCTGGAGGCCCTTGGCCGAGGAGTTGAGAAGGGAATCTTTCACGAGACGGAAAAGACCGATTTGCCGGGTTCCCCGGTGCCACGATTTGACCTGTTGGACCTGGATGCGTACATCATGGCATCGGTACAAACCAGCAGAGGCTGCCCATTTAGTTGCGAATTCTGTGATATCGCCGCCTTGTACGGAAATAGGCTTCGTCACAAGTCTCCGGATCAAGTTCTCGGCGAGCTGAAGGCTCTCCATGAAATCGGCTGGGAAGGCCCTCTGTTTTTCTCGGATGACAATTTCATAGGGAGCAGGAAACACGCGGTTGGGATCTTACAGGAACTATTGGTGTGGATGAAGCAGGAAGGACAACCCTTCGATTTCTGGACGCAGGCCTCGGTCAATCTGGGCCATGACCCGGAACTTATCGATCTCATGACCGCGGCGAATTTCGGGTTCGTATTTCTGGGAATCGAAAGCCCCAACGAAGAAGTTCTGCGGCAGGCGCACAAAGGTCATAATGTGTCAAAGCCTCTCCTTGAGGCCATCCGTACGATAAATGCCGGCGGTCTGTCCATTGTTGGAAGCGTGATGATCGGATTTGACGGTGAGAAGACGGGGACCGGTGACCAGATCAGGGAATTCATAGAAGAAGCAGGCCTCCCGATGGTCATGATTAACCCGCTGCAAGCGATTCCACAGACACCTTTGTGGAAGCGTTTGCATCAGGAGGGCCGTCTGGTTAAGACCGACTCCGGATCGTACTTAACCGAGTTCGCTCTGAATTTCACACCCACCAGACCCCGCGAAGAGATCGTTGCAGAGCTTCTCAAGCTAAGAAGCGATCTGTATGAGCCGGCCGGCTATATCGAGCGCGCTTATCGTTTCTACCTCACCATGAGGCCGACCCGCAAAGCACGTCGTCAAGGCAAGCATGATCCCGACGATGACTTGACTTCGCCGGTAAGGAAAAAGAGAGTCAAGACACAATCGCTTGGCGAAATCAGGCTCTTGATGAGGCTCATCTGGGTACACGGCATACTCGCACGCTATAGATTCCTGTTCTGGAAAAGGTTGTGGGGCATTTACAGAGCAAATCCCTCCAGGCTTACGGCGTATCTCAACTGCCTCGGACTGGGCGAAAACGTGTTTTACCGGCACACCATGGGCTCCGATGGGCTCGGAGAGTCATGAGCCCGAATCATGGACGCCTTTCGAAGCCTCACCGCCGCGGACGCCAAGACCCGGCTTCGAGTTTGAGATCGACCGCAAACGGCTCTCCGATGCGTCGCATCCACAAAAGTGCTCCGGTATGCGGACTCACCATCGCCTACGGATTCGAGCTTCTTACCAGGAGGATGAAATGGAGTATCGCGCCGCGAAATCGCTTTTTCTCTCTCCCCGGTCGGTTGTTTTCATCGGCATACCTCGTAAGAGCGGCCCGGGTTCCTTGAACCCGGTGGATAATCTCCGGAAGTGGGGGTATGCAGGAAAGATCGACCTTGTCCATCCCCATGTGAGTGAAATAGCGGGCATCCCGGTTCTGTCCACGGTCTCCGAGTTGAACGAGCCTTCAGACCTGGCCGTGGTCTCCACTCCGAGGGACACCGTTCCGGGAATCGTTGTGGAATGCGGTCGAAAAGGCATACAGGCGATGATAGTCACGAATCAGGGCTTTGCCGAAGCCGACGAGAGAGGCCGCGAGTTGCAGAACGAAATGCTCGAAGAAGCGGCCAAATTCGGGATATGCATTCTCGGGCCCAACACCTTGGGTACGGCGAATGCGTTCGATCGTTTCAATTCCTCGTTCATGGCGCTCGACAGGGAAGACATCCCCATAGGACTCATCTGCCAGTCCGGTGTGTTCTTCGTGGGCGTGAGTCATCTCATCGGCGGTATGGGCATCGGCATAGACGTGGGCAACGCGTGCGACCTGAACATTATCGATGCCCTGGAATGGCTGGCCGACGAGGAACGGATCAAGGTAATAGCCCTACACGCTGAAGAGATTGGAGACGGAACGCGCTTCCTTGAGGTTGCCCGAAGAATTTGTCCCCGAATTCCCATCGTAGCCCTGAAGACGGGAAGATCAGAGGAAGGGGCGAGAGCGGCCGCTTCGCACAGTGGTTCGATGGCAGGAAACGACGCCATAGTGGACGCGGCTTTCAAGAAGGCCGGCGTACTTCGCGTGCATGAGACTGAGGATCTGATGTACCTGGTTCGAGGTTTTGCCCGCCTGCCCCCGATGAAGGGCCCGGGAACGGCCGTGGTAACTCTTACCGGAGCAGGCGGCATCATCCTCCTGGACGCCATGGATAAATACGGTCTGAAACTGTCGCGGTACTCTCAGGGAACCTTGAACGCCATTCAGAGTTTATCGCCCGATTGGATGCCGCTCTCCAACCCCACGGACATCTGGCCGGCCGTAATGAAGCACGGCATGAGGAAAGCCTATGAAACCGCTCTTCGAGATGCCTTGGCCGATCCAAACGTTGACGGCGCACTGTGCATCGCCCTTGGCTTGGGAGAGGCCGAACAACGGTACCTGGGCGCAGAGGAAGTGATCCAGCAGCTGTCCCTAGAGTTTGATAAGCCGGTCGTAGTCTGGTTCTACGGAACCCATCCATCCGACACGGCAAAACGATTTGAAGACCGCGGATCGGCCCTTGCAGTGCCCAGCCTGGAAACGGGCGTCCGGGTGCTGGCTTCCATGGCACGCTACGAGAAATGGAAAAGTAACAGACGTTACGAAACATGAATCGCACATGGGAGCGCGCCGCTCTTCACAAAGCCCGTCTCGCAAAATCGGCCACTCTCGGGCGATTCGCCGCTCATTTGTGCGAACCGTGTTCATCACGCCGTTGACGCGGATCATTTGTCCCTGAAAAGCCAAAGGATTACGTTCAGTACGACCGTGATTGCCAAACTTAAC
>JAVHLK010000073.1 GCA_031082285.1 Desulfomonilaceae bacterium
GCGCGGCGTCCGGATTCGAACGGGTCACCCTCAACCACGTGGATCTTGACGCGGACCGAACGTGCAACCATCTCCGGTCCCAACTCGATCGTACCGCCCGATGTCTCTAGTTCGGCAAAGAGTACCGCGTCGTCTATTATTGTGTGTTTAATCAGCTCGGCCATGCCCATGCGAATCTGGCTCCGGGGAAGCGATCCGAGTGCGATTGTGTCGGCCGCCACCAACGCGGGTTGCTTCACCGCGCCGACGAGGTTCTTTCCCTGCGGCAGATCGACGCCGGTCTTCCCTCCCACACTGGAGTCAACCATCGCGAGCAAGGTCGTGGGACATTGCACCAGCGACACGCCCCGCATGTACGTCGCGGCCGCGAACCCGGCAAGATCTCCCACGACTCCCCCGCCAAGGGCTACGACCGCGCCTCGACGATCCATGCCTGCCTTGAGCAGGGCCGTATAGATCTCACCGAGTTGCCGGAGGTTCTTGCTTTCCTCGCCCGCGGGAACCGTGATTGCAAACGGTCTGAACCCTGAATCCGTGAGGCTGCTCATGACTCGGTCCAGGTACAAGGGTGCCACGTGGGAATCCGTGACCACCGCGACCCGGGAAGTGAGGTTCCTGTCCCGGAGCATCTCTCCGAGGAGGTCGAGCATGCCGGGACCGAGAGCGATGGTGTACCCGGCGGACATCGGAACGGAAACCGAGAGGAATCGTGAATATGCCGCGGCAGAGTCGACGAGACCCATGACTCTTTCCTCGGCCTGCTCGACCGACAAAGAGGTGGTGTCGACCTGGAAAGGAAACGACAGGTATGCCGGTTCGCGTTCGTCGAGGAGATCCGCGATGCGTTTGTCGATATTGCCTTCCCCGAGCATGGGACGACCTTCTCCGGAGTTCACTCGTGCAAGGATCGCCTCCGGCGAGCATGAGAGACGGATGACCGTGCCGCCGGCGGTTAGCAGTCGCCTGTTCTCGGGGTCCGACGGCATACCGCCTCCGGTCGCGACGACGAGTTTGGTTCTCGACGCCAATTCCTTGCAAAGATCTTTTTCCAGGGCACGAAAATGCGTCTCCCCGTACGATTCGAATATCCGGGGGATCGGCATGTTCGCTCGCCGTTCGATCTCCTCATCCGTATCAAGGAACTCCCATTGCAGTCT
Source organism: Desulfomonilaceae bacterium (assembly GCA_031082285.1). GTDB lineage: Bacteria > Desulfobacterota > Desulfomonilia > Desulfomonilales > Desulfomonilaceae > JAVHLK01. The sequence continues at coordinate 1,158 of JAVHLK010000073.1, forward strand.
TTGGGCAATGAGCCTTCCCAGCGTGGTCTTTCCGGTGCCCATAAATCCCGTGAGCACGATGTTGCGTGAGTTATTCATTGTTTTCTTACAGTTTACGTGTATTCACTGATCCGATGAGGTTGCGCAACCTCATTCGTAACTGAATCTCCAAGCCTTGTTGTTCATGGGAAGTTCATGAATGGAGCTTTCCCTGAGGGCACGGTACCTGGGACGCATCTCCTCAAGGCTGTCTCCGCCGAGCTTCTCCACGAGCGCGTCCGCCAGGACGAAAGCCGCCATGGCTTCAGCCACAACACACGCCCTGGGAACCGCGCAGATGTCGCTTCGCTCGTACTGAGTCATAACGCGTTCGCCTGAGACCAGATCCACGGACTCGATTCCCTTCAGGGTCGTGCTGATCGGCTTCATGGCGGCACGAATCACCAGCGGCATACCGGTGGTGATTCCCCCTTCCAGGCCCGCGGCCCGGTTGGTCGTCCTCACCAGAGGACGGCCTGAATTGTCGGGGTCCGGTGCTAAAGAGTCATGCACCTCGGTCCCCCAATGCGACACATACTCGAATGCATTCCCGAACTGGACGCCTTTCACCGCGGGAATGGAACCGACTGCGGCCATGAGCCGAGCCGTAAGTCGCCTATCCCAGTGAACGTGGCTCCCCAGGCCGGTCGGAAGATTCAAGGCGACGCACTCGAAGACGCCCCCCACCGTGTCCTTTGCTTCCTTGGCCCGTGCGATCTCGTCCACCATCTGCCGCGACGCACTCTCGTCCGGGCACCGAACGGGACTCTCTTCGGCTCTCCGGAACAGATCCGGGTACTCACCTTGTAGTTCCGCCTTGACCGAACCGATGGACACCGTGTACGAGCCGATGACGATACGGAATTCACCGAGGAATCTTCTGCAGATCGCTCCTACGGCAACTCTTGTCGCGGTCTCACGCGCTGAGGCCCTTTCCAGGCCCAAACGAAGATCACGATAACCATACTTCACCGCTGCCGTCAGATCCGCATGACCTGGTCTGGGAATCGTCATGGGGGAGATGTCCCGGTCTTTCCAGGATTGGAAGTCCTTGTTGGTGATGACGAGTGAAACGGGCCCGCCCGTGGTCATGCCTGCCGGCACGCCCCCGGTTATCCGCACGCGATCCTTTTCGATGCACATCCTGCCGCCCGAACCCGCGCCTTTCTGCCGGCGGATCAGGTCTGCATCGATATCGTCCCGCGACACTGGGATTCCCGCAGGAAGGCCTTCAATGATTGCGGTCAGTTCCGGCCCATGAGATTCACCGGCAGTAAGCAGTCTCAACATTTCCGGTTCTTGATTCCTCTTCTATTGATCCGTTCTGGTGGACATACTTTCATACGCCTCTTCCGCAGCCGACTTCATGACTGCCACCGGCGGCTCGACGCCGGTCCAGATGCGAAACGAGGCCGCAGCCTGGTGGACAAGCATGCCCAATCCGTTCGTCGCTTCGAGACCTTGCTCACGCGCCTGCTTCATGAGGCGGGTAATTCGCGGATTGTACACAAGGTCATAGACGAGCTCGCATCGAGGGAGCGGATCCCCCGCGGGCCACGGAGATGACTCCGTCTCGGGGCTCATCCCGAGCGGGGTGGTATTGATCACGAGGTCAATGGGGGCTTCCACTTGCGCGGCCGATTCCAGCGGCGTGAACTCCATGACCCGGTCCGGAAAAAGACCCTGAAGGTCGTCCACAAGCGCGCGTACCGTCCGAAGGTTTCTGGAGCACACGATCAGATCCGCACCTGAGGAGACAACCGCGTACGCGGTGGCACGAGCCGATCCACCCGACCCCAGGATCATCACCATGCGGCCCGATGTGTCGAATCCCTTTTCGTTGAGGTCTTCGAGAATACCCAACCAATCCGTATTGTCTCCCTTGATTTCACCGTCCCGAAACGAAATCGTGTTCACCGCGCCGATTCGGCGAGCCTCCGGTGAGATCTCATCGAGGAACGGAATTGCATTCTCTTTGTGCGGCACCGTCACGTTGGCGCCCTGAAACCCGACGGCACGAATGCCTTTGATGCCGTCTCCGAGCTTCTCGGCATCCACGGGCAGCGGCACGTATGTCCAGTCCATTCCCATGGCGTGAAACGCGGCATTGTGTATGGCCGGGCTGAGACTATGCGAAACCGGATTGCCGAGGATTCCCACCAGTCTGGTCACTCCGGTTACCATGACACGTCCGCACCGAGTCTTCTGAGAACCGACGGGAACTCGGGGAATGATTCGTTCATGACCTCCCACCCTTGGATCAGGGTCTCCCCTTCCGCAGCCAATCCGGCTACGGCAAGACTCATGGCCAGCCGGTGGTCGCCTCTTCCGTCAACCATCGCCCCTTTGAGTCGAGTCGGACCGTGGACTACAAACCCGTCTTCACGGGGTTCCATCCGGGCCCCCAATTTCGTAAGCTCTTCGGTGACGGCCTGAATCCTGTCGCTCTCTTTCAGCCGCAGCTCCGCTGCGTCCCTCACCACGGTCGTTCCGTTCGCCTGGGTGGCGGCAACGGCAAAGATCGGGAACTCGTCGATCATTGCAGTCACCCGATGCCCGTGGATCGTGACGTTCGTCAGAGGACCCGCGGCGACCTCAATCGTCGCGACGGGCTCGACGCCGTTGACGTTCGGCTCCATCCGTAATGTGATGTCCGCGCCCGCTTCTCGGAGAACCGACAGGAGCCCAATCCGACCCGGATTCACGCACACGCCGGGAACCGCAATGTCGGATCCCGGGACGATCAAGCCGGCAACAATGATGAACGCGGCCGAAGACGGGTCTGAGGGAAGGCGCATGTGCATACGCGGCAAGCGGCTTATTCCCTCGAGGATTCTCACCACGTGACGACCGGCCCGATCCAGCCGTTCCTCCACGCGCACCCCGAGGTTCCTCAACATACGTTCGGTGTGATCTCGGCTCCCATGAGGTTCCGAGACGGTTGTGGGGCCGTCGGCGAAGAGGCCCGCCAACAACAGCGCGCTCTTGACTTGCGCGCTCGCCGTGGGAAGCACGTGCGAGGAGGATTTCAGTTCGGCCGGGAAAAAGGTCAACGGCGCATTGCCGGCGGTTGTTCGGATCACGGCTCCTTTGGCGCGGAGCGGCTCCACGATCCTGTCCATGGGGCGTTCACGGAGCCGAGCGTTTCCGTCCAGGGTGCTCCGAACCGGCTGACCCGCGAGAATCCCCGACATCAGCCGCATGGTCGTGGCCGAACCTCCGCAGTACAGGGGCTGTTCAGGCTCGTTCAACCCACGTAGACCGCGTCCGCCTACGACCACCGCGGCAGACCCCGTCGGTTGACCGCCGGGTGCTTCGTTGACTCGAATTTGTACCCCAAGGTTTCTCAGGCATTCCATCATGGCCTGGGTCACACCCGCGTGCAGGCAGTTGTCGATGACCGATTCACCCTCGCCCAACGCGGCCAACAACAACGCTCGATGCGACAGGGATTTATCCCCCGGAAGCATGACCGTCCCCTGCAGCTTCCCCGCGGGCCGGATCCTGAGGTAATGCCCTTTACCCATCACTGTTCCCTTGTGCTCCTTGCCCGACCGTTGTTCCGAAACATCGCGGAACGCCGTTCCCGCACTCTTGAAAGCTCGGTCCTGAGGACCTGTTCATCCCCGCTCTCGATCAGGTTCATCAGCCGGTCGATACGGTCTCTGGCCCTGGAAAGCATCGCGTATACATTGTCTCTGTTGGACGCGATGATGTCCATCATCATAGTGAGATCTCCCGCGGCAACTCTCGACGTGTCACGGAATCCGCCTGCAGCCAATGTCCAGACGTCGGGCAGATCCTCGGCCGTGTCCTCGGCCACGGCCACCAACGTGGACGCGAGAAGGTAACACAGATGACTGATGCATGCCGCGATGGTGTCGTGTTCCTCGGCGTCCATGATGACGACCCTGGCGCCGACGGCGGTCGCGAGATCGCGTGCGAGCTCTGTTGCATGATTCCCGGACCTCGCGGTCGGAGTGAGAACCCAGGTCTTGCCCAGGAAAAGATCCGCATCCGCCGCGCTCAGGCCCGACGTCTCCTTTCCACACATGGGGTGCCCGCCAATTGCGGAGACGTGAAGCGGCAGATCTTCCATTGCAGTAACAATTCCTCGCTTCACACTGCCCATGTCCGTCATCACCGCGCCGGGTTTCATAAATCCGCCGAGATCCATCACCTGTCTCTCGATGGTACGGACCGGCGTGGCCAGAACGACCAGATCGGCATCGCGAAGGAGTTTCTCCGCATCCGAATCCGCAACGTGCGCTGCGTGAAGGTCCAGCGTCTCCCGTGCCGATTCCTTGCGACGGACCACCGCCCTGACCTCTTTGCAGGCCTGCGCCTTGATGAGCGCTTTGCCGAGGCTTCCTCCCATGAGTCCGGCCCCGACTATGGCCACTGTGGATTCCTGGAGACGCACGCGCCCTCTCTCTCGGATCGCTTCGGTCCGCGGGTTTTTTCGAGAAACCCGTCCGCACGACGACGTTTACAGAGTCCTCCCCACGGCTTCAGCCACGGGTCGGAGTTCCTTCATCAGCTGCTCGAACTCTTCCGGTCGCAAGCTCTGTGCACCGTCGGAACGAGCATTCTCCGGATTGGGATGCACTTCGATCATCAGTCCGTCCGCACCCGCCGCGATCGCGGCCTTGCTCACTGCGGACACCAGTTCGCGCTTGCCCGTACCATGGCTTGGGTCGACGATGACGGGAAGATGACTCAACAATTTCAAGGCAGGGATCGCGTTGATGTCCAAGGTGTTACGGGTGTAGGTCTCAAAGGTCCGTATGCCTCGCTCGCAGAGAATGACGCGGGGATTGTTGTGGCTGAGGATGTACTCCGCGGCGTTCAAGAACTCTTCCAGGGTGCTGGACAGGCCGCGTTTGAGCAGTACCGGTTTGTGAGATTCGCCCACTGCGTGGAGAAGCCCGAAGTTTTGCATGTTGCGAGCCCCGACTTGAAGGACGTCTGCATACTGAGCAACCAGCGGAACCTGTTCCGGAGTGGTCACTTCCGTGACTACGGCCAGGCCTGCCATGTCTCTGGCCATCGCCAGAAGCTTGAGGCCTTCTTCACCCAGTCCCTGGAAGCTGTACGGAGAAGTTCGCGGCTTAAAGGCCCCGCCTCTCAGGGCAACGGCGCCGGCTTTCTTGACCGCCAACGCGGCCTCGATCACCTGATTCTTGTCCTCCACCGCGCAAGGACCGGCCATGACGATTATCTTCTTGTCCCCGATCTGAGAACCGTCGATGGAGAATACGGTGTTCTCCTTCTTGAAATCACGGCTGGCCAACTTGAACGGGCCCAGAAGCGGAACCACGCGTTCCACTCCGTCCAGGCACGCGAAGCTGTCCGGCTCTACGGCACTATTGTCGCCCACGACGCCGACAATTGTCCTGATCTTGCCTCTGGACAGATGAGCTGTGAGTCCGAGGCTTTCCACTTTGGCCAAGACCTTCGAAACCAGCCCTTCGCCCGCCTCTTTCTTCATGACTATAACCATCTTCCTTTCCTCCAAAAAAAAAGATGCGGAGCGCTTGCTCCGCATCTTTTCTTTTATGGGTTTGCCTAACCGGACAATCAGGAGCGCGCGCCAACCTCTGGTGGGTAAAAATAAAAATACCACCAATAATAGTAGCTGGACGCGCTGAACTGTCGGGTTTGATGCATAGTTCGATACAACCTCTGGTAACGTATAGGTGTACCCCCCTTTGCACTCCGTGTCAAGAAGTTTCTTCGATGCCGCGCGTCCCGCCGGGCGGAACGCCTCTCACGGCAGCTGATAACCCTCGCACCGGTCCGCCTACCACGTATCGTAATGTATGCGTTCCGGCCTGAAACGGTCCGGTGGATCTTTCTTCTCCCCCGGATGTCCCAGGGAAACCATTGAGAGCGGAATCACGTGTTCCGGGATTCCCAGAAGATTGCGAAGCGCCTTGATCCGCTCTTCCACCGGATAGATTCCAACCCAGCAGGCTCCCAGGTCCAACGCGTTGGCTGCTATAAGGATGTTCTCGGTTGCCGCGGCACAATCCAACAACCACCTGCCCTTCAGTGTCTCCACGGTGGGGTCGCCTGAAATGGAGATCGCGACGGATGCCTGCTTGAGCATCTCCGCGTGGGGATGGAACCTCGTAATTGAATCCAAGGCGGCGCGATCCCGCACCACGACAAAGTGCCACGGCTGATTTCCCGCGGTGGGAGCACTCATGGCGGCCTTGAGTAACTCGGTCACCTGCTCGTCCGAAACAGGTTCCGACGTGTATTTTCTGATACTGCGACGAGTCAGAATCGCTTGCATTGCGTCCATTGCGGTACCTCCGTAAAAGAATTTTCTTGTTCACACCGGCCTGGATGAACGTGGTTACGCACGTTGGGAATTAATCATCTATCCACAAGTGTTTATAACTTGAAATATGAAATTACTGTTAAATTCGAGTGCTCCTGCAATTCCGTCCACTTAAGTTATATCCCTGGTATTATTAGAGAACTATCCGGTGTCCCATCCTGGTGCAAGGTGGTCTCACCGTCGAGATATCCAAGACTTAGAGAAGTTATCAACAGGCTTTCGCCCAAGTTATCCACAGCAATTGTGGACAACTCGGGGACGACCCCGGCCCCGCCTGGAATACCGTTTTCCCACGATCATGCCGGCGAGGACCCGTTGAATCACCAACGTCCGCATGTTTTTTCCACCGGCTCCGGCGCGTTGCGTCGGAGACGAGGCGTGAAACGCGTTCGATGAGTACGTCCGACCGCGTCATCTCTCCTGAACGCAAGGCACGGTACGGCCGTGTCGGCATCCGCTATTGGTTCCGACGGGTCATGTCGAGCCTGAGACGTCTGAGGCGATCGGTCTGCTCACCGGTCGGCACCATGTTTGAGAACGATGTCCGGTACAGATCCGCCTGACTCGTAAGGATGCCGTGAAGCGCATCTCGGTGTGCCCTGTCCACGCGTTCGCCGATTTCTCTCAGTAAATCCACCACCTTTACATTGAGTAACCACTTGGGAATAAACGGCACGATGACCGTGTTCAACATTGCATCAAACAACGTGAATCCTCCGCCGACTATGATTTCCGCGGTAATCAAGAAAAGAGCCCATACCGTATAAGACCCGTAGAGTTTCATTTCGTCCGTACGCGAGAGTCCTTCACGAAACCGATTGAACTCGGCTTCCAGAAGATGTTCAACCCCCGGGAAAGCCTCGTCGTACAGCGCTTGAACCTTTCCGGGCTCCCATCTGACCACGTCGTCTCGGGCCACCCGGCGAAAATCGTCCAATCCGGGATCGGTCGAGAGGATCTGAGCGATCTGAAGATTAAGTTTCGCTACCGCCGTCTGCAACGGCTCCAGTTTGGCCGCGGATCGGGCCGCACGAAGGTCCTCGGCCCGAATCTGCCGGCCGCGGTCTTCCGGGGTTTGCGGACCATTGCCCAGTCCGACCATGTCGGCGACCGAATGAAAGACCCTGAGTATCGTGTTCCGAACCATCATGCGGGGGACAAAGAGGATGTCGTACTTCCTCAGGAGCGTTTTCAGCCGGTCTCGGATTTGAATCTCAATATCTTGTGTGACAACGGCATCCAGCCCTTTCTCCATTTCCCGCGTAATATCGGAAAGAATCCGTTCAATCTTGACGTTCACGGATGCAGTACGCTCGGCATGCTTGCCGATGGTTTCCTCGAGCCGCTCCAGCGTACCGGCTGCGTGAGTCCGAAGCGCTTCAAGTTCTCGGGTCCGAGTTTGCGCAGCGGTCGAATCCTGAACCTCGTGTCCAAAGAGATCCGAGAAAGGCGCTCGATCTCTCAACCCCGGGATGCACTCGGTTGCATGGTCAACCTTCTCGACCCTGACGGGTCTGATTGTCCGGTCCAATTTGAGCACATTCACTTCGAAATCACGGTACGCGACGTCCGACGTGACCTTATTCATGACGCAGATCGTCTTCTTACCCCATTGTATTGCCCGCACGAGCTTTTCCCAACCGTCACGATCCGCGTATTTTTCTTGTGAGGTCACATAGATCACAAGGTCGGAAACGACGAAAAAGCTTTCAAAGATTTGCCTGTTGGCGGCCTCCACACTGTCAAAATCCGGAGTGTCTACAAGGACCAGGGGAGAGAGGTCCAGTCGTTGATGGGAGACCACCGTCACCGAGTTTCGCGTTCCGTCATCGAGATAGGGTGATCCTTGGATTCCTTGGACAAATTGCTCATGTACGAGGAGAACTGCCTTGAGGGTGCAGGGCCGGCGCATTCCCACTTCACTGATCTTCTTGCCGGCCAGAGAATTGAACAAGGTGCTCTTGCCGGTTCCCGTCCCGCCAATAAGGCATGCGATTAAGGGAGAACCCGGTCCCAGCCCTACTTTCCACCGGTACGCCTCGACAAGGCGATCCGCTTCGGTACACAGCCCTTGCAGGAGTCGGAAATCGGTCATTCGAGGATCGAAACGCAAGGACCGTATTTCAGAAACAGTAGGCACCGATGTCCACCCTCGGAAAGAGACGCGACGGAAGCCTCTCGGATGCGGGTAAGACGGCGAATGACAACCCGCGCAAGGCCTGCCCGAAGGCTCCGGTTTACCGCGCGCCGTCTCCTCATGGATCTATTGTACTACAAGAGAGAGGCATCTGTCCCGTTTGGACGACGCAAAGATCGGTCCGACCAGGTCCTCGGCCCGGAGTAGGATCGAAGAAGATGAAGCCGGACAGGGCCCGGGGGTTGAGAGAATGTCTCAGAAATCAGCGTGAAGCAAGAATCCCGCGTCCCGCGGGATTGCGTGCCGACATGTGGGGAGGCACCCTCACCCCAACCTTCTCCCAGAGGGACAGGGAGCAAGATGAGTCCCCTCTCACCCGAAGCGGGGGAGAGGGGGTTAGGGTGGGGGGCTGTGGCACGAGTATTACGCCTTATGGTTTTCTTGAGACAATCTCTTGAATTCGCGGATTCCCTGGTGGTGCATGCTCCATGCGGATCAGTTTTCAAGCGTTTCGATCGCTCTCCTCACTGCGGGAGGGATAAAAATACCTTGCAAATTTAACTTGTTAAGAGATCTGCAGAGTATACGAATCTTGCGCTGCCTGGAGTCCTTACGATTGAGGAGTATCAACGGCTTGCCGGCCACCTTGCAATACCCGCCGTCACATCGGATGCCGTTTTGCCCAAGGTTCTCGTATCTCAGTTCCACGCCCAGTCTCTGGGCGATTTGCTCCAAGTGTTCCAGAAGGGTCAATTCATTCATTCGGTCATTCCTTCATTCTACCGGAAATTGATTGACCGCTTATTCCGGCTCAGGCGTGATGTCAAGAAAAATTTTCGAGATTTCCCCCGTACTCTTCTATGGATTTACCTCGCCGGGTGATTTCCCGCTGATGGGATTGGGCGGCCCCTTTTTCAACTTCTGCGATTCTTTGATGAATTCTTGAGGGGCCCGGTTGAAGGTCCGGGGCGGGCGGTACCTGCGCGTATGCGCGCTCGTCGTGTGCGCGCCGGAGTTTCCGTGGTTGTGCGAGAAAGTGCGGACACGGCTCGTCGTTCCATTTCTGAATCTGTTTTCTCTCCTTATATCAAGTCGTTTTGGCTATCTACCTGAATTTAGGTGAACCCTGTGAGTCGTGACCAAATCGCTCTATTTGTCGTTGACTTACATTTCCCCAAGCAATTTCTCTTGACAAAACAACCCGGTATATATAACAATTTGATTCCTTTGGTGTAGTTTTAAGCCTTGAACCTTTTTTATTTTCAGTTAGGAGGTAGTTGTCATGACAAAAGCTGAACTGGTAGCCCATATGGCGGAAGAGGCCGGCGTAACGAAAAAGGCTGCCGCAGCGGCCTTAAACGCCATTGTAACGGCAATCCACGAATCCTTGAAAAAGAAGGACGGAAAGATTCGGATCGCAGATCTCGGCACCTTTCGGGTCATAAAGAAGAAGGCCCGGATGGGAGTCAACCCGCAAACTCGCCAGAAGATCAAGATTCCGGCTGCGAAGGTTCCTCGTTTCACCGCTTCCAGAGCTTTAAGGGATGCCGCCAAGAAGGCCAAGTAGATCGGTGCGGTCAGGAATCCATCATGAACAAATCAGGTTTAATTGCCGCCCTGGCAAAGGAGGCGGATCTCCCTTTGAGAAAATCAGAGGAGATCGTCAATCTGGTTTTTGACACCATGGGCAAAACGCTCATTGCCGGAGATCGGATCGAAATCCGCGGCTTCGGCTCGTTCATGGTGAAACAGTACAAGGGATATACGGGAAGGAATCCCAAGACAGGCGAGCAGATAACGGTCGAAGACAAGAATTTGCCCTTTTTCAAGACAGGCAAGGAACTCCGAGACAAAGTCGACCAGGCGGACCTGTAAAGGAAAGCAGGTATCGGCCTGCGGCACCGGCGTCCCCGTACCAAGACCCTGCACGATCCGTCCGATGGCCATTGAAATTGGACGATACGTTCATCGGTCGGCCGAGTGATTCCTCGAGATCGGTTCGGTTCACGGCCCGATTCAAAGGAAACACGCGGCCGGCCGACGTTTCAACCCACCGGCGACCTCATTCCTCCGTACATTGCCGCCCACACGCGGTCGCGAATTCAGACGCGATGAGACGGCGTCTCGCCGGTCGCAATGACATTGTCGTTCCGTGTCGTTGCGCGACGAGAACCGACGGAGCAATCTCCGTGGAGAGAACTACGCGACCGAACCCGTAAAGCAAGAAATCAAGAGCTTCCATGGGGCGTTACGGTTGCAGATCCCAAGTTCATACCAGTCTTGATTCTTGTCCTCTCAGTCAATAGAATAAGGACCTACATGCAGTGGATGACGTAGTTCCAGGCTCGTATGTCTGTCCAAGAGGAGCAACAGGTACGTAACAGTGGAGATTTACAACGATATCCTTCAGATAGGTGAGATTCTCTACACTGAGGGACTTCTCGACGAACAGGGTATGGTCCGACTTCAGGAAGCGGAGATGTACATCAAGGACCGACTGTCGCAGCAAAAGGCGAAGCAGGTTCGTCAGGCTGTTCCGCAGGCACACCAGACCACTGCCCTTGAAATCATTTCGGAAATGAAATTCTCGGGACCCAAAGGGTCGGTGGACGAACCTCGAATCGTGGAGACTCTCGCCAAACACCTCGGATATCCGTTTATGCGGCTGGAGTCGCTGGAACTCGATCCGGACTTCGTTACGCGAACGCTTCCCCAGAAATTCTCCGATCGTTTCCTCATCGTGCCCGTGGAAGACATTGAAGAGAAACTTCGAGTCGCCGTCTTCGATCCGTCGCAGATGGATGTACTCGAGGACGTCTCACGGGTGTGCGGCCGAGAACTGGAAGTAGTGATTTCTCCGAAGAGCGACATCTTAAAGATCATATTGGAATTTCACGGATTTCGAGGTTCCATTAAGGCCGCCGCGGAAAAACACGTCAAGTATTTCAAAGAGTTGGCCGACCTGGAAAGGCTCGTCGACGTTCAGAGTCTGGAAGAGATTTCTCACACCGACAAGAACATCCGCACGGCGGTGGATGCCATGTTCAGGAGAGCCATAACTCAGAGATCCAGCGACATCCATATAGAGCCCAAGCGGAACAAGAGCCTCTTGCGGATGCGCATCGACGGTGTCCTGCACGATATCGACTGGGTTCCGGGCGCCCTGCATCAAGCGTTCACATCCCGGATCAAGGGCATGGCATCCATGGACATCGCCGAGAAACGTCGCCCTCAAGACGGGAGGATCAAACTCAACACGCGGGACAGGGAGATCGAGGTTCGCGTGTCTACCGTTCCCACGGCCTTTGGAGAGAAGACCGTGTGTCGAATCCAGGACCCGGACCTTCTCTTCATGGATCTGGAGGCACTTGGTTTTACTCCTCTCGATCTCACCGTTTTTCAGAGTTTCATCTACAAACCGTTCGGCATCATCCTGTGCACGGGCCCCACCGGGTCCGGGAAGACCACCACATTGTATTCGGCCATGAAGGTTCTGGCAAATGGTGACAGAAACATTACCACCATCGAGGATCCCGTGGAGATGGTGTTCGAGCACTTTAACCAGATTTCCGTCAACCCCGCGGTCAGTATGCTGCACGACCCGGAAGAAAAGATGACGTTCGGGCCCATTTTGCGCCATGTGATGAGGCAGGACCCGGACATAATCATGATCGGGGAGATCAGAGACCACGAGACGGCCTCGCTTGCGGTTCAAGCGGCTCTGACGGGTCATCTGGTATTCAGCACTGTTCACACCAACGATGCACTCACCGCGATCAACCGTATGCTGGACCTGCAAGTGCCGGCCTTCCTTCTGTCATCCACCTTGGTTGGATTGATTGCTCAGCGTCTTATGAGAAAGGTGTGTCCGTATTGTACGGAAGAGTACACCATGAGCCTGAAGGAACTCAACAACCGGGGATTCAACTTCGAGGGGCCCGAACGAATCCTGCTTAAGAGAGGCCGAGGCTGCTTTCAATGCCGGGACACCGGATATTTCAAACGGGAGAGTGTGTACGAGGTCGTCGCGGTGGACGAAGATGTGGCAAAACTCGTCACGGAAAAGCCGGACATGGCCGCGCTCAAGGAAATGGCAAAGAAGAAGAAGTTCAGCACTCTCTGGGAAAACTCCATACGGAAAATGCTCAACGGGATCACTACGCCGGAGGAAGTGCTCCGCGTTGCTCAGCCCGATCCCCTGTTCAACGAACCGATCCATCTGCGAAAAGGCATGGGCAGGGTTCATCAAGCGTGAAGAAATCCGGAGAGAATTCGTTATTGACCGGCAAACCGGAAGGGGAGTGTTACAATTAGGAACAAGCCTTGGATCATAAACATAGTGCTGCTGGTGATGACGCTTGTTACGACCACCTTTGCCGGCGCGTGGTACGTAAACGAACCCTCGGAATCCTGGATCCGGTTCTTCCTCGGCGGATGGGTGTTCTCCCTGCCTCTCATGGCAATACTGCTCGTGCATGAAATGGGTCACTACATCGCCGCGAGAAGAAGATTCCTTGACGTGAGCCCTCCCTATTTCATCCCCGCGATCCCGCCCGTGGGGACGTTCGGCGCGTTCATCAAGATCAGGTCGCCGATTCCCAACAAGCGAGTCTTGATGGAAGTCGGAGCATCGGGTCCCATCGCGGGGAGCCTGGTTGCCGTTCCATTGCTTGTCATCGGATCGCTCTATTCGGAGGTGAAAACCGTTGCCGCGCCGGTTGAAGGCAACGCAATACACTTCGGAACTTCTCTTGTCCTGGAACTACTCTTATTCCTACGATTCGGCGATCTTCCCCAGCAGGCAACGGTCTTCTTACACCCAACAGCCATGGCCGCGTGGTTCGGGCTCTTCATCACCGCTCTCAACTTGCTTCCCCTGGGACAACTCGACGGAGGGCACGTGGTCTATGCTCTCTTCGGCCCTCGTCGAGCACGGATCGTAAGTCTCTTGGCGTTCGGATGTCTCATTCCGCTGGGAATCTGGCTGTGGCTGGGATGGCTTCTGTTCGGCACGCTTGCCCTGTTCATCGGTCTGAGGCACCCGCCGCCCTTGGATTCATATACGCCGCTCGATAGAAGAGGTCGGGTGATAGGTTGGACGGCAATCATCATCTTCGCAATGACGTTCATCCCGGCCCCCATTACTATTACGGGTCTATAAGACCCCGGGCTTCGCCCGGTCCTGTGGGCACGGAGCGAAACGCCCGTTCAGCATCTCACGACGCTGAACGAGGAGACTCTACGTGACCAACTCATTGTGCGGCATTCTGAGGATCCGCAATCTCGAAGCATTCGGCATCGCCAAAGAATTCCATCGCAAATAGTTGCTCACGAAATTCCTCATCGCGCTCGTGCTGATCGGCCAGCATTCCGGGGTAGTAGTTAAGGCATTCAAAGTCTTCCGACCCGAACTCTCGAGACTCGGATCCGCCTTCAGTCCCGCTTTGGTGTTCCATGTATTCCATCGTACGACCCTCCGCATATCGTGTCGGTTCTCGCATGAATCTATGTAATGATGATGCACGTGGACAAAAAACGATTCACCGGCAAGGGCATGTCGAGAGCGTCTTGCACGAGACCGTTCGGGAGGCTGTGCATATTCCCCTAAACAGAGTATAATTCAAAAACAACCTGCAGTAGGCACGACAGAACCAGGTAGGTGGGCATGGCAAACAGACGGATCAATTTGCGGTCATTCGTCGAGGATGTTCGATCCGGCACGTCCGATACACAACTCATGAGCAAATATAAACTCTCCGGCATCGGACTTCAGAAAGCTTTCACAAAGCTCGTCGATGCCGAGCTATTGGACCCGTCGGACATTCAAGGACGGCTCCCCTCGTACGAAAGTCCTATAGGCGTGGATGCGCTTCGTGTGCTTGCACGCAACTATCTCGCATTTCCCGTAGTCGTGTACGACACGGAGGATCTCCGGGTTCAGGGAGACATCCTCGACATTACGGAAAAGGGACTGCAAGTGGCCGGCATCGAGGTAAAACCCCAAGAGACGAAGAGCTTTGTCGTCCGGCCGGACGAGTTTCACGATATCTATCCTTTCGTCTTTGAGGCAAGATGCCAATGGGTGAGACGTGAAGGGCCCGACGGAACATGGGTGGCGGGTTTCGAGATTGCGGAGATTTCAGAGATGGGTCTGGAGGAGCTGCGCAAACTCATAAGCGTGCTGACCATCCGGGAGTGAGTTCAGGCCGAGTCCGGAAAATGAGGAATCCCTCTCAAGACTCAAGGAATCATCTCTTGAAACGGCGGACGGTGTGGGGCGCGGATCGAGAACCGGGTGAAATCAGGCCGGTAGTCAAAGCCCATCAGACGGATACGTGAGTCCCCCGGGATTATGAGACGGTCTCCGAACGGCCGGGCTTCGTCACGGCACCACATCCAGGCCTTCGGATCCGCAGTAACTGTCCTCTCATCCTAACTCCCCCGTCACGTGCTGCCCGACCCGAGGATCTCCCTTTCTATCGTTGCCCGGGAGTGAATAGCCGATCCACTCTCCGTGCCGCCTCTTGAACGCTTTGCAAGGATGCTTGAATCATCTGTTCATTTAACACGATGCTCTGCCCCTGACGTACGATGGGTTTACCCGAGGCGATATTGGCCATCAGGGAGTCGTTCGCGCTAATCATGGTACTGGTGACTATCCGTTGCGAGAGTAACTTGTTCTCGTACTGTTGACGTTGCGGCGACTTGTACGGGCGGCGATTCCTTAGAGACACCAACGCATCCTGCCAAAACATCGGATAGTATACCGTCAGCATGCCCGTCATACTCTCCCGCACCGACCTCACCTGGGCCGGAGTGGCTCTCGTCTTGGCCAGCGTTCTCCAAAACTCATCGTGAACCGCGGGGGTGAGATAGTTCGGATTCTGAATAACCCCCGTAATGATTTGTTTGAATCGGGAAGCTTCTTGAGCGGACAATCCTTTGAGCTGGGGCGATTGGGCTCCGGTCTGTGCCCGGACGGGCCCGCCCCCCGAAATGATCATCGCGGCGAGCACGGTCGCCAGGACGGGAATCAATCGCACGGAATACGAGCCGGCGGGCGCGATGGTACGAATCGCGGCTGCACGATACTTCGACACAACAACCGTGGATACAACGGCGGCGATCTTTGCGGGCAGTTCGAATGAGACACCTGGACGCATGCATTCTCTCCTTTTGCACTCGTATGCCTGCCGAGTACCGACGCGGCTTAGGCATGGAGGCACACCTTAATCGCTCGTTCCCCTCAGGTCAATACCCTGTCCCGCGAACTTTCCGGCTCGGCTCGGTCCACAAGATTCTTGACGATCAGGTCCAAGAACTCTTCCGCTTCTTGACGCGTGAACAGGCATGCGTGGGAAGCCAGGATCAGGTTCATCTTGTTTCTGAACGCGTACACGATCAGCACTACTCGTGTGCTGGAGAGGAGCTTGTAACCGATTCCATGAACCTCGGAAACCGTCACATTGCCGCATTCTTTGAAAACGGTTTCGGCAGTGGGTTTGCCGTTTTTCATCTTAGGCCACAGAACTCCCAACAATGTCACGCCGATTGAGAATTGATGACGATTCACCACGCGATGAACGATTCTGCGTCTGAGTTTGAAGGGAAACAACCGAATAAGGTTCATCATCCGTTCGATATCGTGCATGTATTTGAGATCCATCTGGTTCCGAAAGTGTTTTATTCGGGTGAGAGCCAACGAGCGTGAGAACTTTCGAGTGTCCGTCCGCTCCTCGGGGAACGATTTGAAGAAAATGACCGAACTGTTGTTCGGTTGATTGTGGTCCACATATCGCCCGCGCGTATTGACCGTCATGGACGTGGTCAGGATGCCGCGCTTCACGTTTCGACTTTCATTCCATCGGTCGATCGCCAGGTTGGCACATGCGGTCAAGAGGTCGATAAACGAAACTCCGTTGGCGGTCGACGAGCGGGCGATCTTCTCCGTGACCTCCTCCGACAGGACCCTCTTGTTAAGGTGTTGCCCCGAGTCCTCGGATCGTCCCGTGCCGACCGGCAGGGTCGGTTTCTCGAAAATGTTGTCGATCGTTTGCCGCACGCTTGCCAGGCGTTCCCTCCAATTCGGTTGTCGTATTTTCACCCTTCTCTTGCTTGAACTCGAGATCGCGTGGGCCTCCTGTGCCCACTCCGCGTGCCGCCCCGTGACGATTTGGTGGTAATGAGCGAGGAAACTCCTCCCGAACTCCGAAGCAGTGCCCGCGTCCGAAGCCACATGATGAAACGCGGATATCAGCACGTGATGGTCGGGTGAAACTCGGACAAAATGAATCCTCGCCGCCGTCTCCTCGAAGAGGTTCCAATCCCGGTCCAACCACGGGGCCAAGTGCTTGAGAAGAGCTTCCAAGAGAGGCTCGGATCGAAGACCGCGGGGCAGTTCGGTGAAAATCCGTGAAAGGGGAAGGTCAGAACGTCGATCCCATACCAGGTAATACCGTCCCCGCACCTTGATCTCCCGGATGCAGCTCATGACCTGTGGAAATTCTCTGGATGCTCTCTCAATAGCCACCCAGCCGGCGTCTACGTCAAAAGGACCCATAACCTCTATCGCGGTCAGCACGACGTTTCTGGTGTCGCCATAGGTGGCAAGAACCAGCATCTCAGAACGTGGATCCAATCTTGCCGGTGATTCCAGCATGTTCATTGTGCTCCTTGATTCAGTCTCGGGAATAACTAACGAGTCATCCGGGGGGCTCCACGGTTACCATCAGGTTGGGAATACCGTCATGGCTGTTCTCGCACAAAGAAAGATCGTTCGGGTCTGTAGAGCGGACCTTGACGGGCAAGATCCCCGGGAATTCCGTATTGAATACGGGATTCGGGCATTCGGCCGACAACTCCTACGACATTCCAATCTTGGACGGAGTATGTGGCAATTGCTATATCAGTATCCGTCAAGAGCATCAAGTACCACCCGCAACGTGACCGCGGGCAATGCGTACCAGTGCAGCTCGGAGCGATCCGCCCACACGGCCGCGGCCGCATCGGAGCCCGCAGTCAAAGAACCTCCGACGACCGTGCAGAGGTAATCCGCGATCACGTAGTGATACCGTATGCCGCCCCGGTCATCGGCGAATATTCGCTCGAGCAGTTCAACCAGTACCCGTGGCTCCACGTTCAGCCCGGTTTCTTCCAAAGCCTCTCTGATTACGGCTTCCTTCAGGGTTTCTCCGAGTTTGACGAGCCCACCGGGAATGCTCCACTCCCCTTGTGCAGGTTTCCGTCGCCGCCGTACGAGCACGACCCTGTCATTGTTCACAATGAGAGCACCCACCCCCACCAGCGGCACGGGCGGGTATTCTCTCCTTATGTCGGGGGTTTTTTTCACGGGCGGTGTTGTTCGCGGGGATCCGTGCACGTTCGGCCCGGAGACCGACCTCGAACGGCACGTCATCGCAGGGGACGGAGCCGGCGTCCCGGCAGGCAATCACGTCTCCGGCCGAGAACGCTCTCCCCGGTTACATGGATTAATGCCTTGCGACTCTCCTCAGACTTCCTGGAAGAAAAACCTCTTGAGGCATTCCGTGCGCTCTACGTAGGTGTCCGGGTCCAGGAACCAGGTCACCGCGCTGAACGAACTCAACAAAGAATTGCCGTCTTGGGGCGTAAAGCAGAATCCGATCACTTCGTGACCTTTTCTCACTTCAACGGTAGGCTCCACAATGACCGTCTGGTTCAACAGGCGACCGAAGTAGCCGTGATCCCTTCCGAAAGAGAAGACTTCACATGCGGACTGCTTCTTGGTGAGGCTGATGCGGGTGTCCTGCCTGAACCGTTCCAAGACCTCGTCCTTTGTCACCGCTCTCTTGAGCTTCAACTGGAAGTAGATACAATGCATATACTGTGTGTTGAGTTTCAGAGCTGAAGACCACAGGTTGAGTTCAAGGCCCTTGGTGCGGAACAGATGGTACGCGTCTCTGGCGTGGTGTGTCCCGAACACGGGATCTCCATGCTTGCCCACGTCCGGGGACGGCACAAAGCCTTTCACCTGGCTGATGTCATTGGAACGCCGAATGCACAGAAAACGGCCTTCCTCCAGGTTGTCTTCGCCGTCGATGAGCGCCGTCGTGTTGATCAGTGCACAGAGGTTATGCGTATTGCAGCTGACAACCTGAACGAAGCGGTCGACGCCCGATTCCAGAGCTTCGTCGTTTATGCCGCGGGCGTACATTTTGCCGAACCCGAATTCACTTCCTTGCGCGATGAATCCCTTGGTACTTGCCAGGTAGTTTTCATAGAACTCGTTTTTGTTGGAGATTCCGACTCCCGACGGGGTGCAATCAATCACCACGTCCGCCTTTTCAAGAGCCTCCTCGTGAGTCATAACGGGTTTGAGTTTCAGGGCTTCAAAGTCGGCAATTCTGTCCTCGTCGACGGTCAGCTGGGCTCCCCTATCCACCAAAGCCTTGATTTTGGGAACGTCCCTGGGTATAGGCGATCTCTTGTGGAATGTTACTTCGGTAAAGCCGGCTTCTTCCTTGAAATAGCAGAGTAAGCCGATTAAGGGTTCACCAATTGTACCGGTACCCACCACATGGACCACACCTTTCTCTTTGCCCACTGGATAGTCCTCCTTTTCCGGAACTCGTCCACGATCGGACGTGTCTTTGTACCAATCACCGTTCATTCGAGTGACCGCGAGTTCACTCCGTTTGGGACCGCTTGCCGTGAATGTCCTTGGCTGCAGCGCCCCGTATCCGACCTCTCTTCCGAGGTCGCCGGGAAAACGAGCCCCTGCTCGTTGCACCCATGGTCACCCCTCGGTACAAATAGACGCGATCGCAGAGTTTGTGAAGATATGTGCCGATGTCCCTTGCCGACGACCCACACTCACGCCCATTCAACATGCGTTCGGACAGAAACTGTCAAGAAAACGGAAGAAAGCTCTGAAGCGAAGCTTTGCGACCGCCGCGTTTCTTATAATCGCGCTTTTCCTCTTTGGTTTCCACATCCTTCAAGTCGCTGTCCGTCTGTTCAGCTTCCTCGGAGTCGGAAGAATCAGGTGCCTCATCAGAACCGACCGGCTCGGATCCCGGGTCTGCGCGATCCTCCGGGGATGAACGAACTTGTTCGGACCCACTCTGAAGGGTCGAGTCCAGGTCGATGGACCCAAGGCTGCCGTAGAGTGAAGAGAGAATTCGTTCCTGGAAGCTGAGTCCGGCTTGTTCTTCGTTAACCTCCGGATCGGGGGACGAGTCCTGGCCGGTGTCGGGCAGGAGATAGGGCGGCACGGTCTCCAGCGCGATCTTCCGTCTCCTTCTTCTCTTCCGTCGTCCGGGTCGTTTTGCCTTCTTCCGGTCGGCATCCAGTACGGATGAGGTCTCCTGGTCGGCCGCCTGTTCAACTTCGCGTACAACTTCTCGGACTTCTTCTTGGATGACTTCCACAGATTCTACCGATACGGCTCTCACCGGCACTTCCGCAGCGGCCCGGCTCGCCGCAGCGGAAAGCTCCGACGGAGCCTGGCTCGAAACCACAGGGGCCTCTTCCTTGATTGCCTCTACTGAAATCTCTTTGTCCGGAACGACCTGTTTCACCATTATGGATATGCGGGAAGAGTACTGTGACTCCAATTCCACGAGTTGGGAGCGCATATTGTTCAAGAGATATTCGGCAACCGGCGCGGGTACCGTGGCCCTGACCTCCGTCACGTTTCCCTTGATGAGAAGCGACTTCACTCTTCGGAATACCGACACCGCGGACATCTCGGGCGATCTTATCTTGCCTCTGCCGTCGCAGAGCGGACAGTCCAAGTATTCCCCGGTGCCCAACGAGGACTTGAGTCGCTGCCGTGAGAGTTCCAACAGACCCAGTGTGGAAATCCTGAGAATCTTCGTCTTGGCCCTGTCCTTCTTCAATTCCGCTCTCACCGTTTTCTCAACGTCTTGTTTGTGCTTCTTGTGCATCATGTCGATGAAATCGATGACGATGATGCCGCCGAGATCCCGGAGCCTCAGCTGTCTTGCAATTTCCGGAGCGGCCTCCATATTCACCCGATATGCCGTCTCCTCGATCCCTTTTTCTTTTGTTGCGCTTCCCGAATTGACGTCGATGGTGACCATGGCCTCCGTAGGTTCGATGACTATGTGACCGCCCGATTTGAGCTTGATCCTCCTGCGGTAGGCTTGCTCGATTTGCTCTTCCAGTTGGTACTTGTTGAAAAGCGGGCGTTTCTCCTGCGAGAGCTTGACCAGGTTTTCGTACTTGGGCATCACCTGGTGAAAAAATGACCGTAATTCTTTGTACGCTTCCTTTTCATCCACAAGTATTTCCGAGATGTCCTGAGAAAAGTGCTCTCTGATCGAGCGTATGACAACGTCCTGTTCCCTGTGGAGCAACGCGGGCGCGTCTTGTTGCCCGACATTTTTTTCTATGGCGCGCCACAACTTGAGAAGGTAGTTCAGGTCCCGAGACAATTCGGTCTTGTTTCTCCCCATTCCCGCGGTTCGCACAATGAATCCCATGTTTTCCGGAGGAGTGATCTGTTTCAGAATTTCCTTAAGTTTCTTGCGCTCCTCGTCATCCTCGATCTTTCGCGACACGCCGCACAGGTCGGTTCCCGGCATCAGGACGAGATACCGTCCGGCCAGCGAAATGTTCGTCGTCAAGCTGGCGCCCTTGGTTCCGCGCTCCTCCTTGTTCACTTGCACAATGACGTGATGGTCCTTCTTGAACACGTCCTGTATACGTGGGCGTCTGCGACCTTGTTCGAAAGATTCGGGGAAATATGACGGGTGCACATCATTAATTGACAGGAATCCGTTCCGGGGTGCGCCGTAATCGACAAATACCGCTTGAAGCGAGGGCTCTATTCGACTTATGACCCCTTTGTATATGTTGCCCAGCGTGGCCTCGCGGGTCCGGATCTGTACGTCCAATTCTTCCAGCGTCCCGTCGGCAACAACAGCTACGCGACATTCCTCGGGATGACTGGCGTTTATCAACATTTTTTTTACCATTCGGTTCTTCTCTTCTCTTCTCTTCTCTTCTCAAAGTCCTTGGGCCGCGCAGACATCGGTCCACGTAAACCGAGGGCTCGATTCTTTGCCCGTCGGCGACCGTCACTCAATCTATAAGCTTTTTAATCTGATTCCACAATTCATTTTTGCCCTCACCCGTATGCGATGAGAAGGGCACGACGGGGACATTCGCGCCCAGATCTTCGGTCATGGCACGCTGTCGATCTCGTATTTTGCCGCGGTTCAGCTTGTCCGCCTTGGTTGCAACAACGACGGTGACGATCCCATGATGCCCGAGGAACTCAATGAGACGGCGATCCGATTCCATAAAGCCGTGCCGTGAATCCACGATCAAGACAACGCCCGCAAGTTCCTTTCGCGATGTCAGGTACGTCTCCACCATGGGCCCCCATTTGTCTTTGACCGCCTGAGGAACCGCGGCGTAGCCATACCCGGGGAAATCCACAAAAATGAAGCTCTCATTGATCAGGAAGAAGTTCAGCATTCTCGTGCGGCCGGGCGTCTTGGAGGTGCGCACAAGATTACGGCGAGCCAGCAAAGTGTTGATCGCCGAGGACTTGCCGACGTTCGACCTTCCGGCAAAGGCGATTTCCGAAAGTCCTCCT
Source organism: Desulfomonilaceae bacterium (assembly GCA_031082285.1). Taxonomy (GTDB): domain Bacteria; phylum Desulfobacterota; class Desulfomonilia; order Desulfomonilales; family Desulfomonilaceae; genus JAVHLK01. The sequence continues at coordinate 23,268 of JAVHLK010000073.1, forward strand.
TTGGGGTAATCTTCCTTCTTCTCCGCAGCTCGTATGAATACCGCCGAACTCACTTTCAACGCGTTCCACCGTCAATGAAGTCTTTGTCCGTTCCGAAGCTCGCACGCGAAACGTCGCGGACAAGAACATTCTAACCCTAATGAAGCGCAAATAAAAGTCTCGGAGTATCTTCTTCAATAGGTTATTGTAATCCTTCATCGGGAAAGTCCCAAGGCATGCCCCTAATCCTGCGGAGTCCTCGTGTCGGATTTCCGCGATGAGGAGGAATCTCATGAGCAAGACCGTGATTGAGTCGCCGGAAGCCGGGAAACCCGTTGGACCTTACTCACAGGCCATCGAGGCGAACGGCTGGATATTCGTGTGCGGAGAGAAGGGAGTAGACCCGTCGACAGGGAAGATCGCAGAGGGAGGGATCAGGGCGGAAACCGCTCAAACGCTCAAGAATATCGACACGATCCTGAAATCCGCCGGTTCCTCGCTGGACGATGTGGTCAGGTGCGTCGTGTACATGAGGCGAATCGATGAGTTCGCGGCCATGAACGAAGTCTACGCCGATGTCTTCCGGAACCGCCCGCCCGCCCGTACTACGGTCGGCGTTGCGGATCTGCCGCTGGGACTGAGTGTGATGATCGAAGCCACCGCGTACCGAGGCGAGAGTCACTCAGGACACTATTGAGGGACCGGATGGAGGAATTCGTCCCGGATCTCATCCCGCACTTACCAAAATCGGGGGGAGACGGAATGGAGGTATTGTTGACCTCTGACTTGAAGAGGGAACTGTTGACCTCGTTGTATTCCGCGTACGACGAGACCGCGACACACTACGTACGGGCATGTCGTGCCGGCTGCCATGACTGCTGCACCCGGAACGTGCTCTGCACTACGCTGGAAGCCGACCTGATGGTGCATTACCTCGAGACCGCGAATCGCCCGGACCTCATCGAGCGTGTCATGGACACGCTGCATGAACGGATGCACCGCCCGTCGATCACCCTGAACGAGCTTGCCGCATACTGCCTTCGCCGGCAAGAACCGCCGGAGCCGGAAACCGTTCTTCCCACTGCCGCCTGCCCGCTGCTGGAGGACGGAATCTGCCCTGTTTACGATGTGCGACCTTTCGCATGCCGCTGCCTCTGGTCGGAAGAACCATGCGCGGTACACGGCGAGGCCCGGATGAATCCGACGCTTGTCAGCCTCAACGGCGTCTTTGAGCAGATGATCGAACACATGGATGCCGGCGGCCTCTACGGCAATCTCTTGGATCTGTTGTCCCTGCCGGCTTTTCGAGAGAGCAAGGATGCCTACGGATCCTCGCACCCCCTGCAGCCGACTTCGCATCTGCTCGAAACAAAGCCGAACCCGGGTTTCCTGGTTCCCCCGCTGCATCGTCCCACTGTAATCGCGGCCCTCAATCGCCTCCGGGATCGGGAAATCTGCGGCCTGAGTTTTCGGGAAGTCCTCCGGCAGATTCGATGAAGACATCAAACAAATTGACAGCCGCCTCTGCATGGGGTAAATTCATTGCATGCGCCCGTAGCTCAGTAGGATAGAGCGCAACACTCCGGATGTTGAGGTCGAACGTTCGAATCGTTTCGGGCGCACCAGAGAAATCAAAGAGGTCAACCCGCGTGCGGTTGGCCTCTTTCCGTTCCGGCTAAGAAATAGGTCGATTGCCCTTGGCTATTTCTTCGCCATCCGGGCGAACCAAGCCTTGGCACCTTCCTCGATTTCTTCCGGCGTCAGGTCCTTTGTATGAGTCGCAAAGCTCCAATTGTACCCGAAGGGGTCCTGCACCGTGCCGACCCGATCTCCCCAGAACATGTCCTCAACGGGCATCTTGGTCTCTGAACCGGCTTCGACGGCTTTCCTGAACGCGTCGTCCACATTTTCGACGTAAATGTGGAAGCCGACGGGCGAACCGCCCATGGTTTCCGCGCTCTTGGAAGGCTCCTCCGGACACTCTTCCCCCATCATGACAATCGAGTCGCCGATCTG
>JAVHLK010000074.1 GCA_031082285.1 Desulfomonilaceae bacterium
CTAGGACCATGATGCGTAGGCCGCTTTTCGGGATGGTTCACCCGCGTCTCTTTGAGATCCTACGGCTGCGGAATATCCGCGGCCGAGATGAAAGGAATTCGACCATGTATGTCCGAATGACGTTTTTCAAGGTAAGAGAGGGAAAGATGAGCGACCTGAGGGACCTCTACAACAGAGAGGTCATTCCGGCCCACAAGGACCATAAGGGTGTTCGTTTCGTGCATTTGCTCGAGAGTTTGGACGACGGGAACGAAGGGATCTCTGTTACGGCGTGGGATACGAAAGCGGATGTTGACGCCTATGAAAAAAGCGGCGAGTATGAGAAGCTGGTCGGTCTGTTCAAGGAGATGTACGGCGGTGAGCCTTCACTCAAATCATTCGAAGTGACGGCAAGTTCGGAACCAATCTTACTTCGCCTGTTTTAGATCCGATTCGACTTGATCGTCGACTCGGTCCCATGAGTGTGGTTACGTCGCGTATCTCCTCCTCGGGCACGGCCGCGGCGAGGTCGCCGGCACAAAGTGAGCCATTGGGAGGCAGGGTCTTATGGAGAAACGATATCCGGAAATTTTCGATCTCGCCAAACAGTATCTGGACACCCGCGACAATGAGATCCACACCCGGATAGCATTTTCATTCGCTTTGAAGCTGCTCTCAGCCGAGGGTGGAGATGAACGGGTCGTGCTTCCTGCGATCATGCTTCACGACATCGGCTGGAAATTCGTGCCCGAAGATCAACACCTCAAGGCGTTTGGACCTCATGGAAACGACAAGAGCATAAATCGAATTCACGAAGTGGAGGGATCGAAAAAAGCCCGAGAGATATTGGATTCGCTGGGCTACGATCCGCGCCTCATCGAGGAAATCGCTGAAATCATTCTCGGTCATGACTCCCGGCATCAACCACTGTCTCTCAACGATGCAATCGTGAAGGATTCCGATAAGCTCTGGCGTTTCTCCAAAGAAGCTTTGGAACTCGATCCGGCGAGATTCGGAATACCCCCCGCGGTGCACGCGGAATGGCTCAAACATCAGATCGACAAGTGGTTCTTGACTGAGACGGGCGGCAGACTGGCACGGGAAGAGCAGAGGCAGCGGGCTCTGTTCTATGGCCCGCCAAAGAAGGACCGAACGGAAGGGAGGCGCGGATGACCACGTACACGGGTCGACTCCTCAGGGTCGACCTCACATCGGGCAGGACGCGTTGGGAAACGATACCTTCGGATGTGCAAAGGACTTTTGTCGGGGGCAGAGGCTTCGGCATTCACTACCTCTGGAACGAGACGACTTCGGACGTGGATCCTCTGGGATCGGAGAACAAGCTGCTGTTCCTTCCGGGGACATTGGCGGGTACCCAGGCTCAGGGTTTCGGACGGTGGATCGTCATGACCAAGAGTCCTCTGACCGGCGGCGTTGCCCGTGCCGTGGGAGGCGGCAACTTTGCGGCCTTCATGAAGTTCGCCGGCTGTGACCTCATCGCGATCGAGGGCAAGGCCGAGAGTCCTTCCTACCTGTTCATCGACGAAGGCGGCGCGCATGTGATGAATGCCGAGGATCTCTGGGGCTTGGATACGGAAAAGACTCAGTCCGCGTTGGAGGCAAGACACGGCAAGCGAGTCCAGACTGCGTGTATAGGGCCTGCCGGGGAGCGGCTCGTGCGCTTCGCCACCATCACCCATGGAACGCGAACCGCTTCGAGATGCGGTGTCGGCACCGTCATGGGTGCAAAGAACCTGAAGGCCGTTTCCATTTCGGCCAGGGCCCGCCCATTGGAAGCTCACGATCCGGATCGGTTCAAGGCCCTCGTGAAAGCGCATGTGGGAATCCTCAAGGACCACAAACGGGTCGTCAAACTGCACAAGTTCGGCACCACGTTTCTTGCTCAGATGACCAGAGAGATGGGAATCCTGCCGTTCAAGAACTTCCAGACCGCGAACATGGAAGGGATCGAGAACCTCTTCACCGAGTCGTACACCGACATGCGGGTGGCGAGTCACGGTTGCTTCAACTGCATGACGCGGTGCGGGCAGGTGCACGTTGTCAAGGACGGTCCCTATGCCGGCGCGAGGAGCGAAGGTCCGGAGTATGAGTCCATCTGGGCATTTGGAGCACAGGTGGGCAACACGGAAGTGGGAGCCACGGTGAGGGCGGACAATCTCTGCGATCTTCTCGGGCTTGACACCATCAGTACGGGCAATACCGTGGGTTTTGCCATGGAGCTTTTTCAGAGAGGCATCCTTACGACCGAGGACACCGGCGGCATGGAACTCACATGGGGCGATCACAAGGTCATGCTGGATTTGATACGCATGATCGCCATGCGGGAAGGTTTCGGGAGGGTCTTGGGAGAAGGAACCAGGCGGGCCGCCGAGGCCATCGGCAGGGGCGCGGAGAAATATGCCATGCATTCTAAGGGGTTGGAATTCCCCGCGTACGAACCGCGGGCCGCAAAGATTCACGGCCTGAGCATGGCCACGTCCAACATCGGGGGAAGCCACATGTATGGATACGCCCGACAAGAGATATCCGGCAAGGCCGATCCCAGGTCGATAGACCGGTTCGCGGACGAGGGAAACGGGGACATCGCAGGGTACAATCAGATCGCCAAGGCCCTGGAAGAGACCGGAATACTTTGTAATTTTGCAGACTCGGGCATGACGTACGAACTGCTGGGGAATCTTCTCGCGGCCGGGACGGGATTCAAGGAGTTTCAGGAGTCGAGCTGCCTGAATCTGGTCGGCGAGAGGATCGTCTGCCTGGAGAGGTGCTTCAACGTCAGGGAAGGATTCTCCAGGAAGGACGATACCCTGCCCGAGAGGATGCGTTCCGAGCCTCTGCCCGACGCCGGGCCTGCCACGGGAGAAATGGTGAGAAACCTCGACGGATTGCTCGACGAGTACTACGCGTACATGGGATATGACGGCAACGGCATACCCACGCCCGGCAAGCTCCGGGAATTGGGCCTGGATTATGTGGAGTTCAACGAGGTCGTCAGGTGATCCGGTCCGCACCTACGCTCGTTCCACACGATTTCTTCCCGCTCTCTTCGCGTTGTACAAGGCTTGATCGGCCAACCTGATGATTGAATCGACGTCTTGTTCCCGTGAGCCGTCAAGCGATACTATCCCGAAACTCATGGTGATGTCGAAGGAACCTTCCGAGGTGCGAATGGGCTTGGAACGCAGTTCGTTCACCAGCCGTTCGGCAATGTGCCCCGATTGCTCCGCGTCGCATCCGGGGAAAATCATGAGGAACTCCTCACCGCCGTATCGGCCGACCGCGTCGTAGGTTCTCAGGCAGGATTTGAGTCGCTGAGCGATCTCCCGGAGGACCGCGTCTCCCGCCTGGTGCCCGTAACCATCGTTGATCAGTTTGAAATGGTCCACATCCGCGATAATCACGCTCATCACGGAGTCTTCCCGCCGCGTACGGGCCAACTCCTGTTCAAAGCACTCAAGGATGGCGGCACGATTCCATAATCCCGTCAGACTGTCATGGGTGGCCTGGTAGTGGAGCGCGTCCTGCGCTTGAGTCAAGAAGGAGATCAAGTTTTCACGCACGTCTTCCGCCTGTCTGACTTCCTTCATCATCCTGGAGAGGTAGATTCCATACGCGAGAAAGCAGATAATTCCCACAAATGAAATGATTATCGTTGGAGAAGACGCGTAATCGACGATCGACCGGAAGGAGACGCCGTCATGCGATCCGACGTAGTGGGCGGTGGACTGCGCGATCCAGACGAGCATCCCCAAGATGAGGAGCAGTCCGACCGCGCGATACTCCCGTTGACGGGCACGTCGGTGAGGACTCATCCGCTCCTGTTCGGGGTTCTTCGGGTCCGCCATGGCGCCTCTTCGGCCAAAGCATGGGTGTACGGGATGCGATCGTTGAACGATTGCCCTTTCTTTGGCTTGCGTGTAAACCTACTCAATTCCTTGGTACAAGTCAAAAAGGACGTCATTCCTTCGGACGCAGTCGTTTCCGGCACCGGATCCCGACGGTTTTTCCTGGGATTCCTCTTCCTTCTCGTTCCCGTAGGGGTAAGCCCCTGTGCCTGGGCGGCTGCAGCAGTCTCGAATTCATCATGATGAACCGGTCTCATGCAAAAAAGCCCGTCTCAGCCGACATTCCTTGACGTTAGTCCCTGAAACTTGGTAAATATAGTCCCCAAGTTGACCTGTGCCTGCGGGGTGCGGAAGACCTCTATTCAGAACAGCCAAACAGATCGTGTTGCCTCCGATCGAGGGCCGAGTGGAGTCCCGACGAAGCTGCCGACAGTGATAAGTCCCGAACGGAGCCGATGTACGTGGCCGAGAAAACTTACTTGTAAGGAGCTGCCCACATGAGTGACGAGTACGATGTAGAACTCACCGAAGAGCATATAATGCTGCGAGACATGGTCCGTAAGTTCGCGGAAAAAGAGATCATGCCGGTCGTGGACAAGGATGAGGCCGACCACCGCTTTCAGCGCGAACTGGTCGAACAGATGGCCGAGCTTGGCCTGTTCGGGTGTCCTGTTCCGGAACAATACGGCGGCAACGAAATGGGCTATCTTGCCCACGCGATTGTAACCGAAGAGATCGGAAGGGCTTCCGGGTCCCTGCGTGTAGCGTTCAACATGCAGACCATGGGCACGGCCATGTCCATACTCAAGTGGGGAAGCGAAGATCTCAAGAAGAAGTACATCCCTGAACTTATGTCTGCGAAAATACTGGGGTGTTTCGGGATTACCGAACCCGACGCGGGCTCGGACACGGCGGCCATGTCAACGGTTGCAGTCAGGGACGGGAACGAGTACGTCCTGAACGGTCGCAAAATGTGGATCACGTGGTGTCCGATCGCGGACATGTCGGTGATCTTTGCCATGACGGACAAGAAGGCCAAGCACAAGGGTATGAGCGTGTTTGTCATGGACATGCATTCGCCGGGAGTCACGTCGGTGGATATTAAGGACAAGCTCGGTCTGTGGGCCTGCCCTACCGGCGAGATCATCATGGAGGACGTGCGGGTGCCGGCTGCAAACCTTCTTGGTGTAGAGGGGAAAGGCTTCGGGTACCTGATGCAGGAATTGATCAGTACGAGGCTTTCCGCCGCGGCCGGTGCGGTGGGGACTTGTCAGGCCGCGTTGGACGAGTCGATCAAGTACGCGACGGAAAGGAACCAGTTTGGTCGGCCCATTGCCGAGTTCCAGATGGTGCAGGAAGTCATTGCCCGGATGGTGGCCGAGACGGAAGCGGCCAGGGCCTTGGTGTGGCGGTGTGCCATCCAGAAGGATCGGGGTCTGGTCAATAATATGCGTGAGACGGTCTTGGCAAAGTACTACGCGTGCCGCGCAGCCGACGAGGTGCCCAACCTTGCCCTCGAGGTGCTCAGCGCTTACGGGTACTCGAATGAGTATCCCATTGCCCGCATTCTGCGCGACGGCAAAGTGTATAAGATCCTGGAAGGCGCGACCAACATCATGAAGATGATTATCGCAACGGATGCACTGGGCCTGAAAAAGGCCAACCGGTAGGTACGTGCGGGCACGAACGGCCCTTGCAGGGAGGACCGGACCAAGAGGATTGACGGGCGCCTCCGGACATTCCGGATGTGCACCGTCAATCCTCTGCTGTTTATGGAGCATGCAGTACGAAAGGAACGAATGGGTCTGGAGTTCAAGATAATCCATAAGGATGCCGGGAGTGCGGCCCGCGTGGGATTGATTACGACTCCGCGCGGAGAGATTGCCACTCCCGCGTTTATGCCGGTAGGCACGAAGGCGACGGTCAAGGCCGTTTCTCCGGACGAGGTCTGGGACCTGGGGTACAGGATGATCCTTGCCAATGCGTATCACCTGTACTTGAGGCCGGGCCATGAATTGGTGGAACGCCACGGAGGCCTTCACAAGTTCATGAATTGGCCGGGGGGGATTCTTACGGACAGCGGAGGTTTTCAGGTGTTCAGTCTGGCTCGTTTGCGGAAGGTGACCGAAGAAGGGGTGATCTTTCAATCACATATTGACGGGTCGAGCCGGCTGTTTACTCCGGAACTGAGCGTCGAAGTTCAGGAATCGTTGGGCTCGGACATCATCATGTGCCTCGATGACGTGAAGGGCTACCCCGTGGAAAAGGAGGTCGCGCGTGAGGCCGGTGAGCGAACGACCAGGTGGGCCGAGAGATGCTTGAAATCCAAAAAAAAAGTTGACCCTGCCTTATTTGGCATAGTACAAGGCTCGATGTTCTCGGACTTGAGGGAGCTGAGCGCCCGCAGCTTGACGGACCTGAATCTCGACGGGTATGCTGTCGGCGGGCTCAGCGTCGGAGAGCCTCGGGAGGTCATGGTAGAGATGATCGAGGTGACGCTGCCCTTGATTCCCGAGAGATCGCTCCGCTATCTGATGGGGGTCGGGAAGCCGGCGGACATTCTGGATGGGGTCTTGCGAGGGGTGGATCTCTTCGATTGCGTATTGCCCACCCGCAACGCCCGCAACGGGATGCTTTTCACGTCCGGAGGAGAGAAGAACATAAAGAATGCCTGCTACCGGGACGATCCGGAACCTCCGGATCCGGCTTGTGCATGTCCTCTTTGCAGTAACTATTCTATGGCATATCTGAGACATCTGTTCTTGGAGAAGGAGATTTACGGACTGAGACTCGCAACGATTCACAATCTCAGCTTCTACAATCATATGATGGAGAGCGTTCGGCAAGCAATGTTGCAGGACCGAGTGCACTCGTTCGTCGCGGAGTTTTTAGCCGGAATGGAGGAGAATAATGATTGACGTGGCTTATGCCATGGGAGCCCCCGGCGGTCAAGGGGGCGATGCAAGCGCGCTCATGGGCTTCCTGCCCATGATTTTGATTTTTGCGGTCTTCTACCTACTCTTGATTCGTCCACAGCAGAAGAAGGCCAAGGAGCATAAGATCATGCTCGAAAATCTCAGGAAGGGAGACACCATCATAACCCAGGGCGGTATACACGGTAAGATCACGGCAGTGTCCGACCAGGTGCTCACCGTTGAGATCGCTCCCAAAGTGCTGGTGAAGGTGTCTCGAGGTCATGTGGCCGGAACCGTCGGCGGTACTTCCTCGATCGAACCGACGTGAGGAGCGAGGACAGATGATTCAAAACCTTCAGTTGCGCATGGCCGTCATCGCAGCAGTACTCGTGGTTGCCGCCTTTCTGCTTTACCCTTCTTTCGGTCCGGTACCGGACTGGTGGAAAAAATACCTCCCCGACAACCCGGTTCGCCTGGGACTGGACCTTCAGGGAGGGTTGCACCTGATCCTGGAAGTGGAGGCGCAAAAAGCCGTGGAAGCAGTCGTGGATCAGACCATGGGAGAAGCCGCGGCTGCGATGAAGGACGCGAAAATTCGGTACACCGATATATTGAGATCGTCATTCGACTCCTTCACAGTTCATCTCAGGGATGCCGGTGAGGAGGGACTGTTTGACGCCAAGGTCATAGAGAAACTGAATAATTTCAGAAAGACCGCGGCTACGCCGGCGGGCGGGGGAGTGGAGATCACTCTCAAACTGGACCCCCAGGCCATCGAGGAAATCGAGAAGAGGGCCGTCAGGCAGGCCGTTGATACGATTCGCAACCGCGTAGACCAATTTGGGGTGGCCGAACCCGACGTGGTTATTCACGGGACGGATCGGATCATCGTGCAGCTTCCCGGGCTCAAGGAAGACGTCAACCGTGCCATCGACGTTATCAAGCGACAGGCTCGACTCGAATTCAAGTTGGTCGATGAGAAGGGCGATGTGGACAAGGCACTCAGAGGAGACGTGCCACCGGGATCCGAGATACTCTACAAGATCGACCGATCTCCGGGAGCAACCACGGTCACCCGCTCGCCGTACCTCGTGAGGAAGCAGATCGTACTCACGGGAGACGCCCTGACCGACGCTCGCGTCCGTCCCGATGATTTTGGGAGGATGTACATTGCAATGGATTTCAGCCGGGCGGGTGGGGAGATTTTCGAGCGGGTAACGGGGGCCCACGTGGGTGAGCGCCTCGCCATCGTGCTGGACAACAGGGTCTATTCGGCTCCCGTGATCAAAGACCGTATCGCGGGAGGGCACGCGATCATTGAGGGACACTTCACCAATGAAGAGGCCCACGATCTGGCTCTCGTGCTTCGCGCAGGGTCGCTTCCCGCTCCGGTGAAGATACTCGAGAATCGAACCGTCGGCCCCTCCTTGGGTGCCGATTCCGTCAGGTTGGGACGAAACGCGGTCGTACTGGGCCTCGTGCTCGTCATCATCGGCATGGCCGTGTATTACCGCCTATCGGGCGTTGTAGCGGATGTTGCTTTGGTACTCAACCTCGTGCTGATCTTCGCGATCATGGCGTCCCCCGGGTTGAGAGCCACTCTGACATTGCCCGGTCTGGCCGGAATCGCACTGACCATGGGCATGGCAATCGATGCCAACATCCTGATATTCGAGAGGACCCGAGAGGAACTCCGCATGGGGAAATCGGCGCGGGCGGCCCTTGAGAACGGCTATTCCAAAGCCTTCTCGACAATCTTCGATGCCAACCTGACCACCATACTGGCGGCTCTTCCTCTCATCCAGTTTGGAACGGGACCTGTCAAGGGCTTTGCCGTGACGTTGTGCATCGGGCTCATGGTGTCCATGTTTACGGCACTCTTCGTTACCAGAGCCATCTTTGACTATGCGTACCAGGTTAAGCGTTTCAAGACTCTGAGCATTTGATGCGTGCACCACCGGCCGCCCGCTCCGAGTGAGCGGCCGGGCCTGCGGCACGAGGGCCTTTCTCGGACTTTGACTACTGGTTCAGCCCCATCCCGGAGCGTTGCGGGCGTAATATCGAGGAATCTGCTTGGTGCAGCCGTCAGGCATATTCTTACAAGTTTTGTGAGGGAAAAGACGTGGAAATCATACCGCCAAACACTAAGATAGACTTTTTGGGAAACCGGCGATACGCATATATCTTCTCCGCCCTCCTGATTGTTGTTTCCATCGCGTCGATGCCCATCATGGGCAAAGTACAGCTCGGCATAGACTTCACCGGCGGGGTGATGGTCCAGGTCATGTTCAAGAAACAAGTGGCCGTGGAGGATATCCGCGACACACTCTCGCCCTTTTCCCGAAGCCTCGTGATACAGAAGCTCAGCGGCGAAGCCGACGGAGAAGAGTATATTTTACGCATGGAGGAGCCCGGAGAGGATTCCGAGAACTTTGCGCAAAGGGTGGAGCAGGCCCTCGTGGAAAAGTTCGGTAAGGACGAAGTGGAAATCCGGGGCCTGGAAATGGTCGGTCCAAAAGTGGGACACGATCTGAGACGGGCCGCGATCTGGGCAACAATAGTGGCGTTGGCCTTTCTGCTCATCTACATGGCGTTTCGTTTCACCTTTGTCATGGGGCTTGCATCCATTGTGTGCGTTGTACACGATCTGATCATCATTTACGGTTTCTTCGTGTGGACCGGGAAGGAGTTTAACCTGACGATCCTTGCCGCACTGCTCACCGTGGTGGGTTACGATATCAACGACACGATCGTCCTTTGCGACCGGATCAGAGAAAATCTCAAGTCCATGAGAAAGAAGCCTCTGGTTGAGGTTCTCAATGCGTCCATCAATCAGACGCTCTCCCGGACCGTGCTGACTTCCGGCTTCACCCTGCTCGTAGTCGTGGCCCTTCTGGTTTTTGGAACAACCGTGCTGAGAGATTTCGGGTTGGCCCTAATGATAGGTATGATCTTCGGAACGTATTCATCCATTTTTGTCGCGGCACCTCTGGTCCTGGTATTAGACAAGATTTTGCCGGTAAGGCGATGACGAACTGGTGACGGTGGTTCGAGACGGCCTTAAGAGCGGTACCGGTAGTCGGTTGCGGAATGGGATCGTACCATTCGACTTTTCTTTGCCGCACGTGTATGATTGCGTATGGCCATCCTTATCGGGCATGAACGAGTGATCAGTCTTCTGGATCGAGCTGTACACGAAGGACGGCCGGCACATGCGTACCTCTTTACCGGTAGAGAAGGAATTGGAAAGAAGCAGGCCGCGATACGATTTGCCTGCCGACTCAACTGTCCCGATCCGGATTCGGATCCTGACGGAACCTGCCCGGTCTGCAGACGTATAGTCGGGGGGAATCATCCTGATGTGACCATTGAAGTACCGGAACGAGGAATCATTCGGATCGACCGCATCAGAAGCCTGCAGAGTCACTTCCGCTACGCACCGATTGAAGGCCGATTCAAGGTAACGGTCATAGATGATGCCCATACCATGAACGCGGCCGCGCAGAATGCGCTTCTCAAGACATTGGAAGAACCTCCGGCCGGGCGCATTCTCATACTGGTAACCTCGAAACCTTATGTTCTCCTTCCTACCGTCAGGTCGCGTTGCCGCCGTATCCGCTTCGCACCCCTCTCTGCGGGCGAGGTGACCGGTATTCTGGAGAAAAGCAGGGGCATGTCGGCGGAAGAGGCCGAGATGTCCGCATCCGTTTCAGGAGGCAGTGTTTCACGGGCTCTTGAAATGGACGAGGCAGGATTCCCGGACCTCAGGAATCAGGTGCTGTCCGTGCTTACCGATCCCGGTGCGGTCGGTATTACCGGTCTGGTGGAAATGTCGGCTACCCTGTCTTCGGACAAGAAGCGCGCCGCGGACGCAGTCGACATAGCCGCGACCTGGGTACGGGATCAAATAGTGGGGATGGTTCGAGGCCATGATGGGCCTTCAAATCCGAACGGAGACTGTCAGGACCGGGCGTCGTCGTCGGCTCCTTCTCGGTTCAGTGCACGGGAGCTCATGCGTGTGTATGATGAACTGCTCAAGGCCTCGGAGTTGATCGATGCGGACATAAACGTGAATCGGAATCTGGTCTTTGACGTCATGCTGTTAAGAATAGCAAGAATAATGGCCGGTCCGACATTCGGCGTGACTCGGCACGACAGGTGAAGGATCAGTTATGGGCAACGACAATTCTGAAAAAGAACGGTCTTACCTTCCGAGATCGTGGGGACGGGTTTTTCGTCACACGGGACACGATGCGGAAGAGGAATACTATTCGGAACCGGACCATTCCGAGTCATATGAGAACGGCATGAACGATCCGCGCCATTATGTGGAAGATCTTGACAAAGAGACGATTTGCGGGGGAGAGTTCGAAGCTCTCCGGCCCGCGTCACACATTGAAAGTGAATTTGATTCCGAGCCTTGCCGGCGGATCGACTATCCTTGTCACGCAGCCGGTGCACGCGATTCCGCCGGCATATCCGAGCGTTCGGAAGCCGATGGTGCCCCATCGACTCTTACCGTGAGAGTGGCCGGCATTCGCTTCGGGTATGCATGCAAGATATATCATTTCGATGCCGGCGATCTCGCTCTGACCACCGAGGATTGGGTGATCGTCAAGACCGAGAAAGGCGTCGGGCTTGGGCAGGTGGCCGTGGCTCCCGTCGACAATGAGGTCGATGCGGCTCACATCGACGCTCTCCGTAAGATAATCCGAAAGGCGGGCAAGGTCGACTTTGAGCAGGGCGCCAAGTGTTCTCAACGAGAGACCGAAGCCTTCGCGTACTGCGAGGAGCGGATAGAGGCCCTCGGGCTTCCCATGAAATTGGTGGCGGTTGAATGTTTTTTTGACGGCAGCAAGTACGTGTTCTACTTTACCGCTGAAGGACGAATTGATTTCCGAGAGTTGGTGAAGCAACTGGTGGCCCGGTTCCCGGTTCGAATCGAGATGCGGCAGATCGGAGTGCGTCATGAAGCCAAGATGACCGGAGGGCTTGCCTGTTGCGGACAGGAGCTGTGCTGTTCGCGATTCCTCACCGATTTTAGACCGGTGTCCGTTAAGATGGCCAAGAATCAAAATCTTTCGCTGAACCCGACAAAGATATCCGGGGTGTGCGGGAGGTTGATGTGTTGCCTGGCCTACGAGCACGATACCTATGAGCAATTCAAGAAGGGGCTGCCAAAGGTGGGAAAAACCGTCCGGACTTCCCGGGGCGATGCCGTCGTACTCAAACACAATCCTCTGACCGAGACGATTTGCGTTCGTCTTGAAGACGAGACGTTTGCCGAAATGACCAAGGACGATCTGGTCGTAGTGGACGAGTTTCCCGCGCAGAAGAGAGGCGACAAGGAGAGGGGTACGGCAAGACGCAACAAGAGGTCTCAAGATAAGGGTACCAAAGAGCGATCCACGCCGGAGGATTCCTGACGGTGTTCTTGTATCCCGGGAAGAATGCGGCGGACCCGCATCCGCATTCCCTTTCAAGCACCCAGTTCAAGGAGGTGCCACGGTGCTGAATTGTCGTCCGATTCACGGAGCGATCGTACTTGCCATTGCACTGCTCATGCCTGCGTCCGGGAACTGCGGACCGGTTTTTGACCGAGTCATGAAGAGCGGTGAAGTGCGTTTAGGCATTCCTTACAATCTGACTCCCCAGGGGTTCTTGAATTCATCGGGAGAATGGGTCGGGTTCGAGGTCGATTTTGCCGCGGAACTTGCAAAGCACTTGGACTTGAAACTGCATCGGGTGAAGGTCACCGAACAGACATGGGGCCCAATGCTCGGCCGGGGGCAAATCGACGCGGCGCTGTGCAGGATAAGGCACACGCGTTCGCTTGAGAGCGAATTCGATTTTTCCGTCCCGTATTTCTTTGACGTGAAACAGATCCTTGTCCGAAAAGGTGCGTTCCAAAACGTTCAAGGGCTCAAGGGTCACAAGATCGCGGCACTCCAAGGTTCATCGTCGGAGAAGGTCGCCATGAACCTCTTGCGCGAAGCCGGGGACGAGGCTGCTGAGAAAAATGTGGTTTCGTACCCCGACAGGCCGGCCTGCTTCCTTGCCGTGGGACAGAACGAAGTCTCCGGATGGATCGATTCGGGGATGATACTGCTGGAATACGCGTCGAGGAGTCCCGGCGGATTTGCGCTGCTGGATGCGGCCGGAGTTGTTGAACCGGTGGCGGCGGCCGTTCCGCAGAACGATTCCGCATGGCGCGATATGATAAATTTTGCGATTCAGGATATGGCATCGGACGGCACTCTCTCGAGGATCTACGATAAGTGGTTCGGCCCGAGTACCGAGTATCCTTTTCCATCGAGAAGAATCATCGAAATCTGGCCGGAATAGTCTCCGGTATCGGGCGAATCGACCCGGTAGGAATGAACGGGAAGTCCCTAAATGAAGCGAGTCATCCTCGGCACGGCAGGACATATCGATCATGGTAAGACGGAACTCGTACGGGCGTTGACCGGAATCGACACGGATCGCCTCAAGGAGGAAAAAAAGCGGGGAATAAGCATAGAACTTGGGTTCGCTTTCCTCGATGTGGCCGATGACATCCGGATGGGCATCGTCGATGTCCCCGGGCACGAGAAATTCGTGCGTCAAATGGTTGCGGGTTCCGGCGGAGTGGACCTCGCCGCTCTGGTCATTGCCCTGGATGAAGGAGTTATGCCGCAGACCGCCGAGCATCTCGACATCCTTTCCCTGCTGGGAATTCAGAAGGGACTGGTGGTACTGACCAAACTTGACCTTGTCGACGACGAGCTCGCACTCATGGCCGAGGAGGATGCCGCAGACGTGATACGTGAGACGTTTCTCGAAGGGGCTCCCATGCTGCGAGTGTCCTCGAAAACCGGTGAAGGCATCGATCGCCTGAAAGAAACGCTTGCCCAATTGGCCGCTCAAGTGGCACAGCGGCCCGAGCACGGTTTGCTGCGTTTACCGGTCGATCGAGTTTTTACGCTCAAGGGCCACGGAACCGTCGTCACCGGGACGCTGATTTCAGGTCACATTTCCGTGGGTGACGACGTCGTAATACTTCCCAGCGGCGTGCGATCTTCCGTCAGGTCGGTGGAATCCCACAGTCGTCAGGAACAGCACGCGCTTCCCGGAGAACGGGTGGCCGTCAACTTGCGGGGGGTCGAGCAATCGACCATACGCCGGGGCGAGGTTGTGACCCACCCGGGCCAGTTTCAGCCGTCGTACATAGTCGACGTCCAGCTCCGTGCCCTGGCCCGCTCCCCCTTAACGCTGAGAAACAGGATGAAGGTGCGTCTGCACCATTACACTTCCGAGACGGAGGCCCGTGTGGTCTTCCCCGATAGGGAATTGCTGGAACCGGGCAAAGAAACGATTGCTCAGCTGAGGGCATCAACTCCCATCGTCCCGTCGAGCGGCGATCGATTCGTGATTCGCGCCCTGTCGCCCTCGGTCACTCTGGGGGGCGGGAGCATCGTCAACCCGAGGGGCGTCAAACTCAGGGCTCGCAGTGCGAAAGCCTTCCTGGAGACCGAGCGGGAGGACGATTCCGGTATTGTCTCGTCCTTGATTCGGAGCGGAGGCCCCGACGGAATGACGCGAAGGGAACTCGTCGGACTCTCCGGCTTGTCTGCCAAGCGCTTGGACAAGGCACTGGATACCTTGAAGACTTCACGTACCGTGGTGCGGTTCGATCCGTCGGAAGACCGAATGGTGCACAAAGACTTCTTCCAACTGGTCGCGGATAGAATTCTGGAGCGACTCGCATCGTTTCATCGGCAGCACCCGCTCAAGGAAGGCATGTCCAAGCAGGAGTTGCGTTCCACCGTTCCGGGCGGCGACAAGCTCTTCAAGAAGGTCCTGGACGGTTTGAGCGGAAGCGGTGATATCGTGGTGCAGGGCGATCTGGTGCGCGCATCGTCTCATGAGGTCCTGCTGGGAGACGAAGAGAAGGGATTGACGGACCGCCTGCTCAAACTCATCATGGAAGGCGGCAATGCGCCGCCGATCCTCAGGGAAATACTCGAAAAGACCGACGGCGAAATCAAGCACGTACGCAACCTGCTCAACATCCTGGAAAGGGAAGGCAAGGTGGTCCGCGTCAAGGAAGACATGTATTTCTCATCCGGCTTCATAGCCGAAGTCAAGACGAAGATGGTGGAATTCATCAACAAAGAAGGAGGATTGACTCCTTCGCGGTTCAGCGAAATCACCGGATCGTCGAGGAAGTACAACATACCGCTCCTCGAGTATTTCGACAGAGAGCGCTTTACCATGAGGATCGGCGATCAGCGGGTGCTCAGGGGCTCCGGGAGTTCCGGTGCGGGCGGAAGCGCAGCGTAGAACTCGGCTATTTGCTTGACTCGTTCCTCGCATGACGCCCTTTGTTCGGCGAAACGCGAGGCCGCGTCGGGGGTCTTTTCCTCGACATATTGGAGCAGCGTCCAGGCCTGGTGATCCACGCATGCATAGGCTTTGTCGAGTAGGGCGATGAGCCTCTTGTCCATTTCAGAGATGGGAGTTCGGCCCACGGCCTCAAGTTTTGCTCGGATGATCCTGGCCCTCTTCTGAACGCTCTTGGCAATTTCCTCGGCGGTTTCCTTCTTGATAATGTCGGCTACGAAACCGTCCGCGATGGTGCCTAGGAGGAGGTGCGAATCGTTGAGATACGCGATGGCGGCTTCCCCAAAGGCGTTCAGATAGAGATCTTGGTCCGACGGGAATCCCGTCGCCGGATTCATGACGGCAAGAGCGACCAATAAGTACAAGATCCTTTTCATGGGCGGCACATTTTTGGAACGGTCTTGAGGGTTGATTCACCCTGCTTGCGAGATTTCCGAAGACCACGGCCGACTATGAGTCTCATCCGAGACTCCGTGGAACCTTGAGTGGTACCGTTCGACCGCATGTCTCGGTACATTGTACAAACGGCAAGACTCATAACACGACAGACGAAAGGAGACAACCCTTTTCATGAGAATCCTTCTTCATTCCTGCTGTGCACCCTGTTTGGTGGTACCCTTGGACGACCTGAGACGGGAAGGCAATGAGGTGACGGCCCTTTTCTTCAATCCGAACATTCATCCCTACACTGAATACCTGCGGAGGCTCGACGCGTTCAACGTGTACACCCGGGACAACGATGTGCAGGTTCTCAACGAAAAGGAACAGGAAGGCCTTGAGGAGTGGCTGAGGCAAGTAGTTTTCCGAGAGTCCCAGAGGTGCGGGGTCTGTTTCAACTTCAGAATCGATAAGACCGCGCGGTTGGCGGAAGCCAAAGGGTTCGACGCCTTTTCCACGACTCTCCTCTACAGCAGGTTTCAGAAGCACGATCTGCTCAAGTCGATCTGTGAAGCGACCTCGGAAAAATACGGTATTCCTTTCATTTACAGGGACTGGCGAACCGGCTGGAACGAAGGGGTGAAGAGATACCGCAAGCTCGGACTCTACAGGCAGAAGTACTGTGGGTGCATTTACAGTGAAAAGGAACGCGCCGTAAAGATCTTGTGACGAAGAAATTGATCGACAAGGGCCTATCCCTACGGGAACGAGAAGAAAGAGGACTTTCAGGCAAAAAGGGTTGGAATGCGCGCCCGCGGACTTGGGACAATACCCTGGGCAACGACCAAAAACGGGCTCCATGCCCGGCGAGACGGAATCGGTACGTACCCGCGCGGAATTGGTTGGCATCGGCCCATCCATGGTGTATAAGGGGGCATCCCGAATTTCATTTTCCGAAAGAGCGGTTCGATGACAGCGCTTTGGACCAAGTGCGCGGTTTGTTACGCATGCTTTCTCGTAATCTCCTTGTCGCCGGCAGGTTTTGAACCGTGCACGGCCCAGGGCGTGACGACCGACACCCTGATGGCCGGCAAGGCTGCCCGGCCTTGGCTGATGGTAAGTTTGACGCCGCGGGGAACAGGCAGTTTCAGGCACGTCATCAGCGTCGTCAAGAATCTCAGCGGGAATCCCAATGTGATCGTGCGTCACTTCGGGACCGTCACGCCGGAGTTCATACACGATCTACAACCCGAATTCGTGGTATTGAGCCCACAGGGCACGCCGTGGTGTCGTTATACCGGAGGACGCGGGATCGATCTCCAGAATTTCCTCTGGCTCCTTCCCATGCTTGCCGAAGATATGAACATCCCCATATTGGGAATCTGTGGAGGTCACCAGGCACTGGCCATTGCATTTGGAGGGAAAGTGGGTCCCATTCGCGGCGGCGAATATGATTGTATGCCCTACACCAGGGACCGGCAGAGGGGCGTGGTTCCTCTCGAAGTCATCGCCCCGGATCCGATTTTTCGCGGGATCGACGGGAGTCTTCGCATCGTAGAGAGCCACTACGATGAGGTCAAGATTCTTCCCCCCGGCTTTGTGCTTCTTGCATCCGAAAAACAGAGTCCCAATCAGATTATCCGTCATCCCACCCGTCCCGTGTACGGCATCCAGGGTCACCCTGAACGTTTCCACAGCAACAGACCCGACGGCGGTATTCTGATTCGCAACTTTCTCAAGATAGCCGGCACGTACAATACGGCCGTGAGGGGACTTTCCCGGCCGCGGGTCGCGCCGCGCTTGCTCTCTTTCGAGCGCGGGACCGCGACGTCTCGGGGCAATTGATATCAGCGGGCTCCAGGTCACGACGCGTCGAGCCGGGCGCCCTCAAAGGAACGGGTTCTCACGAATCCGTTGAGCGTCGCCCCCACTCCTTTCAGATAGGCGACCACCTGTGGATGGCCTTCGAAATAGGCTTCCATGAGAGCCGTCCAACCAAAATCGTTCTTCGCGTTGACGTCAACGCCTCGATTTACGAGGAATTCCACTGCCTTCAAGTGCCCGGCCGCGGCGGCAACCATGAGGGAGGTCTTCCCGTCCTGCGCCCGGGCTCCAGCGTCCGCTCCGTAGGCAAGAAGGATCTCAATGACCTCCGGCCGTCCGTTGCGAGCGGCCCAGAATAAGGGCGTATTACCGAACTTGTTTCTCGCGTGAACGTCCGCTCCTCGTTGCAACAGCAGCTCGATCACTTCCTCATGCCCCTTGAGACTCGCCCAAAAAAGCGGAGTACTGCGGTACTTTTCGTCCCTCGCATTGACGTCGGCGCCCGAGCGGATCATAAGGTCCACCAAATCCGGATGAGACCAGCGGCACGCTTCCATGAGCGCGATGTTCGCACCCTCGCCGTTGGTGCCGGCGGCCGCACCGGCTGCGAGCAACTGCTCGGCAATATCGTAATACCCGTGGCGGAAGACGTAATGGAGAGCGTTGCGGCCGTGCCCGCCCACTGCGGTCACGTCCGCGCCGTGTCGAATCAAGAGGATGACGGTCGTCGGGTTCCCCGAGATAACCGCGGCAATGAGCGGCGTGTTCCCGCGGTTGTTTGCCGAGTTCGGATCTGCTCCCGCGGACAGCAGACGTTCCGCCGCCGTGGTATGTCCTTTGTATGCGGCCCAGAATAGCGGCGTATTGCCGAATCTCCGGTCTTTACATTCCATATCGGCTCCCCCGGATATCAGCACATCAACCACCGAAGTGTGGCCCTTGTAGGCCGCCACCGCAATGGGGCATACTCCGCGTCGGTTGTACGTGTCCGGCACGGCCCCCCGTTCCAGGAGTATCCGAGCGAGCCTCGCATAGTTCCGGCTTGCTGCCCACAGGAGTCCCGTACACCCTTCATTGTTTTGAGCGTTGGGGTCGGCCCCTCGTCTCAACAGGAGCTCCGCAGTGAGTACATGTCCCGCGCGTGTGGCCCACAGAAGAGGAGTATTACCGGACCTGTCCACGGCGTTGGGATCGGCTCGGGCGCGCAAGAGCACCTCAACGCACTGAGAATGGCCCTTCAGAGCCGCCCAGAAGAGGGCCGTGCTCTGGTACTGCGTGTCCCGCGCGTCGACCCTGATTCCCCTCTTCGTCAATATATCGGCCACCTCGGCCTTGCCGTTGAACACACCC
Source organism: Desulfomonilaceae bacterium (assembly GCA_031082285.1). GTDB lineage: Bacteria > Desulfobacterota > Desulfomonilia > Desulfomonilales > Desulfomonilaceae > JAVHLK01. The sequence continues at coordinate 18,695 of JAVHLK010000074.1, forward strand.
CAAAACAGCGCCGTGTGTCCGGCATCGTTTCTCAGGTTAACGTCCGCCCCCCGTGCAGTGAGAAGCCGTACCACCGGTGCGCGACCCATGTATGCGGCCCAGAACAGTCCCGAATTGCCGTGGTTGCTCCGAACATCGGGTTCGGCACCACGATCCAGAAGCAGTCTTACCATGTGGAGGTGCCCGCTTCCGGACGCGTAGATCAGGGCCGTCTTCGCTTTCTCGTCTCTCGCATTGACGTCGGCTCCCGCATCCAACAAGATTTCCACGATTCGTGCCTTGCCGGCCCGGGCCGCCAACATCAGGGGAGTCACTGCCGACGCGCAGCCAGCATTCACGTCCGCCCCATGCGCGATCAGTAGGCGAACCACCTGTTCATGGCCTCTGAAGCATGGCCAAAACAGAGACGTATATCCGGACTTGTTCACGGCGGCGGTGTCCGCACCCCGATCGAGCAAGAAACGAACGGCTTCCGCGTGGCCGTAAAACGCAGCCCAGAACAACGGCGTTCCCCTGTGGCGATCGTCCGTGGTCGTGAGGTCGCCGCCCCTCTCCAGAAGAAGCTCGATCACGTCCGGGTCGCCCGCCTTTGCCGCCTCGATGATCGGTATTCTCCCACGGGAATCCTGAACGTCGGCCTCCGCCCCCGCATCCATCATCATCTCCACAAGTTCGGGATGACCCGAGCCGGCGGCCAAGATGAGGGCGGCCCTGTTGCCCGCGTCCTTCTCATGGACGCGGGCTCCCCGTCGCAGGAGAGCCTCCACGACTTCCACATGCCCCTGCCGGATGGCCCATGCCAGGGCTGTTCTGACGTCCTTGTCCGAGGCGTCAAGGTTCGCACCATGCTTGCACAGCAATTCGGCCGTTTGGGCATGCCCCCAGACCGCGGCTCGAATCAACGCGGTGTCTCCCTCACGATTTCTCGCATTTGGGTCGGCTCCTTCAGCCAGGAGCAGCTGCACCGCCTGCATGCGTCCCGCCAGAGCAGCCTCCATCAACGCGGTGTTTCCGGAATTATCGGCACGATTCACTGCGGCTCCGGAATTGAGAAGCACCTTCAATGTCCCCACATGGCCGCCGAGTGAAGCTGCAATGAGCGGTGTTCCGTCGGTTGTCGCCGCGTTCGGGTCCGCACCGCGCCTCAGCAGTTCCATAACCCGGTCGGCAGCTCCTACACCGGCCGCCTTTACGAGTTCCTCTTGGATCATTCGGATAACCCTACCGCATACATATCGCGTCCGACATATGTCCTGTGGCGCCAATGCCGTCATTGCATGCGGGCTGCATAAAATCGATCGTCGTCGGGTCGTCAGCGGAATGTGTCCTGCACGACGGTCGGTGTGATGCGAATAATGCAACCTCACAAAAAACATCATGTCGGGAAAAAGAAACATGCCGCAACATGTGACGTTGGGTCAATGGCGCCGCTTCTTTTATGTTTTGACATAGTATACCATATTTATTTCTTTTTTTGTAGCCTTGTGTCGCCGCGGAGCCGACCGATTCACGGTTGCGGTCGCGAAATCCAGCTCGACAAGACCCCGGACGTATTTCCAAGCCGCACGGCACATGGGCTACGGCGACCTGCCATGTCGCATGTGACGGCCCAAGGATTGCCGATCTGCTCATGGAGATCCTGCACGCGTACCATGACCGTCGCGATGGACCCAACCGGTTAAGTTCTCACCCAATTTTTCGGAAGCATCAGTGTTAAATTTATGTTAGACTCGCCCTTCGATCCTACGACGAGACCACACGCAGGATTACGTGCCGACGGAACGCTCGGAAAGGTTCGGAAGCGGGTTATGGACCTAGGAATCGCGGTCATGGTTTTGAGTGTCCTGGCCGGGGGGTACATGGCCTGGAACATCGGGGCCAATGATGTGGCTAATTCCATGGCGTCGGCTGTGGGAGCCAAAGCCATTACGCTGAGGCAGGCAGTAATCATTGCCGGATTACTGACGTTCATCGGTGCGACGTTCGTGGGTTCCCACGTTACTCAGACCATTCGCCAAGGCATTATCGATCCGTCCGTCATTACGGACCCGAAACTCATCCTTCTGGGGCTGCTCTCTGCGCTTCTTGCCGCCGCTCTGTGGGTCTTTTTCGCCACGGTCAAAAGTCTTCCGGTCTCGACAACTCACTCCATCGTCGGCGCGATGGTCGGTTTCGGTCTGATCGTCGGCGGTCCCTCGGTCGTCAACTGGTTCAAACTTCTCGGCATCGTGGTTGGATGGATCATTTCACCCATTTTGAGCGGCATTGCCGCGTTTTTCCTTTTTCGTGTCATTGACAAGGTGGTGCTCTCACGGATGGACACGTTGGGCGGTGCCGTGTCGACCACTCCCATACTCATAGCCATTGCAGTATTTGTCATGACGCTCTCGCTGTTCCTCAAGACCCCGCTGTCGGTGAAGCTCGGTATCACGGGCATTTTCGTCATGTTGGTACCACTCTTGTGTGCCTTTGCCATATACGGTGCGGCTTGGCTGTTCCTGCGGTCCGTCTTGCCCAAGTTGAACATTTCCGGAGGCGAAGAGATCTTTCGATATCTTCAGGTCATGACGTCATGCTACGTGGCCCTCGGCAACGGCGCGAATGACGTCGCCAATGCAATGGGGCCGTTGTCCGGCATCTATTTCATACTCGCCACCGGTTCGGCGTCGACTCACGTTCCGGTCCCCATGTGGCTTCTTGCCTTCGGCGGCATCATGATCACTGTCGGAATCTTCACCATGGGGTACCGAGTGATATACACCCTGGGTTCCAGGATCACTCAGCTGACGAATTCCCGAGGATTCACCGTAGATTTTTCCACGGCTTCAATCATACTGAGTGCGTCCATGTTGGGCCTTCCCGTTTCGACCACCCATGCAGCGGTCGGCGCCTTCGTCGGAGTCGGGTTGGCAGGAGGATTGCAAGCACTGGACTTGAGGATTCTGTGGAAAATAGTGGTCTACTGGATGATTACCGTCCCGGTGGCTGCGGCCACCTCGGCGGTCATCTATCTTATTCTTTCTACCATTTTTTCAGGTTGGTGACGCATGAGAATGCTATTGTCAAGTTTCCTTGTGACCTCTCCGTTCGAGAGGACATTGAAACACGCAGAAATGGTTGCCCAATGCGGCCCTCTGTTCCTCCGAGCCGTAGACAGGTACTTCAAGGACGACAGAGACGAATTCGAAATGATTAAGGAAGAAATCCGCGATATTGAAGCCGAAGCCGACAAAATCAAGCAGAATATTCGTGCCCACCTTCCCGCATCTTTGCTCATGCCGGTGGAGAAACCCGTGTTCTTTGCCTTTCTCAGAGAGGCCGACAAGGTCGTAGACTGCATAAAGAACGCTCTCTATTGGATGTCGTACTACAGAGTGTCCGTCCCGGAGCACATCGAGAGAGACTACATCTTGCTGGCAAAGGAGGTCGCGGACTATCTGGGGTTTCTTCCGGAGATGGTCTCCAGGGCGCATAAGTACTTCGGCAGTAGATTGGAAAGCGATCGCAAAGTCGTAAAGGAACTTGTCAGAGAGATCAGATGGCGCGAACAGGAGTCCGACGATCTTGAAAAGACCATCCTCATTCGACTGTGCGCCGACGAGTCGATTCCTCCCAGGACGTTTTTCGTCATGATTCGCCTCGTGGAAACGACGGGAGATATTGCCGATCACCTGGAGAACGCGGCGGACATGATGCGAGCCATGATAGCTCGATAAGCGCGGGTGGCCGCCGGGGCGGTCAGACGACAGCCGGCTCGTGGGCTGCATCCTCACATATGGGTCCGCACATCAAGAGTTCTCATGAACCCTCACATAAGGCAACCGGGGCGTGTCCGGCCGCGCACGGCCCGAGCTCCGGAACAACGCTCGACAGATCCGCCCGCGAAAAGCTACGCAGTCTGCAGGAGCGCTCTTCTCCGTCTCCCATTTTCGAGCTCGCCTACCACGACCAGACCAACCGAACGGGCGGCCTCAATGGACGCACGAAAGTCTTTTGCCGACACGTGGAACCCCGGCTCCACCACAAGGAGCCTGGCGCCGGGCTTCATGGCCTCACGCATCCGTGAAAAGAAGTTCTTTGCGTCGGGGAGCTCGTGCACCACATGGAGCGCCGCGATGAAATCAACGGCATCGCCGATTCCAGCCCCTCGAGAATCCGCGAGTAGCGGGACTATTCTATCCGCAAGCCCTGCTCGGCGTGAGCGTTTCACCATGCCGTCGAGCATTTTCTGCTGAACGTCCACGGCGAGGACCTTTCCTTCGGGTCCCACCATACGGGCAAGAGCGAGCGTAAAAAAGCCCATCCCGCAGCCGTAATCCACGACCGTCATACCTCGGTTCACGTAAGGCCCGAGAAGCTTATCGGGATTCTCGAGCAGGCGTCGAAAAGGATTCACAAGCAGGTACCCCATCCACCAGGGGCATATGTGATCGGCCATAATCTGCACTTCCTTTCGTTTCGAGTCGGTACGGGCGGCCACGGCGGGGATACGAGTACCGTGGGATCGACGGTCCGACTCTCTGTGGAACCCGTCCATTAAGTGCTTTCCGAACCCGGCCCGGTTACAGGGTGGTTCGACTCACGTGCACGGTTCTCGGCGGGCTCATGATGAGGGCCCGCCTCTCGCTTCGCGGCAGCGTGACGGAGAGTGCCGCACTGGTTCGCATGTCGGAACGCATGTGGTTATGTGGTCCAAACCTCCGTGGGTGTTCTCACGACCAGAAATAGATTGACAGATGGTACTACATTTAGTAGATAGCTCTATCAATAGTAAATTCCGTCGCCGAGGCCGCGGCCCCTCGGTACATGACATCGAAAAGGAGGTTACGCACCGTGAAGCCAAGCAAGCGGATATGGGAATTACGGTCTTCAACCGTATGCAAGGTGGTGGGAATGGCCCTGGTCATGAAGGATCTCCAGAAGTTGGCGCGGAAGTTCGGCATGTCGGGAAACGATCCTCTCATGGACGAGGAGTTCGTGCTCCACTCCACGGTAGTGCAAATGTGCAGTCGAGACAACCCCGTGGCACGCCACACTGAGAAGCTCATCGAGAAGCGCTTCTTGATTCATGGGAAGGACGTTCCCCTTGACGATCCCGTTCGTACCATTCGCGTCGTCTGCGAGAGCCCTCACGACATCAAGGCTCCACTATGGGCCATACTGTGGGGGCTGTCGACGCGGGGCCGATTGGCTGACGAAAGAATCGAGACCGCTCTGTTCGGCTTTATTCACATGATGGAACATCGCCTCCTGAGAGACCACTGGAGAACCCTATTCTCCGAGGACGAGGCGGTGGAATGCCCATACATGGAGAAGGACCGGGAGATACTCTCTTTGAAGAGGGATCTTCTCGACATGCAGTGGGCGAACAAGAGGCTGGAGAAACTCAGTGAGAGCTTAAGGGATCGGATTGAGTCGTCGCAATTCATTGAGCCGTCTCCCCCGGCCTTCTTCGACTCGGATGGATCGGCCTTTCCTCCGAGTTGTCGGTGCGAGCACAGCCGCAAGATACGGAACCTGAAAGATCTTCTGGACCGCGCGAAGTGCTGCAATTACGAACTCGAGACGGAGAATGCTCAACTCAGGAATGAAATCGAGGGTCTGCTCGAGGAATTGCGCAGCAAAGAGGAGAAGCCGGCCGACGTGCAGCCTTCAGCTCCCCAAGTTACGTGTCCGTACGCGGTGCAACTCGCCGGAAAGAGGGTCACCCTGGTGGGGGGTATCGAAAGCCTCGAATGCCACTATCGACGGATCATCGAGTCATTGGGCGGACGGTTTCTCCGTCACGACGGAGTTTGCAACGGGGGGGAGCAGGCGCTCGAGGACTGCATCTTAGGCTCGGACCTGGTAGTCTGTCCGGTCGAGGTAAACAGCCACAATGCAGCCAAATCGGTCAAGAAAATCTGTAAGGCCAGAGGAGTGCGGTGCTGCTTTCCGAGATCCGCGAGCATCACGGGTCTGAGACAGGCCCTTCAAGAGCACTACTCCGGTCGGCAGGTGGCGTGATCGAGCGCCACGTGAAGACCGTCTTTCTTCTTGCCGTATTCGGCTGACAAGGACATCACGGGGAGCGCCTGCGATGCGCTCAAGAAAACGACCCCGCATCCTGCGGGGCCGTTCTCTTCTTTCTTTCCCGGATTCCGACCAGTACGCTGGTTCGTAATTGGCTTCGCATTTTGCAATGTG
>JAVHLK010000075.1 GCA_031082285.1 Desulfomonilaceae bacterium
AGAGGTCAGATCACCGGGACTTTACGGCAAATCTTTTCATACTTTGCCTCTATATTACGGAGACCTCCTCATTTAAGTCAAGTTCCGTTTCCGACACCACACAATACTGCGCTTTCTGAGGCAATATATGTGCCATCCGTACCTATGCGGTCACACCTTATTTCGACGCAGAATCTCAAATTAGCACACTACCGCGGGCTGGGTTTTCTTGACTGACCCGCGGCCGTGACATAAACTGCAGGTTGTCCGCAGCTTGCGGCTGTATCACGTGTGTGGATGGATAACCTTACCGGTGGCTTCCGAGAAACCAGAAAACATGAGACGCCGTCCATTGCCGGGGCTTATTGTGTGGTTTGCGGCTGGATTGCCCGTACTCGTCCTATGTGCACTGGGGTCGGCAATCCTGGGCGCTCTCATCGGAGGCTATCTCGCCTTTTCCGCAGGTCTTCCCGACATCCCGGACTTGAGGAGGTATCGACCCAAGACCGTGTCCACGTTCTATGCCCAAGACGGCACCGTCATCGGCATCTTCTACCGAGAAAAGCGCTTCCCCGTGGCTTTGGACTCGCTTCCGCCTCACGTCGTCAACGCGTTTCTGGCGGCGGAGGACGCCCGGTTCTTTTCTCACGCCGGGGTGGATATGGTCGGCATAGCCCGGGCCTCAATCAAGAACGTCGTAACGGGAACGTTTGCTCAAGGAGGCTCCACCATCACGCAGCAGGTAACGCGAAACTTCATCCTCACGCGAGAGAAGAAACTCTCCCGGAAGATCCGTGAAATGATACTCTCGTTCAGATTGGAGCAAACGCTCGGCAAGAAAGAAATCCTGCAGCTCTATCTCAACGAGATTTACCTGGGCAAGGGAGCGTACGGGATTGAAGCAGCCGCGAGAATTTATTTCGGCAAGACCTCCGGGGAACTGACCGTTGCCGAGGCGGCCCTGATCGCGGGACTCGTATCAAATCCGTCCAAGTACGCGCCTCACCGAAACGCTGATGCCGCACTTTCCCGACGCACATTCGTTCTGGACGGCATGCTGCGGAACAACTTCATTTCCGAGGACCAGTATCGAAGTGCAATTGCCGACACGCCCGATTTCAGGGAAAGTTTGCCCAACACGTACCAACGCGCACCTTACTTCGCGGAAGCGGTCCGACAGTACATCGTGGCCAAGTACGGGGAAGACCGCCTCTACAACGATGGACTGACAGTGTGGACCACGTGCGACTTGTCGTTACAGAGAAAGGCCTCCAAGGCGCTCATCAAAGGGGTTCGATCTTGGGAACAGAGGCGCGGGAGACCCGCCGGGCTGGTACGTCGGCTGAAGGCGACGGAAACACGTGCACTGCTTGCCGACCCTGCACCCGATTCCTTTGAGGTCGGGGACGTGGTTGAGGCCGTTGTCTTGGAGAATAAGACCCCCAAGAAACGCAAGAGAGAAAAAGAGGACCGAGGGTTACAAGAATGCCTCCTTGCGCTCCGGGGAGGGGCGCGGTTCACCATGCCCCTTGCAGGAAACGTTCACTACAGACCCAATGACCTTCTCCACTTCACGATCGCTCGGATCGACGATTCCCGCGTCTCGCTGGAACCCGTGACGCTCCCGCCCGTTCAAGGGGCGGTCGTGTGCATTGAGAATAGGACCGGATACGTCAGGGCGCTCGTGGGAGGAACGAAATTCCAACGATCGAGTTTCAATAGGGCGCTTCAGGCGCGACGGCAGCCAGGAAGTGCGTTCAAGCCCTTTGTGTACACCGCGGCCCTGGAGTGGGGACACTACGGGCCTCAGACCCTCGTCGTGGATGAACCCATTGCGGTTGAAGTCAATCCGGCCGAGCCCGAATGGATTCCGTCCAATTCCGATGGAAGCTTCCACGGACCCATCAATCTACGACAGGCCCTTGCCAATTCACGAAACATTGCCGCGGTGAAACTCATTATGGACGTGGGAATCGACCGCACGATCCGTATGGCCGGTAATATGGGAATACAATCGCCCCTGGGAAAGAATCTGTCCCTTTGTCTCGGAGCCTCCGAAGTCACTCCGTTGGAACTCACCTCCGCGTATACCGTTTTTCCGAATATGGGCCTGAGAGTCGACTCCGTTCTGGTTAAGAAAGTGGTCGACAGATTCGGAAACGTCCTCGAAGACAACAGCATGGAACCTTTGAACATCGATGGGATTACCGCGGAGAGCGCGAGCGCCTCGCCCCGGTATCTTCCCTACGGTGCTCGTCAACCGGCGGCCGACCGGCACGGCTCGTCCACGGCGCTTTCGCCGGCCGAACCCCGACAGGTGACTCAGCCGGTGCGCGGTCATGGTGCTTCCGTCGGCATCGAGTCGGTCCTCTCCCGTTCGTTTCCTTCGGAAGCCGTAACGTCGCGCGGTCCGGTCCGAAGGGTATTGAGTTCTCAGACCGCATATCTCATGACCAGCATGCTCAGGCAGGTGTGTACTTCCGGAACCGCGTCCACGGTGTCGCGGCTCGGTCGGAAAGACCTGGCAGGCAAGACCGGTACCACGGATGAATGCACCGATGCATGGTTTGTAGGGTTCAATCCTCGGTATACCACCGGAGTATGGGTCGGATACGATACCAAGACGTCCCTTGGCCCCAAGGAATACGGAAACGTGGCCGCATTGCCCGTGTGGATGGAATTCATGAAGGATGTTCTTCACGATTCACCATCTCAGGGGTATCCGGTTCCGCCGGGAATCGTTTTCTGGGAGTTGAACATGCCCATAGTATCCGCCGGGCCGGACGATCTTCTTCACGGCGGGCCGGACGTGCCTCCCGGTTTCGATCCGAAGCCCGTATGTCCGGTGGACGCCGGTACGGTTCCGTCCATGCACCAGGCCTCCCCCTTCGCGGGTGTTCAGGTTGAATCTCCGGTTCACATGGGCTCCATGAATGCGTTCCCTACGCCGGTCGCGTTCGGTTCAGGCTTCTATCCGGGGATGGTGCGAGTCCTTTCCCCAACGGGGGAGACACTGGGACACGGGTACCCCACATCGGATACAAAAGGCCAAACGAAGCTGTTCAGAAACGATTATACCTATTTTCAGCAACACCCTTGGGCGCAAGAGTCAACGGAACCGCCCGTGTCCGGAGCAATGGGAGCGCACCCTCCTCCTGCGGAGACTCCTCGTCAATTCAGCCATGACCCGGTTATGAACGGTCGACCGGGACCCGGCCCCTCTTGGTACGAGCATGGGTGGAACTACTGATGTCTCGGTCCGGAAAATGGTCGCTCGTCGTTACCGTCCTCATCATTTTCGCAACAGGCGTGGTGCTGGGACTCTGGTTGAACCGCAGATCCGCTCCTCCCTCTGAGTTTGCAGCTCTGGAAAGCGGCGAAGCGGTTGTGACGAGGGTCTATCGAGAAATCAGTCCCGCGGTGGTCAACATCGTCGCGCGGCGTCGAGGGCAAACTCCGTGGATGTTCATGCAACCGGTACCACAGTACGGGCAGGGATCGGGGTTCGTGATCGACCGAGAAGGCCACGTGCTCACGAACAATCATGTGGTGGCAAACGCGGAGTATCTGGAAGTCACCCTCATGGGCGGGAAGAAGGTCCAGGCAAGACTGGTCGGCCGCGATCCGATCAGCGATCTTGCCGTGATCAAAGTGATTCCGTTTCCCGAAATGGCCGTGGCTCCTCTTGGTGACTCCGACAAGCTTCAGGTCGGCCAGCGGGTGATCGCCATCGGCAACCCCTTTGGATTCCAACACACCGTCACCTCGGGCTTCATCGGCGCGCTCAACCGCGACCTGGCCATCGGTCAAAGGACCATGATCGGGATGATCCAGACCGATGCGGCGATAAATCCCGGCAACAGCGGCGGGCCTCTTATCGACTCCAGGGGATCGGTTATCGGGATCAACACGGCCTTGATAAGCCAGACCGGCGGGTTCATGGGAATCAGCGTGGCTCTTCCCATCAACCGAGCGAGGAAGGTCGCGGGACAGATTCTCAAGTGGGGCCATGCCATTTATCCGTGGATCGGGATAAAATCCTGGCTGGACTTGGAGCCTTCCATTGCCAAGAAGATGGGCCTGCCGGGCGTCAGCGGCGTCCTGATCTACCAGCTTGCTCCGGACGGTCCGGCTGCAGTAGCGGGGCTTCGTGGGGGCGACCGCCTGCTCGTCCTTGGGGGACGTCCGGTGACGTATAACGGGAGGCCGATCGTCCTGGGCGGCGACGTGATTCTTGCCGTAAACGGCATCCCGACCCCATCCTATGACGACTATCGAAACGCTCTCGCGGAAAAGAACGTGGGAGAAACGATCACGCTCAAAGTGCTCCGGGGAGACGGCGAATTCGACGTCCCGATTACCCTGGTGGAAGCCCCGTCAATGCCCATGTGAGCATCGTGGTAAGTCGGCTTGCGCCTTCCGATTCCCTATCCTCGGTCCGCGATCCGACATGCCGCGCTGCATGTGCATGCGAGTTCCGCCTCCCGTCCCAACCCAGGTTCGCTCCGGCTCACGGGCATGCCCGCCGGCCACTCCCCGTCCCCTCTTCACTTTGTCCACGTGAATGGTTAAGATATCGCACGCGACGCGGAATCAGGGAGAAGTCGTGAAATCAGAGAACACCGATTGGAACCCCATAGAACCGTCCCCCCCCGGGAAAGTGCGGAAACACCTCGTGCTCACGGGCGTGCTTCAGGGCATCGGTTGCAGGCCCACCGTGTATCGTCTTGCAACGCAACTGGAGCTCGCCGGATGGGTGATCAATACGGCAGGCGGGGTCCGCATCGAGATCGAGGGGTCGCCGGAACAGTGTAACCGGTTCCTGACGATCCTTCCCCAGGCCATTCCGTCTCCCGGTCGCATAGACACGACCTCCGAACAATCAATTCCCCCTCTTGGCGAAACGTCTTTTCGTATCGATGAGAGTCTGGGAGGCGAACGCACCATAACCCCCATCCCGCCGGACACGGCCGTGTGCTCGGAATGCGTCCGAGAGCTGCTCGACCCGACGAATCATCGCTTCCTCTATCCGTTCACCACATGTACCCTTTGCGGCCCGAGATTCACGGTGGTCAGATCGTTCCCGTACGACCGTGAGCGCACCAGCATGGCCGATTTCACCATGTGCCCTCGCTGTATGGAGGAGTACGCAACTCCAATCGATCGACGATTCCACTCCCAGACCAATTCGTGCCCCCGATGCGGTCCAACCTTGCAGTTGATCGACGCTTCCGGAAAGTCGCTCGAGGGCGATCCCATAGAGGAAACCATAAGGCTCCTCAATGAGGGGAAAACCATTGCGGTAAAGGGGATCGGCGGCTTCCATCTGGCCTGCGACGCACTCAATGACGACGCGGTGAGGCGACTTCGCGACCGCAAGGGTCGTGCGGAAAAGCCGTTTGCCGTAATGATGCCCGACGTCACCACCGTCCGTCGCTTCTGCGTCGTCAGTGAAGCCGAGGAGTCGCTGCTCGTATCACCCGTGGCGCCGATCGTCCTGCTCGAGTCTGCGGGAGCACAGGTCGGCGCGGGTGTAGCCCCTGATATGGGAACACTCGGGATCATGCTCCCCTACACGCCCGTGCATCATCTCTTCTTCAGACATCCCGGGGTCCCGGCCGACGCCCGATCGACCGCGCTGGTGATGACATCGGGCAACCGCAGCGAAGAGCCCATTGTCCGTGACAACCAAGAGGCCCTCGTACGTCTCGGCGGTCTTGCGGACGCGTTTCTTCTTCATGACCGCGAGATCGTACTCAGAGCCGACGATTCGATTTTCAGGGTTATTGCGGGACGCAAGACGGTTTTTCGACGATCCAGAGGGATGGTCCCCGGGGAGTTGAAAATCTCCTCGGACGACCTTTTATCGAAGGACGACGCCCCCGCCCGGAAACTCCCCGTCGATACGGGAAATTCGAGGGCGGATCTGCGCGACCTGGTCATACTCGGCGCGGGCGGCGACCTGAAGAATTCCCAGGCCGTCGTCAAAGGCGACCAGGTTGTGCCCGGCCCCCACGTGGGAGATCTTGCCTCACCCACGGCCCAGGAGTACTTCATTCAGTCGGCCGGGGTTCTCGCGGACTATCTTGAGGCCGTTCCCGACGTTGTCGCGGTGGACCCCCACCCTGAGTATTTCAGCAGCGGTCTTGCCGGAGAAATGGATGCCGTTGTGGAAGAGGTTTATCATCATCATGCCCACGCGGTGAGCCTCCTTTGTGAACACGGACTCTCCGGACCGGCACTGTTTGCCGTGTTCGACGGAACCGGGTACGGCACCGACGGCACCATCTGGGGGGGTGAATTCCTTGTGGCCGACCGTGAGACGTTTCGGCGAGCCGGTCGCATCGGCGCGTTCCCTCTACCGGGCGGAGAAGCCGCAATTCGTGAACCGGTCAGGATCCTCGCGGGATTGTTGGGTCTTGCCGCCGGCGGGAACATCGCCGCTCAGTACAATTCCCTCTTGGGAATTTCCGGGGATCGAGCGGCACTATGGCTCGAGGCCGCGGCCAAGGGAATCAACTCACCGCTTACCTCTTCGGCCGGACGACTGTTCGACGCTGCAGCCGCAGCCGCAGGGTTCCGCCGGGCGGTCACTTTTGAGGGCCAAGCGGCCATGTGGTTGGAAGGCATCGCGGACTCATCGGTGACGGACGCGTATCCCGTGAGGCTCACAAAAGACGACCCCCTCGTTATGGAGCCGGCTCCCCTGATTCTGGAAGTAATCCAAGACATCGTGCACGGAACTTCACCGGGACGTGTCTCGGCACGGTTTCACAACAGTATGGCGGAATGCATCGCGACCACGGCAGGAGAGCTGGCGGCAAGAACCGGACTCTCCACCGTAGGGCTTACGGGGGGGTGTTTTCAGAACAGGTTTCTCACCGAACGCTCACTCGCGCTACTGGAACAGAGAGGTTTTCGGGTTCTCCTCCATGAAACGATCCCGCCCAATGACGGCGGAATTGCCGTCGGTCAAGCCGTCGCGGCGCGTGCACGTCGAGGGTACTCACAATGACAACCTCGACGACGTCTTTGCAAGCAGGGAAGTTCTCTGCGCTGCGCTCGCGAACGCGTCGATCCGATCACTCGATGACCTGCGCGGCCGTGAGGAGCTTCTCCAGGTCGGACTCGTTTCCGAGGTGAACTCGGAGCACGGGCCGTCCCTTGTTGGTGAGCGCCTCCAAGTCGCCGAGCGCCTGAGCCGTCTTGAGCACGCCAAACGAGTAAGGCTCCCCGGGAATGGGGACGTCTTCGGGATCGTCCGCGGTGATCATGATATAACGCCCGGTCTGTGCACCCCCTTTGTGAATCTGTCCGGTGGAGTGCAGATAACGAGGACCGAATCCGACGGTGATCGGGGTCTTGAACTCGGCTCGAAGTACGACTCTCATGGCCTGCAAAACAGCTCGATTTTCCACCGTATTCGAGACAAATGCGTTGAGCGCAACGTAGTCCCCATTTCGCGCGGGCTGCATGAATTCTTGGAGCACCTTGGGCAGTTGGGGATCGTCGATCGACACGGAGTCCGAGTCGGGCAGCTGTCCGTCTTGCTTGAATCGGTCCAACAACTTCTTGGTAATATCCTTAGACTCTTGAACATTCGGCTGGTCGAATGCATTGATTCCAAGGATAACGCCGGCCACCGCGGTGGCGAATTCCCAACGAAAGATCTCTCTTCCCAAGTCGTACGGCGAGTGAAGCCGTAACGTCACCACCGGATGTCCGGCTTTTTCCAGGGCGGACACGTGTTCATCGTACGTGCCTTCCTCATCCAGCCTCAGGTACACGAACAAGCGATCCCGCCCGTACACGTCCGGAGGACCTGCCGGTTCATCCGCAAGCGGCAAAATGCCTTTGCCTTCTTTTCCCGTACTTTCGGCCACCAACTGCTCGAGCCAGGATCCAAGGGCCGCTACTCCGGGAGAAATGATGAGGCTGAGTTTGTCCCGTCCCGCGGATGACGCCTCGGCCATAATGACGCCGAGCCACACTCCGGCATTTTCGAGGGAAGGAACCGTGGCAGCTGAGGCTTCCACAGCCTGGGACGCGCGCATGAGCAGGCGGTTGAGGTCTACCCCGATCAGGCCCGCGGGGACCAGCCCAAAATACGACAGCGCGCTGAACCGACCTCCTATATCCGGAGGATTGAGGAAGATCCTTTTGAATCCGTGCTCCGAGGCAAGCTTGCCGAGGTTCGTGCCCGGATCGGTAATGGCAATGAAGCGTTTGCCGGCCTCTTTGCCGTACAGGTCTTCCATTTTCTTGTAGAAATAGCGGTAGAGCGACATGACTTCGATGGTGGTCCCACTCTTGCTCGATACGATGAAAAGGGTCTCTTGGAGATCGATGGTCCTTTCCAGGGCATAAAGGGCGGCCGGAACGGTGGTGTCAAGAATCTCCAGATCGAGATAGCCTTCGGCCTTACCCATGCAATTTACGAAGGTTTCGGCCGCGAGGCTGCTCCCGCCCATTCCCAGAAGAACAGCTTTCTTGAAACCGGACGATCGGATCTCATCGACAAATTCCTCAATACGTCGAGTTTCTTCGGACATGGTTTCAACGATCTGAAGCCAGCCGAGCCTTTGCCCTATCTCACTTCGAACCTTCGGATCGTTGGACCACAGGGAAACGTCCCCGCCCCAAAGGGCTTCCGGCATGCGCTCCTCGTCCACACGAGTCAAGGTCGCGTTCACTCGTTCCTGAAGTTGCCCCAAAGAAGCGGATCGGTGCCCCCATCCTCTGAGCAAGCGGGTTCTTTTCCGCGCAATTCCTTCCAGGAGCTTGTCGAAAGAATGGGCAAAGGCCTTCACACCGTTTTCCAGCAGTTGATCCATGATATCTTCGACGCTCAACCCCATATCGACCAGCCCTCGGAAGACCTGTCGGGCTTCATCAAGGTCGCCCTCCAAGCGCAAGGCCGGTTTGCCGTGATCTCGGTATGCCGCTAAGGTGGCGGCCGGCATGGTATTGACCGTGCCGGGCCCAATGAGTGCGTCCACATAGTAGGTGTCGGGATAATTGGGGTTTTTGGTGCTCGTGCTGGCCCAGAGCACCCTCTGCGGATGTACGCCCTGTGACCTGAGATCGGCAAATCGTTCGCCGCAGAAGATGTCCTTGTACATGCCGTATGCCAAACGGCCGTTGGCGATGGCGGCCCGGCCCATGAGTTCTGAAATCCTCGTTTTCCATCTTGGTTCGGCAAGTTCCCTCAATCGCTCGTCGACGATCGTGTCCACTCGGCTCACGAAAAAGGAAGCCACCGACGCGGGTTGCCCGGGATCCCCTCCCGCCCCTATCCATCGTCTCATGCCTTCAATGAAGGCCATGGCGGTGTCGTTATATTGCTCAAGAGAAAAAATGAGCGTCACATTCACGTTGACCCCGCATGCAACCAGTTCTTCCACGGCGTCAATACCTTCCGTGGTAGCCGGTACCTTGATCATAAGGTTCTTCCGGCCTACCGTCTCAAACAACCGTTTCGCCTCGGATACCGTACCGTCGGTATCGTACGCCAGGGATGGGGCAACTTCCAAGCTCACAAAGCCGTCCCGAGCCGAGGCAGCCTCATAGGTGGGCATCAACATATCGGCCGCTTCTCTGATGTCCGACACGACGAGCGCTTCGTATATCGCGTGCACGTCCAGTCCCTGATCCACGAGACCGTGGATGTCGTGATCGTAAAGCCTTTCCTTTCCTATCGCTTTTTCAAAGATCGTTGGATTGGACGTAACGCCGGTAATGCCGTCCTCATCGATCATTCTCTTCAGCTCGCCGGACCGAAGGAGGTCCCTGCCGAGGTCGTCATACCAGACGGACTGCCCCAAATCGCGTATGCCCCATAATGGATTGGTCATCAAACCCTCCGGATTCATTGTCTTCACCCAAACATTAAGCTTGACAGACGCTCCACGGGTGACTAAAAATGCATAGCTAATGATACACTAACAGGTATACGTCCACAACGTGGAGAGGTGGATGTAAGAATGGACCTCAAGGAATATCTGGAGATTCAAACTCGCGAAATCGAACGGCATAAATGGATTGAGTCCGAAAAGGCCGGGCGAGACCTCGGCATGGACGCGGTCGTCGACTGGATCAAGAAGTATGCCGACTCGTTCAGCGACCAGTATTTCCAGAAATCGGAACTATAAGCTACCCGTGCCGGAAAAGACCTCGAGCGGAGAGCAGTCGCGACGTACGCCTTGACTCAACTTCTTCGTCAAGGCGGGGACAGGTAACGCCGGCAGGACACCCTTCACACATCCGTAGTAAGTATTCGTCACCATTCACTCCCGCGGGGGGAAGAACTCAACGCCCGGTCCGTGCTTGCCGGCGAAGCCGAACACGTCTTTTCCCGACATCGTAATAAGGAAAGATCGCGGTGTCGGTTCGCTTCCGGCGACGCCGGGGCTTCCCCCGCGTCGATCGACGGATGCACGTCGTTCAAGGACGCACGCGGCAGGCCTGCGGGTCGCCGTGGGTCAAGACGACATGGTGAAATAGATAATGGGGGCTATGGCCAATCTGTACCACGCATATGGCGCAAGAGACCATCGTTGCACCGCGGCGATGAAGGTCCTCACCGCGAGGGCCGCGGCAATGAACGACACGGCGAAGCCCACCGCGAAGAAGAGGAAGTCGGAAGCCTTCAGCAAGCCCCAGGCCTTATAGAGATCGTACGAGGTCGCGGCAACCATTACGGGGACCGCGGCCAGGAAAGAGTATTCCGTGGCCGACTTTCGGTCCAGGCCCGAGACCATGCCGCCAATGATGGTTGATGCGGACCGCGACATTCCCGGCCACATTGCGATACATTGAAACAACCCGATGACGAATGCCTGCCCGTACCCGATGCCGTCCGGATCCGTTACCCTAGGTTGGGGCCTGAACTTTTCGGCCAAGAGTATTCCTACCGCGCCCACGGCCAGCGCGAGGGCCACGGTCTCAGGCGAGAAGAGGTAGCGCTTGATGGCTCCATGAGCAAACGCGCCGATGACCAGAGCAGGCAGTGTGGTCAAGAACAAGAGCAAAAGGCCGTTCATCCCCGAAAAGCCGCGGTATTGTGCCGGTCTCAATCCTTTCGTGGGTATGAGTCCGGTAAAGCGCCTCCAATAGAGTACCACCACGGCCAGAATCGCCCCAAGCTGAATGAAGACTTCAAAGCTCGCGGCTCGGTCCCCCGAGAAATTCATCAAATGACCGGCCACAATCAGATGACCGGTAGACGACACGGGGAGAAATTCCGTGATCCCTTCCACTATTCCAAGGACCGCGGCGACCCATAGATCACCCATCAGAAACCTCAAATTCGAAACACACTCATGCCTGATGTCAGGCATGAGTGTGGGAAAAAAGAATAACTATGGGATTGGCTTGCGTGTACGCCGCGGATCATTTCGCGTCGAGGAGTTCCACATCAAAAAAGAGGACGGCATTGGGCGGGATCACGTTCCCCGCACCTTGCGCCCCGTAACCCAAATGAGGGGGAACGGTAAGCTTTGCTCGGGTCCCGACGTTGATTGACGCGATCCCTTGGTCCCAACCGGGAATAACTTGTCCCATGCCCAGTTTGAAGCTGATCGGCTCGCCTCGATCTCTGGAACTGTCGAACTTCGTTCCATCGGCAAGAGTGCCCGTATAATGGACCGACACCGTTTGACCGGTTTGAGGTTTGGGTCCGTTACCTTGTTTGATGACTTCGACCTTCAGGCCGGACGAGGCGGTCGAGGTTTCGCTTGCCGTAACGACACAAGCGACCGACAGGGCAACCGTCAGCACCACTACAAGGGCCGTGGTCAATTTCTGCTTCAAGCGATGTCTCCTTCCTTCAACGATTCAGGATGAGCCGTTCTACCAGGGCTCGGCCCGAGTGTCCAGGTGTAAATGATGCCTCCTGCACGAACCGCGGAACCCGGCCGGCGAACGATTCGGGCATTCTCGTCTTTATTCGGTTTCGATTATCCGCTAAAGTGACCCGAATCGAAGGATGCCCGCGAAAGCCGCGGCGTGAGGGTCCACCATTTTGAGGTTACAGTCGTATGGCGCACGAATTACCATCTCGGGAACCACACCTTATCCTGGCCTCCTCGTCTCCCCGAAGAAGGGACTTGCTGGAGGGACTGGGCATACGTTTCCAGGTAGTCCCTTCCACCGTGGAAGAGGATGCTCGAAACGGGGAAACCCCGGAAGCCCAGGTGTCCAGACTGGCCAAGGCCAAGGCGGAGGACGTCATGGATCAATTTCCGGGAATATGGGTGCTTGGCGCGGACACAATTGTCGTCATCGACGAACGAATACTGGGAAAGCCGCGTGACCCACAAGAGGCCAAGTCAATGCTGGCAATGCTCGCCGCACGAACCCATGAGGTGTACACCGGTTATGCGTTGGTCAATTCACATTTTCCCGAGAAACGCCGCGTGAGGCACGTCCGGTCGGGGGTTCGCATTCGGGAGCTATGTGAAGAGGAAATAGAAGGATATGTCATGACGGGCGAACCCATGGACAAGGCGGGAGCTTACGCGATTCAAGGGATCGGATCGGGGATCGTCGAACGCGTTGACGGATCGTACACCAACGTCGTGGGGCTGCCCTTGTGCGAGGTTGCCCGCGATTTCAAGGATCTTGGGATCTTTGACTTTCTGAGGGTTCATCGAACACCATGATTGCTGAAAGATTGACCGAAATCAGAGCGAGAATCGCGCAAGCAGCCGCGCGGGCAGGACGGAGCGGGGACAATGTGCGCATTGTCGCGGCCGCAAAAGGTCAGGCCAGGGGAAAAATCGAGGAGGCCCTGGACGCCGGCATTCGGCTCATCGGTCACAATTACCTCCAGGAAGCCGCTCGTGAAATGCCGTTAATTCAACCTCCCGATTCGGAATTCCACATGATCGGGCATCTTCAGCGAAACAAGGCTGGAAAGGCCGTCGAACTGTTCGACGTGATTCAGACCGTGGACGACGAACGCCTCGCGATCGCGTTGGACCGACGCGCAGCGATGCTGGACCGAACCATTGGGGTGTTGATTCAGGTGAATCTTTCCGGGGAACCGCAAAAGTCGGGTCTCCCCGCAGATGAGGTCGCGGCCCTGATCGAGGCGATTCGAGGACTTCCCTCTCTAAGACTCATGGGGTTGATGACCATGCCGCCCTTTTTCGACGATCCTGATCGTGCCCGGCCGTATTTCGCGCAACTCAGAGACCTTCGCGACAGCCTCGTGCACTCAGAAACGCTCGCGCCGGACATGACCGAACTCTCAATGGGAATGACCGGAGACTTTGAAGTTGCGGTGGAGGAGGGGGCCACCCTTGTGAGAATCGGCACCGCACTCTTCGGAGAGCGAATGTGAATTGATGAGACCTCGTCTTGACGGACCTCGCGACGACAAGGCACGAAGACCTTATGGTACGCGAAACCCGTTCAGCCAAGGACAACTGCACGACCGGCCCCGGCATGAGCGTCACGAAAGAACCTCTTCGACGATCGCATCGTGCACACGCGGCCGGAAATCCTTGATCCGTTGGTCCGCTTCCCCCATGATTACTCGGTTGGTCAACAGTACCACGGTCAATTCGCTCGGGAGGTCTACCCACACCGATGTTCCGGTGAATCCGGTATGGCCGATGCTTTGAGGCGAAAACAGGGTTCCGGCGGACGAGCCGTGAGCGGAAGGCGTGTCGAACCCAAGAGCGCGCGTACATTCTTCCGTGTAACCGGTTCTGGCGGCGAACTCGCGCATTCGACCTTGGTCGAACAATCCCTTGCTCGACGTATAGCTGCGGCGATACTCCTCCGCGAGCGCGGCCACTCCCGATGCCGTCCCGAACAGGCCCGCATGGCCGGCCACACCTCCCATGGCTCTGCAATTGAGATCGTTCACCAATCCCACCGGATCGCAGTGCCGGGTTACGGCCGTCTTGTTCTCTCTGCCCGAGGGGCTAAACATGAGGTCGTCGAGCAGACCGAGCGGTCCGTGCACTCTCTGCCGGACGAATTGCTCGACGGTCAGGCCTGTTTCCATCTCAATGAGAAATGCGAGGAGCATGAACCCGAGATCGGAATAGAGGCAGCCCTTCCCCGGAGGATACAGGAGCGGCTCTTCGAGGATTTCCCGCAGCACCTCTTGTCGAGGTCGGCCTTCAAACCTAGTCAAGTAGTAAGGCCGCCATGCCGGGAGTCCCGATGCATGAGCCAGCAAGAGTCTCGGCGTGATTTCGGTCTTGTCGGGAGGGCAGTGCGGCATCCAAAACGAGATGCCGCGATCGAGAATCCCCGGGGTCTCGGCCGACAGGTCCATCCAGCATGGGGTCGTTGCCGTGACCTTTGTCAACGACGCGAGATCGAAGATCGTATCCCGGGTGACCGGGTCGGCTTCCGGTCCGCCCGTATGCCCGAAGGACCGGTGCACGATCGACTCTCCCGAACGGTCCACTTTCAGCACCGCACCGGTGTATACGCGCTCGAGGAGGCCGTCGGCCATCAGCCTGCAAACTCGGTCAAGGTTCATGCCGGATCACCATCATACGGCGCCCCACGTGTTCGTGTCCCCTCAAACGGCTTTGCACGTGCTTCGGTCACCTGACAGGGCCTGATCTTTTTGCGTTCAAGACCTCATTGTGAAAGACGAGCAACGCGATCGAACCGGGACCCTGATTGAAGACATAGTCGTGCGGGCCTGTCAACATACGGTAAGTGTGGGGAATCTTTTCCTCCAAGAGGAATCGGCGCATCTTCTTTACCGAGGAAGCCAGGTAGTCTCCGTCGCTGGTCACGAGCTGGATGGAACATTCCTTGAGCATGTCTCTGTTGCGGGCAATCAGATTCTTGTACATGTTCATGTACGGTCCCAAGGCGCCTTGAATCGCGCCGATACTCGAAAAGACATCCGGGTACTTGAGTCCGTAGTACATGGAGCGTGAGCCCCCCATGGAGACTCCGTCAACACCCAGACGACCCGGTGCAACGCGGTAATGCCTCTTAAGTGCGGGGATCAGATCGTGCATGATGTACGATTCGTACTGTGGCGACTCGCCCCCTTCCGCGTAGGACAGCGGGGGAGATGAAGGACACACGAGTATGATCCCTTCGTACGGGTTCCTTTTCAGCCTTTCGTTGAACTCATCGAGATGTGCCGAGCGCACGAGCCCCCTGAAGTCGGCTTTTTCCAGTCTGTTGTCCTCCAGTGCCTCGATGGCTTCGTCGCTCTTGTAATAGTGCATCCAGGCCATGGCACCCCTATGTGGAGGCCTTGAACACTCCCCCGCCCCCCCGAACGCGATGACAAGAGGATATTTCTTGTGCGGTTTCCGATCGTAATCCTTGGGCAAGGTAACGACCGCAACTGCTTCGGGAACGTTCGCGGAAGGCACGACAAAGTACTCTGCAGGAACCCTGTAACCCGAGATGGTCCGTACCGTGGGACCGGCGTCGGCAACCGGCGGAGGGAGCGAAGCGATGACGTCGCTCCGTACGGAAATCTCGGGGGAGGAAGTGCTCTCCTGCTGCGATGGGCTCTTGGGGGGATGTATCCGCCTGGTCGGTCCGACATCCTCCGCCGGTAGTTGCATAGGTCCGCGAGCGCCGGTGACGCTCTTCGAGGGAGCCTCGACCTCAGGAGAGCCTGTCTGCTGAGTGCCGCATGCGCCGAGCATCAGAGCCGGCATCAGGACACACCCCAAAATACGTACGACAATACCGGTTCTCACTATCGGCCACATGGGGTGCTCCCTTTCCGGGTGAGTTGTCTCTCTTTTGCCGGAACGGATCTACTGATTTGTGAAGTCCGGTTGCCGGGCCGGAAACGGGAAATTGCACGTACTCCCCTTTGTCGCACGGGTCCCGGCGGATTTGCTCGGTAACCACACCGACGTCCGGATCCGCGAAACAACAATTCCCGGCGACGTCGGGATCGTCCACTGCCGAGATCACCAAAGCCCCGGCAAGGGGCCGAGATTATACTGCGCCGACTGAGATACGGCGGAAGGCTCTTGGGACTCGGAGGTCGATTCGTTCTCATCGGACGATTCCGAGGCTCGATGTTCTCGGACGTCTTGATTCATCCCCGCGGACACGAGATTCCTCTTGAACTGTCTGCTGAACCAGTACAGAGCTTGATGACCGTTCGGGTAGCGGTACGCGCAATAGCCGTGGGGACAACTCTTAAAGATGTGGACTTCCACGGGAAATCCTTGACTCCGCATGTCTTCCACCAGTTGGTACAGGCGGCCTCTGTTGCTGTACGAGTTGCACCCGTCCCTCACGTTGGTGTTGATATTGTAGGCTATTCCCCCTGCCTTGTGGATCTTGGAGAGATTGGCTCTCCACACGCCATGCGTTCCGGGATAACTGCCAAGGTCCGTCTGTTGCCCTCCGGCGTAGGCAAAAACATCCGGATGTCGGGCGGATATCATGATGGCCTGAGCAGCGCCGGCACACGCACCGTCTATTCCCCGGAAGTATCTGTTCGGAACGGTCCTATAATGTGCGTCGATAAAGGGGATCACCTCACCTATCAGGTATTTCTCGTACCGGCTCGTATCGCCTCCACCTGGATTCCATAACGATACAACGATCACATCCTCATAAGGATCGTCTTTCAACCATTGGTTGAACATTCCGAGCTCTTCCTCGGTAATATTGTCCTGAAAATCCACTTTGGCGAGATTGCCCGACTTGAGATTATCCATGGTCAGCGGCGTTTTGCACCAGACCGACCAGTACGTCGCACCACCCAGCTCGGGGCCGTTGTCCCAGCCTGATTTCCCCCCGAGCAGATAGACCACCCCGTAACGGCGATTGACGTTTGTTTCGTAGTCGTCCGGCAAGATTACGTGAACCGGGAAAGGCCCGGGCACCTCGCCCTGCTTGCTCCGGGCGCTCTTGTACACGTCGGAATGAACACGGACGACTTCTATGTAGTGTTTCGTTCGGAGAAACTTTGTTCGAGCCTCGATCTCCGACCACGGTTCCAACGCGGCACGGGCCGGCAGTACCATTGCGGTCACGACAGCTGCGGAAAGAATTCCAAGCAACAATCTTGACGAATAATTCATGACGCCCTCCAGCTTACAAGCTCAGGCACTCTCGTTCCTGAAGATCGGTTACGTATCTTGAGCGCTTCG
Source organism: Desulfomonilaceae bacterium (assembly GCA_031082285.1). Taxonomy (GTDB): domain Bacteria; phylum Desulfobacterota; class Desulfomonilia; order Desulfomonilales; family Desulfomonilaceae; genus JAVHLK01. The sequence goes on from JAVHLK010000075.1 coordinate 17,097, forward strand.
TCTCCCAAATGCGGTGTCGAATTCACAGTACGCGTCCTTGTTTTGGCAGCGCCGGCTTTGCACGACCTTGGACTGAGTAGTGCATAAGAAGCCTTTCATTGCCGTACGGACTTACCGGCTATTGAACGGCTATCCGGTATACTTTGACCGGAAAACCCTGCTGGTCGACCGTATCGGAATCCTTTGGATCCATCAAGACAACGCTGCTCTTCACATTCACTCCCCTGAGAGCGCAGCGTACGTACAACGGGTACGTGCCGGGACGACCCGCCTTCACGCGGACGTTCATGTCATAGGTCGTGCCTTCTCCCCAGAGATTGATCCAGCGTTCCGCCATGGGCACCTTGGTGTGGATCTTGTCGCTGGTGACCGACAGGACCGTGCTTCCCCGACCGTAGAGGGTCCCGGGTTTTACCGACGCGATCTGCAGACCCGATGGATCGGGAGAAGAGACGGTGATGCCCCCGTAGTCCGATTCCGCCCCCGTGTTGCGAGCCGTGACCGTTACGGTAAACGTCTCACCCGACCGGACGCTCCGGGGAACACGCACCTCGACGATTCTCGGCTCGGCTTCGCGTGGGACGGTCACTTCGAACAGATTGGCGCTCCAAGGCCGGCCGTCTATCTTCACCTCCGCCAGGTATCGACCCTCCCTCACCGAGAGGGACGCGGCATTGTCAAAGTCCCTGGGAAACACAACCGACAGGTCTTTCCCCCTGCCGGGCAATGTCCCTCGGTAGTGCGTTTCTCCGGCAGGGCTTTTCAGAGCGACTTCAAGCTCTCTCGGGCGGTCTTCCCTATTACGGAACCAGAAAAGGACCTCATCGACTCCCTTGTCGGTGAACTTCGGAATATGGGAGACCAGTTCGGGGTGAGGCTGGTACACCTTTCCCGACCGATGTTCGATTACCAGGCCCGGATCTTGCCTTTGGGGCGGCCGTGGCGCGTGAGGAGGAGCATCGGCTCGCGCCTCCGAACGCGGCGCGGCACTCTCATGAGATTCCTCCGAAGGCTCAGGCTCGCTTGGTTCTCTCCCCGATGCCGCCTGCTCAGAACCTGCCGGCGTCGGCCCGTCCGCTCTGGGTGACTCATCGGATTCCGTTTCAGCTACTGCGTCAAGTTTCGGGACGTCCGTTTCGACGATCAGAATGCTCTTGCCGCCGGTCCGAGTGGTCCTGAACTGACTCATGAGGCGGTGCAGGCCGTTCGGAGAGTTGATGTTCATGCGGTGCACGTTGCTCCTCTGCGTTGAATGGTACAGCCACACTTCGCCGTTGTCCGCAGGCAACATGAGGACCACATGGTAGTGGAGGACTTTGTACCCGGGTTTGGTCGTCGGCTTGCTGATGCTTCCGAAGTACGCGTGTCCCGGTCTCATCTGGGCGAGTACGTTGCGCCAAGCGCCCGCGTCGTGCAGATCGAATCCTCTCGTGGTAAGACCGTCGACGCTCTCCAAAGGCAATTCGGCACCCGATGGGGTCACGATTTTCCGTCGTGTGCCCTCGGTCAGGTTGAGTATGAGATCCAACCCGAAATCCCAGTCCTTGCCGAGGCTTGAATTTGGGCCGCTGTTCCCCTGGGGGTCCTTCGTCACATCCTCTAAGCTCCAGTTCTTGTTGAACAGGAACCGGGACACCGATAGGACGAGACCGCTGCAATTCAATCCGGGGGTATCGAAAAGTTGGTCCGGACTATTGAAGGTCGTGAAACGGCCTTGGTCGTCAAGGGCGCCGTCCTCTCGGTAGGGAATTCGTAAGTGTGTGTTTGCAATATCGATGGGGTCCGTCTTCTCGGCAATATTGTTCCGCCACAAGTAGTCGGGCGCGTAAAGGCGTTCCCCCTGTGCCGATGATGCGATCAGAATACCGAGCAACACCAGAGCGGCGAGCAGCTTGTTAACACTGTTTCGGGTAATTTTCACCAAGCCTCCGGAGTTATGGTTTATTTGCCAATAATAGCAATACTTGCGATGCGATGCAAGTTCGCAACGGAATTGATCCGACTCGAATCAATGTCTCGTGTGGGAACGCTCTCTAGCGGACCGAGAATTCCAGTTTCCGTGCCAGCTCGCTGTCGAGATAGAGTTTTACCGTCCAAAGACCGGGTTTGTGATCGTACAGCGCCTTGGTGGGCACGGTATGCATCCGCGGCGTGCCGTCGGAGATATGCCTTCGGTCGATGCTCTTCTTGCCCTCTTGCTGAATGTCGTGCGTGGTCCGTATGGTTCGATATTCCTGTCCCATGGGATCCAGCCACACGGTCTCGGCGACATAGTGATTTTTCTCATTCTTGGGGGTGAAGATTATGTTGACGACGGGGTTTATGTTATGGTCGAACTCCTTCTTCGACATGTATGAAGAACCGGGCGTCACGGACACATCTTTCACCAGCCAGTACTTTTCGTCCGGATCCGTTTTCACGATCCACAAGGGTTTGCCGGGATTGATAATCCCACAGCCTGACGCCATGATGAGGATTACCGCGGTTAAGGCGGCCGAGACGCGGGCAAACCGTCGCGGGCCGTCACCCTTCCCTTGCTCTTTTCCACACCTCGTGGTTACACACAATGGTCCGAACCAATGACCACGCCTCATTACGGACTCCTGACCAGAGCTGTCTCGTCACATTCAGGAAACTTCGTACAGCGTATGCAGTCCGCCCAGATCTTATGCGGAAGTTCGCTCTTGTCCATCTGGGTAAACCCGAGCCTCTCAAAGAGCGCAACTCTGTACGTCAGAACGAAAACCTTGGCGATTCCCATCTCTCCGGCCTCTCGGAGGAGTGCCTCGGCCAACCGGCTTCCAACGCCTTGTCTCTGCGAAGAACTCCTTACGGCCAGCGAACGGATCTCGGCCAGGTCTTCCCATACGATGTGGAGCGAACCACAGCCGACGAGTTCCCCGGACTCTTCGTCGCTCCAGACGAGAAAGTCTCTCACCTGGCCGTAGAGTTCACTCATGGGCCGTGCCAATATATGACCGTCTTTGGCCTGTTCGGCTATCAATCCATGAATTGCCTTGATATCCCGCAAGGTAGCTCTGCGTATCAACCTGACACCTCTGCCGTGTTCTGATCCATAAGACGCGTCACGTGCTCGCGAACAGCCTCGGAATTCGGCGAAGCCCCCAGCATCCTGCCGAGCTCTTCGACTCGTTGCTCCCTGTCCAGCGCCTTCACCTTGATGTGCGTACGTCCCTTTCGGACTTGCTTGATCACCGACAGATGACGATCGGCCAGGGCCGCTATTTGATGCAGATGCGTTACGCACAGGACTTGTTGACGCTTCGCGACACGCGCCAGCCTGGTGCCGACGGCAAAGGCCGTGTGTCCTCCGATCCCCGCGTCGACTTCATCGAATATCACGGTGGAAGTCGCGCCGTCATCTGTTTGAAGAGCCTTCAGAGCCAACATGATCCTCGACAGCTCGCCGCCGGACGCGATGCGAGCCAGCGGTCTTGCCGTTTCGCCGGGATTGGATGCCAGATGAAATTCGATTGTCTCCAAACCCGTCGCGCTCTGTTTGTCATCCCCAACATCTTGAAACGACACCAGAAACGCCGCGTTGGGCATGGCAAGGTCATTCAATTCCCGCTTCATGGCGGTCTCGAGCGCGACCGCGACCCTTCGCCTGGCGTCGGAAAGGTCTCCCGCAGCACGGAAGTACGCGGCTCGTGTCTCCTCGAGTTCCGCCTCGAGTCTCTTCACGGCCGCCCGCGAGTCAAGAATTTCTCCCGCTTCCGCATTCTTGCGTTCCAGAATGCTCAACAGCCCCTCCACATCGGCCCCGTGCTTCTTCTTCAGACGTCTGATCAGGATCAACCGTTCCTCGATCGCGTCCAGGCGAGCAGGATCCGCGTGGAACGTGTCGCCGATGGTTCTCAAATCCAGAGCAATGTCCTCCAGCCGGTAGACCGCGTCCTCCAAATTATCTCTCAGTCCCGTGAACTTCGGACTTACCGAGGCCAGATACTCAACTGCCTTCCTCACGTCCACAAGCCCTTCCATCAAGCTGCCCGATCTGGAGTATAGCGCCTGGTGAGCTTCAAATGCCTTCTCTCGTATCCTGACCGCGTTTCTCAGTATGTCCCGTTCCTCGACAAGCCCGTCTTCTTCATCCGGCCTCAGACGAGCCTCGGTCAATTCTTCGATGGCAGCCGTGCTTTCCTCGTTCTTTCTTTGCCGGTCCTCCAGGTCCGTGACGGCACGAGACAGGTTTCTCCGGGTCTGAGACCATGCGTGATAGGCATCCGATGTGTTCCGTCGGAGACCTTCCAGACCGCCGAATCGATCGAGGATCTCGATGTGTTCGTCGGAGTCCAGCAACACATAGTGCTCGTGCTGGCCGAAGATGCTCACCAGCGATCGTCCCACGGTCTGAAGCATGGCCAGGGTGGCCAGATTGCCGTTGATGAAACATCTGGAGCGACCGTTCCTGAGAATTCTACGGGCCAGAATGACTTCGTCGGGGGAAACGCCGGAGGACTCAAGGTCTTGCGGGAGCAGACTCGTGTCGGAAATCTCGAAGAGCCCTTCAACGGATGCCTCGTCTTCGCCCGTACGTATCATGTCCGCGCTCGCACGGGCACCGAGCAGGAGATCCAATGCGCCGATAAGAATCGACTTTCCGGCTCCCGTCTCCCCGGTCAAGACGTTGAAGCCCTCGTTGAATTCCACTTCGACCGTGTCGATAATGGCGAGATGCGATATCTTCAGGTACTTGAGCATAACTGATTAATAGCCATGCCTTTATTGGGACCGCGGCCTTCCGATTCGGAGCTGAACATATGCCGAGCACCGGGATTTTTCAAGAGGCTCGGAGAAAAAATAACATTACCAAGAAACTTACCGGCACGGAGGCTGGCGCTACCGAAGAGCTTACCGGAGTCGGTGCCCAAACGGCAGCGTCCCGTCCCGCGTTCTACGCGGGATGCCGGGAGTCCCTCGCTTAGAGCAAACCCAGCTTCTCTTTGAGGACGTCAAAGTAATCCCGATTCCCCGATTTCACCATGACAAACGGCAAGGGAGCCCTCTGCACCCGTATGGTATCGCCCTGGTTTAGCGGCACCGTGGTGCGACCGTCCAAGGTGAGCATCAACTCCTCGCCCTTTTTGAGGATCAGATCGGTCTCAACGTCGGGGGGTACCAGAAGGGGTCGTTTGAGCCCGGCGTACGGGCAGATCGGCGTCAGGAGGACCGCCTCGATGTCCGGGTGCACCAGCGGCCCGTGTGCGGCATAAGAGTAGGCACTGGAGCCGATCGGCGTGGAGACGATAAGTCCGTCGGCCCTCAAGTCGATCTCCCGCGCTCTGCCCACCCGTATGCCAAGGTCGATAATCCGTGCAATTCCGCCCCAATGGATAACCGCATCGTTGAGTACTCTCGTGGTCGTTCCGTCGGGGAGAGTCACCTGGAGGAGGATCCTTTTCACAAGGATCGCGGAACCCTCCATAACGGACCTCAATTCAGGGATCGCCTCGTGCGGCGACGTCTCCGCTATGAAGCCGACCCTTCCCAGGTTTACGCCCAGTATGGGCGTGGGTTTGCAGTTGAGCAGTGAAGCGGCTCTCAGGAGGGTGCCGTCTCCGCCCAGCACCACCAGGAGATCCGAGTCGTCACAGATGTGGTCACTCGTCTTCGCGTTCCAGCCGGCCGCGAGATCCTCGCATGAGGTCTCCAGCAGAACATCCTTACCGGACCTCACCAGGAACCGACTGATCTCTTCGCCCAGCGTCACCGCTTTTTCTTCAGCACGTTTCAGAACAAATCCGATGCGTTGCATTCATGCCTCGGTTTTTCTCATCGCGAGGGGTAAATTGATTGAGTACCACGAATGAGCTAAGAAATCCAGGGCTAATCGGGAAATGGTTCAAGATCCGGGTTCCGCCGTCTTGCCCCGATCCGGAGATTGGGGTAGGGTCCTTAACCAGGATTGGCGGTGCAAGAATGGATCTTTTCGACCGAGCCGCGGAGGCTTCATCGGGCAGGCCGCTGGCCGACAGAATGAGACCTCGAAGTCCGGACGAGGTGTTGGGGCAGGAATCCCTCATCGGCCCCGGCAAGATCCTCCGCCGCGCCATCGAGGAAGACAGGATTTTCTCGATGCTGTTCTGGGGTCCGCCGGGAACGGGAAAGACCACCCTTGCCCAGATCATTGCTCGCATATCACGTTCCACGTTCGTTCCCTATTCCGCGGTGACGGTCGGGGTGAAGGAAATACGAGAAGTGGCCAAGAAGGCCCGGGACGACCTCAAGTACTTGGGACGGAAGACCATCCTGTTCCTGGATGAGATTCACCGATTCAACAAGTCCCAACAGGACTATCTGCTCCCGCACGTCGAGGACGGCACGCTCGTGCTCATCGGCGCAACCACGGAAAACCCCAGTTTCGAGGTGAATTCCGCGCTGCTTTCACGACTGCGAGTCTTTGTGCTGCAGGCGTTGCCGCCCGAGGCTCTTCGAAAGATACTGCATCAAGCCCTCGCGGACGGGGAACGCGGCCTGGGCGAACTCGGCCTCGAGTTCGTTGACGGGTCCGACGACCTGATCGTGTCTCTTTCAGGAGGTGACGCGCGCACCGCGCTGAACATTTTGGACGTAGCGGCACTTGACGCTCACCGGCGGGGCATCGCGGAGATACCGCCCGAGATCGTCCATGAAGCCGTTCAGAAGCGCAACCTTCTGTACGACAAGTCCGGCGAAGAACACTTCAACCTGATCAGCGCGTTGCATAAATCGATCCGGGACAGCGATCCGGATGCGGGTCTTTACTGGATGGCACGAATGTTGGAAGGCGGCGAGGATCCGGTCTACATTGCCCGACGTCTGGTACGCTTTGCGAGCGAGGACGTGGGACTCGCGTCGCCACGTGCCCTCGAGCAGGCCGTTGCCGCGTTTCAGGCCTGTCGATACATCGGCATGCCCGAATGCGCACTGGCGTTGGCGCAGGCCGTGGTCTTCCTCGCGGTGTCGCCCAAGTCCAATGCATTGGAGGCGGCCTACATCGCACTCAAGGAAGAGATCGCACGCTCCGGCCACCTGCCCGTTCCCTTGCACTTGCGCAACGCGCCGACGGGCCTTATGAAGGGCCTGGGATACGGCAAGGGATACAAGTACGCACACGATTTTCCCGACGCGGTCGTGGACCAGCAACACCTGCCGGACGAACTGCTCGGAACGCGCTTCTACGAGCCGACCGACCGAGGATACGAGAAGACCATCAAGGAGACGCTGGAGAAGTGGGAAAAGGGGGAATGAAGACGGGGGTGCGACTGCGGTTGGAACCGGACACGTAATACTGTGACCGGTATTCTCCAGGATGGATCAATCTCGCGCAAACCATTGGGAGGTTACGAGAGATTCGTTACCTCTTGCGAAGATTCTCAAGAAGTTCCGACACTGGAGGTGCCTCAATACCCTCGGGTATCACCGGATCGTCGTCCTCCTGAATCGCCATAGAATTGAAATCTCTGGGACCGATCTCCCACGCATTTCGGACATGAACATGACGAATGGCAACGGCCACACGGAGGTCCGTTT
>JAVHLK010000076.1 GCA_031082285.1 Desulfomonilaceae bacterium
TGAAATACGTTGCCTTGGTGTTGCTCGATGCTATTGAAGAAAAGGCGGTACGGTTGTCGATAGACAAGGACGCAGGCGTAACGGTTTATGGAGACAAGGCGTACGAACTGCCCAAAGCACCGGCACATTTCATTGCGCGAGGTCTTGAAATCTTAAGAGAAATCACCGGGATGGAAGGCGGTGTCGCTCAGGGAACCCTTTCCCTTGGGATACGAAGCGGCAGCCTCGATCTGATTATTCAGAAGGAAGCGGGAAAGCACATCATCAATATACCGGGCATCTGACGATTCCGGGTAAGAGTGGGCCGCGGGGAAACGTCTTACCGGGAGGGGTTCAAGATCGGGTATGCTCCTGATTCTTGGCCTCGTCCCACAGCCTGTCCATTTCCTTGAGGTCCGCGTCTTCAAGGGACCGACCCTGAGCTTTCAGCCCTGATTCGATGAAGCGAAACCGGCGTTCAAATTTGTCGGAAGTGTCGTTGAGCGCGGCTTCGCTGTTGACCTTCAGGTGTCTGCCCGCGTTGACGATCACGAAGAGGAGATCGCCCAGTTCTTCCCGGATTGCCCGGGAGGACTGAGCGGAGACCGCGTCACGCAGTTCGTTGAGTTCTTCGTCGATCTTGTCGAATACGTCCTCGGGCCGCGTCCAGTCGAACCCTACCTTAGCGGCTCTGCCGGCCAGCTTCTGTGCGCGGCTGAGCGCGGGGAGCGACCGAGGAACTCCGTCCAAGATAGAATCTCTTCGGCTGATATTCCTTTCGCCCGCTTTGATCTCTCGCCATTTATCGATCACCTCGCCCGAGTTCGTCGCAGTCGCGTCACCGAAGACGTGAGGATGACGACGCGTCATCTTTTCGATTACGCCTTCGACAACATCCTTGAGCGTTGTGAGTCCCTGCTGCTCGAACATATAGGCAACAAAGATCACCAGAAAAATGAGGTCGCCCATTTCATCGGCGATTTCCTCCTTGTCGCCTTGGTTCATTGCATGGACCATCTCGTGGTATTCTTCGAGGATGTACGGGTGGAAGGACTGCGGAGTCTGCTCCTTGTCCCAAGGGCACCCGTTTTCCGAACGGAGGATCCGTATCAAGGTTATCAATTTGCCGAACATTTCGGCACCGTCGGTCGACACAGTGGAATCAATCATGATCTTGGGCTTTCTTAATCTTATGTACAACCCACGAGAGTGTACGGTATGTCGGTCCCGGGGGGCGTGATCCTCACGTTCTCCGCGGTTCCCTACGTTTCCTGGCGCGAGAACTTGCAATAGCCGGAGCAGCCGTTTACATTTTCGTCCGGAAGCGGTATCAGTCTATATGCTGCCTTGAAGAGGTTCAATAGGTTGAAGTTGATTGTGGTTGGAGAATAGTGATATTATTTGGACCCGGTGACGGAATGGACGCAGCTCGCGTGAAGTCTCCCGTATGGAGCCGAGCTGCTTCGGGATACGCGCGGGGGTTGAGTGCACCTGAATCTCAGGGTTCATAATACCGCGCACCATGCAGGGCATTTATGCCCGTGTCCCGGGAGGAACCCCGGCGGTTCCTCCAAAGAGTAGGAACGGCCATGCATCGTGGCGCCCTGGGACGCATCATCGTCGACGCGGCCGGGGAGACGAGGACACCCCGGACGCATGCTCGCTGCAGGACGAATAGTGACGGACATTCGAGGCGGTTTCGTCGGAGCATGAGGACATCTGTTGGTGTCGGGGAGCGCGTGGAGGGTTCTTGAGGACAAATCCGGTTCAGGAAGGCGAAAAAGCGCCGCGTAAAGTGAGCTTCAACGATATAGGAGCCTTTCAAGCGCTTGTCGGCGAGCTGAGCAAGAATATCAAGTACGTCGAGAAATGCCTGAATGTGACGATCTCGATTAAAGGAAATACGGTAGCCATATTCGGCGACCCCCCCAATGACGACGTCGCGGAGCGCTTGCTCAAACAGTTGTACCCGTTGGCACGGGAGGGTTTTCCCATACACGCCGTGGACATCGACCAAGGGGTTCGCTTGCTTCTGGAGAACCCCCAGGCCAAATTACGAGATCTGTTGAGAGACACGGTGTTCACTTCGCCCGGCAAGAGACCGATCACGGCGAAGTCGCTGATGCAAAGGAAGTATATCCAAGCAATCCAGTCCCACGACATAGTATTTGGAATCGGCCCTGCCGGCACGGGTAAGACTTTTTTGGCCATGGCCATGGCCATGGCCGCGCTTTCAAAGAAGGCCGCTCGGAGGATCGTCTTGGCGCGGCCGGCCGTGGAGGCTGGAGAAAAGCTCGGTTTCCTCCCTGGTGACCTCTACGAGAAGGTCAATCCGTACCTCAGGCCTCTGTACGACGCGCTCCATGACATGATCGATTTCGACAAGGCGTCTCGGATGATCGAAAGAGGCGATATCGAAGTGGCTCCTTTGGCTTTTATGAGAGGGAGAACCCTCAATGATTCTTTTGTCATACTTGATGAAGCCCAGAACACGACGTCGGAGCAGATGAAGATGTTTCTCACCCGCCTGGGTTATTCATCCAAAGCGGTGATCACGGGGGACATCACACAGATAGATCTTCCTGACGGAGTTAGGTCCGGCCTTGTGGAGGCACGAGATATACTGGGTCATATTGAAGGAATATCAATAGTTGTTTTTACCGAGCAAGATGTGGTACGTCACCCTCTGGTTCAGGAAATCATCAGGGCTTACGAGGCCCGTTCAACCAGTGGAAGGCCCCGGAGTTGATAGGAAATGCCGCAGTCCCTTGACAAGAAGAAAGCGTGCGAGGACACGAGCAGACTTGCCAGGCTACGAGAGAGATCGGTTCACATCCGAAAAGCTGTCCGCAAATGGCTCCCGTCATGGATACACGGCTTAACGGAACCGAAATGGCAGCGCTGGGGGCTGATAATCGGCACGTCTCTGTTTGCCGCGTTCCTGATGGCTCCCAAGTCCATGCATGTGTACAGCTTGGCGGTCGGCGAGACCGCTCCCGAAACCATCATTTCTCCCATAACCTTCAAGGTGGTCGATGAAGAGGCGACCAATAAGAGACGCGACGAGGTACTGAAGTCCGTAAGACCTGTCTACGACCTTGATGATGAAATGGTCAACGACGTGAACTCGAGGATAACTCAGGCCTTCAAATTCATAAACCAGTACCTGGAAGAAGAAGCAGACTATCGTTCCAGGGAACTGGACAAATCAACGGAGAGAGCCAAGGGGGACACGTCCAAGAGAGGAGATGCCGCGGCATTCCGTCCGCTTGACGACAGCACGTTACGGACCCGGTACGAAAACCTCCTGGGAGCCAGAGTTTCTCCGTCCAACTTCGCGCTTCTTAAGGCCATGGGGTTCAACGCTCGCATCGAGGAAGATCTGAGGTCGCTGGTGGTACCGGTCCTGCTCAAAGGAGTCGTGCTCAGCCACGATTTGGTGAGGAGAGACGGCCAACACGGCATTCTTCTTCGCAGCAAGTCCAAACAGAAATTGGAGCCCCTGAGAGACCTCAACGCGATTTACGACCTCAAACAAGCGGTCAACTTCATCAACAACCTTGAGAACGAGCCTTCGCGAGATACGTCGTATTCCCGGGCGATCCGTCAAATCGCGATGGATCTGGTCAATGTCAACATTACATACAATCGGGAAGAGAGCGACAAACTCAAGCAGGAAGCACAGAAGTCGATCAAGGACGTGTATTTCGAGGTCGGCAAAGGAGAGCCGATCATACGGGAAGGCGATCCGGTCAATAAAGGCCACCAGTTGAAGCTTGCTCAGCTCAACAAATCCAATCCTATGTACAGCCGCTACATGATTCTGGCGGGACTCACGCTCCTTTTGGTGCTCCTTCTCCAGTTCTGCTTTCACTTCTCGGAAAAGTACCTGGATCGCTCTGCAAGCGCAATCGAGGATCTCTTGTTGTTCTGTCTTCTCCTTGTTGGGACGATCGCGCTGGCACGTTTCACCGCTTCATTGTCGCCGTTGTTGGCTTCAGTTGGAGAAGGCATGGACTCGCGATCCATTCTGTACGCCGCTCCGGTGGCCACTGCGGCAATGTTGGCGGCACTCATGGTGGATGCGCGGATTGCCTTCATTTTCGCCGCATTAACGGCGGTGACCGCGACGCTGGCAGTGGAAGGCGACGTGTATCTCTTTTCCTTCTACCTGGTATCGGGCATCGTGGGACTCCACGGCATGACCCACATCACCGACCGGACATCGGTGCTCAAGGCCGGAACGTTCGTCGGACTGGTGAACATGCTGTCCATCCTCGCCATACGCATGGCCATTGGCGAACTGACCACTCTGGAAAACATCTATACCATCGGCATCGGATTCCTGGGCGGAGTCTTTTCGGCACTCCTGGTATCGGGTTTGGCCCCATTGCTGGAACCGCTGGGATACACGACCAATGTAAGGCTGCTCGAATTGGCCAACCTGAATCACCCGCTGCTCAAAGAAATGGCTCTGCAGGCTCCTGGAACGTATCATCACTCAATGATGGTCGGTAACCTGGTCGAAGCGGCCGCGGAAAAGATAGGAGCCAATCCGCTCCTTGCGAGAGTCGGAGCGCTCTACCACGACATCGGAAAAGCGGGCAAGAAGACGAAGCAGTACTATTTCATCGAGAATCAAGAACGCGGAGGCAATCCCCACGACAAGCTCGAACCGAGCATGAGCGCCCTGATCCTTGTGTCTCATGTGAAGTACGGTGTTGAAAAGGCGCGAGAACACAAACTGGGCGCGCCCATTATCGACATCATTCAACAACATCACGGGACGAATCTGATCAAGTTTTTCTACACCAAGGCGCTGGAGAAGGCTGAGAAAAACCATCAATCCGTGAGCGAAGACAAGTACCGGTACTCCGGGCCTCGCCCTCGATCCAAAGAAGCCGCGTTGGTAATGTTGGCGGACGTCTGCGAGGCTGCCTGCAGAACGCTGGCCGAGCCTACTCCCGCACGCATTCAGAAGCGCGTTCAGACGCTCATCATGGGACTGTTCAGTGAAGGACAATTGGACGAATCGACGCTGACTCTCAAGGACATTCACGCAATCACCAAATCCTTTGTCCGATCCCTGCAAGGCATTCTTCACTCCCGAATTGACTACCCGGCAGACGTGCGCGCACAGGAAAAAACCAATGGAGATCTCAGTAAGCAGCAATCAGACAAGAATAGAGATCGACCGTTTCGAATTGATTCGGAAAACATCGCAAGTATTAGAAGACTTGGGCTGTAGCCCGACCACGTCGCTTTCCATCGCATTTGTCGATTCCGAGGAAATGGCCGAGCTCAACTTGAAGTATCGAGGAAAGGAAGGGCCTACCAATGTCCTGTCCTTCTCCCAGCAGGAAGGCGAATCTCCCGGAACGCAGCAGGGTCTTCTGGGAGACGTGGTCATCTGTGCCGAACGGGTTCGGGAAGACGCTCTGAAACTCGGGTACACGGAGGAAGAAATGGTGCTCTACCTCCTTATCCACGGAATACTCCATTTGACCGGGTACGACCACGCCGATCCGGACGAAGCGGTCGCCATGCAGGAGAAGGTCGACCTCATATTTCAGCGGTTCTACTCGTCGGAAACTACGACCTAGGGTTTCCACAGGGTCGGGGCCTAGTCTGAAACCTTCCTTTTTCCGGCAACACAGGCCTGCCCACGCGAACACGGCGGTATTCGGCTCGAGATGGAAATCCGGGAGGCGTACTCCGGCCGCACGGTCCGTCACTCGGAGAACCGGGAAAACCGACGCTTCCACAAAGGAGTTTCTTGGCCGGCGCACCTGCCTTTCATTCGTTCCATGAGATCCGTCATGCGGGGGTCGCCTGCAGCCTTTTCCACGACGTATGTGCCGAGCTTCCAGCCGGCGCCCAGAGCCAGACCGACTGCGGCCCAGCCGAGCAGCTTGATGGGAAGAAGTGCTGGAACTGCCATGTCTTCACTGTCCTTTCTTCTTTTCATTCTCATCGCCGGCGCGCGGGAAGGGGACCAGGCCGCCTTCCACGAGTCGGTCCGTTATCACGCGTAATTTTAGTCCGATTCGCGCAAAAGACAAGTGAGCCTCAACCTCCCGGGATTCCGCCGGCGACTGGGCTTCAAGAATCAACTTTGCCGATTGTTCACCGCATGCGGGCTTCGTATCACATGGCCGTGAAGCACGTTGACAAGGAATCAACTTGACCTTCCCACATTATTGTGGTTTAAGGATTAGGTAAGGAGAGAGGGTACTATTCAACCAGAGGTCCTGTTGTGAGATACCTGCTCTCCGTCCTTGTGTTCGCGTTGTTCCTTTCCGGCTGTTCCGCGACGTCCCTTTCCCTCACCGATCGATTGAGCGGCTCAACGGTCATGTCCGCGCAGGGTGCAGCCGCCGGCGATTCGTCCGTGCAGGAACCTGCCACGCCCGCCCGGCCGACCGCGAGACCGCCCGCGCCCGACGTGGAATCGGTGCAGGCTTCCTACCAAGAGACGTCCCATATGGACCGCTTCTGACACAGATATATCCCCGGTCCCGAGCGATGGATTCCTTATGTCGGTCCGCGCTGCATCACCCCTCGAAGTACCGGGGTACGACCAGCTTCCTGCCCGCCGTGCTTTGATATTCTTCGTCCGGCAGGCCGAGCGCAATGATTGCAAAGGTCTGCTCCTTGTCCGGTATTCCCAGGAATCTCGCGATGCTTCGGTCGCGCTTCATGGCCTCAACCGCCATGCCGATGAGACAGGTTCCCAAGCCCATGGCGTGGGCTGCCAACAACATGTTCTGCGCGGCCAGCAGGGCATCTTCCTTCGGCAACGTTGCTCCAGGTTTGGAACCGAGCACAATGGCCGCGTGAGCTCCGTGGAACAGCCGGTCCCGACCCTTTTGCTTCCATTCCATGAGGCCTTCCTCCACATACTCGTAGTACGTGTGGTAGTAGTCCTCAAGGTCTCGTTTCCCGACCATTCTGAGCAGAAAACGCAACCAGCTCTTTTCGGCAAGCCTGTTCAAACGCAGGTAGAAGCCTCCTACCTTTTCGGCCAGTCCTATGACGGCATGCCTGGTCGGCAGTATCGTGAAACTCCACCGTTGACTGTTTGTGCCCGAGGGAGCGGTGACTCCTATCTTCACCAGGTCTTCCAGGAGCGGCCGATCGACCGGTTCGTCTTTGAAATTGCGGCACGAACGCCTTGAGGACATCAGGCGCACCAGCTGGACCGTATCGTATTCTCCATGGGGGAGCCAACGGTGGTCCGCGTCGAACGTGCCGAATGCGGACTGTTCCTTGTCAAGAGACATGACGCGTACTGCGTCGACAGGGCACACGGCCTCACAATGGCCGCAGTTCAACGACCATTTGCCGGTTACCGCGGCTCTTCCCTCCTTCATGGAAATTGTGCCCACCGGGCAGACCTTGACGCACATGCCACAGCCGATACACACATCCTCATCGATCACCGTTGAAACCGTCTGATCCATGAATTCCTTTGCTCCTCTGCTCATCGACAACGAAATCCGGCAGACCATCTGATGCTCGGTCCACGACGTGCGTACAGAGTAGCATTTCGGGCGTCTTTTTGTAAGGATTGGAGCAGGGCCGCTTTGCAGCGGTCCCTCGCTTGGTCGGGCTTCGCGTGAGCAGGCTCACGCATTCCTCGACTACGGTGTCGCATTCGTAAGATCCCCCGGTACGTGGGAGCGCAATCCTCCCCACGCGGAAAATCGATCACGGGAGTGACCACTTGGAGTAGGGGCCCGATCGGATGATTTGACCCCGAGGACGATAGTGATCTAAACTAGTACCGAGGAATTACTCGGTCTCGTGCTCATTTGAATACTCGGGAAACCTTCACGATGGGCCGACTTCCGAGCGGTCAACAGGTTCGACGCAGCGTTCAAATAAGGTATTACTCGTGAGCAAGACCACGAGCAAGAAGATCGGTGCGAGGGAAATCCTTTCCGACATCCGCTCCGGAATGGATGCCTCCGGTCTGAAAAGCAAGTACGGATTGTCGGATAAGGGGCTGAAGTCGGTTTATCAGAAACTGACCGCCGCGGGACTCCTTGCCGATGAAGATCTGCCGCGTGGTTCCACGCACGAAACCCGCGTCTCGGAATCATCCCAGAAACTCCCATCGTCCGATCTCTGGAGATGCCCGGCCTGCGACGCACCTCAGCGGAATGCCGTGACGGAATGTCCTCGGTGCGGGGTGGTCGTCGAGAAATTCCAGGCGCGCAAGGAACGTGAAACGCAAGCCTCGTCGCCGCTGCAGCACGATAACGCCAAGGTGGGAACAAGCTGGATCACGATCGCCTGCGGCATCCTGTTCCTTGCCCTGGGGGGAGTGATCTGGATGCTCTTGCCCAGCCGGGAGCACGATGTGAAAACGACCAAGGTTGCAATCGAGAAACCCGGCAAGTCGGAAGGAACGGGACGACGGAGCGTGCTCTTGGTCGGCACGCCGGTGGAATTACACTACTCGCCGGAAGGCTTCCCGCTGGCACTGTCAACGTCCCAGGGTTCTGCGCTGCATCTGTTTGATACCCCCAGTCCGAGCCAAGGGTTCAAGAAGATGCCTCCGGAAAGCGGTGCAACGCGCTATTATGACGAATTTTCCATAGCAGGTAAGAAATTCCTGGTCATTACCGAGGTGTCGAACCCGCCGAACCTCTATCTCGATGCGAACCTGAACGGCGATCTCACCGACGACATGGGCCCGTTCGCCGGAGAAAACCCCCAGTTGATTCCCAATTTCTACACATTGCAGCTGCCTTACGACAGGGAAAAGGATCCGACTCCGTACAGGTTGTGGATGTTCCGCAGCGGAATGGGTGGAGTGAGGTTCTACGCCGGATGCCACTGGCATGGAGTCGTCACCATTAACGATACCGACTACAAGGTAGTGGTCTTTGACGGCAACGCGGACGGAGATTACTCAAACGATCCCGCGGTGATCGATGCGAACGATGACGGCAAGGCCGAGGAAGAGGAGAAGCTGCGTCCCGGAGAGAGCATTCTCATCGATGGAACGCGCGTCACATTGGTATCCATTGCCCCGAGCGGTCGGCGGGTGCGGTTGCAGTACTGAGACACCCTCGGTTCACGATCAATAATCGATCCCCTTCTGAGGCTCGATCCCTGCCCTGTACGCGTGCTTGATCTCATGAACCTCCGATACGGTGTGTGCACGGGCGATCACTTCGGGATGAGCGTCCCTTCCGGTGAGCACCAAATGCATCTCAGCGGGCTTGTTTTCAATCAGGTCAATCACCTGCGGCAGGTCCACAAGCTTCAATTTGAGTGCGTTGTTGATTTCGTCACAGATCAACACGTCGAACTTGCCGGAAAGCATCTTCTCCTTTGAGAGCTTGACGGCGTCCTGGGCATTCGACCTGTGTTCACTATGCGGGAAAGGATTTCCTTGAATCCCGCAGAATCCCTTACCGGTCACATGGTGTTCCACGTCCGGGGCCAGGCGCTTGAGCCCTTCGTATTCACCGGCGTGTACGTCGCCCTTCATGAACTGGATCAGGCATACTTTCATACCGTTACCAACGGCGCGCAACGTCATTCCGAGCGCGGAAGTCGTTTTTCCCTTACCATATCCGGTGATTACCACGACAAGGCCCACCTTGTGTTCGGGTTCCAGAAACTGCATAGCCACGTCGCCCATGAGGCTCCTCCGTTCATCGAAGATCATGAACCTAATATAATCCTTCAGAATGCCGCTTGCACCCGACCCGTCCATTCACCGGGTCACCGGGCTTCATGCGTGGGAGAGTTCTCGAACGGAATTTCCCGTCATTGCATGCATGAGGGCCCGCTGGTATAACAAGTGGAGTTCTCCGGCCGGTGCTCGTCGGTGTGAGCCCGTCCTTGTGAACGCCGCGGATAAGACGGTCCGTGTATGCTCGGACATGTGATCCGTGTCTCGAAAGAAGGAGGTTCGAATAGATGGGCGGCAACGAAGACAAGGACCTCGAGGAACTGGACAAGAGCTTCAGTCTTCTTTCCGGAAATACCAAAGCAGGCCTTGAGTACGAGCAACTGAAACTCAAAGACGAAGCGTGGAAGCAAACCGATCCGGAAGGATTCAAGAGGGACATGGAGACCATGTGCAAGACCATGTTCCGCGATAATTGGAAAATCGAGTACGAGGCCATGTTGAGGGAAGAATTTCCCGAGGAGTACGACCAATAAGAGCAACGTTTTGGTTTCCCGGGCCGTGACAATCGGAAGGCAGGCATGTCTTGATCCTGCTGAAAAACGTGACAAAATCGTTTGACCAGGGAGCTACCCACGCGGTTCTCGACCTGTCGCTCGAAGTGGCGGAGGGAGAAACCCTGGCCCTCGTGGGATCTTCCGGTTGCGGCAAGACCACTACGCTGAAAATGATCAACCGTCTCTTGGAGCCCACTGGGGGCGTCATCAAGGTCGCGGGGAAGGACATCACGAAGCAGGATGCCGTGGCACTGCGCCGATCGATCGGGTACGTGTTTCAAGGAATAGGTCTCTTTCCCCACATGTCGATTCTGCGGAACGTCGAAATAGTGCCTCGGCTTCTCGGCTGGAATGTCCGGAAGAGACGGGAAAGAGCCGAGTACCTTCTGGACCTGATGGGGCTGCCTCCGCACGAGTATGCCTTGCGTTTTCCGGACGAACTTTCCGGCGGGCAACGGCAACGGGTTGGGGTTGCGCGTGCTCTGGCCGCGGATCCGGCTTATCTCCTCATGGATGAACCGTTCGGCGCGGTGGATCCGGTAACCCGCGACGGGTTGCAACAGGAGATGCTTCATCTCAAGAAAACCCTGGGAAAGACGATAGTCTTTGTTACACACGACATCTTCGAGGCGCTGACGCTGGGAGACAGGATCGCGGTGCTTGACAAGGGCAAGTTGGAGCAAGTCGGCACCAAGAAGGATTTGTTGCGAAATCCGGCAAGTCCGGTGGTCCGGAGTCTGTTCGAAAAACCTGCGAAGCAACTGGCTGCCTTTGGGGAATATGCCCGATGAGGGCCTAGCCTGAATCGTAGGGAGAAATGCCGGCCGGTTGACCCCACTTCCTTGAACCCGTAGGGATGTGAAATCTCTGATGACTAGTCCCGAATGGATTGTTTTCGCGGCCCAACGCTCAGGCGAGCTTTGGTTACGAACCGGCGAGCACATCTTACTTACCTGCGTATCTACGACTCTCGCCATTGCCGCGGCGATTCCCCTGGGGATCGTGGCCGACCGATATGCCTGGCTGCGGGGCGCGGTCCTCGGCACCGTTGGAATCCTGCAAACGGTTCCCAGTCTGGCGATGCTCGCCATACTCCTTGCCGTGCTGGGAAAAATAGGCGTTGTACCTGCCGTAATAGCCCTGACGCTCTACGCGCTTCTCCCCATCGCGAGAAACACGGTGACGGGTCTCGCGGAGGTGTCCCCGGAGGTCTTGGAAGCCGCCGACGGCATTGGGATGACGGCCCGGCAGAAACTCTGGATGGTGAAAATACCGCTGGCATTGCCGTTCATTGTTGCGGGCATACGAACGGCCGCGGTGGTGGGGGTCGGCATCGCAACGTTGGCGGCATTCATCGGCGCAGGCGGTCTTGGGGAGTTCATCAATCGGGGGTTGGCACTTTCAAATACTCGACTCATCCTTTTGGGAGCAATACCCGCGGCCTTACTGGCCCTCGCGGTGGATTTTTCCATAGCCGCGGCACAGTGGGGAGTGCGTCCCGCGCGGCGGACCGAGAAGAAGATTGTCCGGTGGACACTGCGGCCTCTCGCCATGGCTCTGCCCCTTTTGATTGTTGCCTTGGGCGTCATTGCCGCGGTTACCCGGCCTTCGATCGGGTTGAGCCGAAGTGGGGCTCCAGGGGTCGACCGGGAAATCGTTCGCATCGGATCGAAACAGTTCTCGGAACAGTTGATCCTCGGAGAGATGACGGCCCAGCTCATCGAGGCCCGGGCCGAGCTCACGGTGAGGCGGCTTTTCAACCTCGGGGGCACGATGATCGTCCATGGAGCGTTGGAACGAGGAGAGATCGACCTTTATCCCGAGTACACCGGTACGGCCCTGACGGCAATCCTCGGACACGAGGCCGTTTCCGATCCGGAGGAGGCCTTCAGAATAGTCTCCAAGGCGTACGGAGATCAATTTGCCGCGCAATGGCTGAAACCGTTTGGATTCAACAATTCCTACGCGGTCACCGTGAGACGAGACGAAGCGGAGCGACGGGGGTGGAAGCGCATTTCCGATCTCAAGGACGCAGCCCCGGGCCTTCGAGCAGGATTCACCGCGGAATTTTCCGAGCGGCCCGACGGCTATCCCGGGCTCAAAGAGGTTTACGGGTTTGAGTTCGGAGATGTGAGGGACCTGGACGCCGCCATCATGTATCAGGCGGTTGCACGGGGAGAAGTAGACGTGGTCTGCGCGTACACGACGGACGGTCGTATACGCGCCTACAATCTGAAGCCTCTTCAGGATGACCGGCGCTTTTTCCCACCGTACCACGCCGCGCCCGTGATTCGAACGGAGACGCTCAGGAACCATCCCGAGTTGCGAGAGATACTCGAATCGCTCGGCGGCTTGCTCGACGACGAAACCATGCAGAGACTGAATTACGAGGTGGACGAGAGGAAACGCAGGCCGGCGGATGTGGCCCGAGAGTACCTCCTGTCTAAGGGGCTGCTCGACTGACAAACGCCTGAGCAATTGCCGTACTCTACTTGTCGGTCACCGAGGCACGAGCTACGATCGGCCCGGCACATGACGGCCGATTGCGGTCAAGATGTCCGCCCGAATGACACACAGAGCGGGAACCAGCAGAAGGATCAGCGCAGTTGATGTGAGAATACCGAAGACAACCGTGATGGTCATGGGTTTTAGGTACTGAGCCTGGAAGCTCGTTTCAAGGAGTATCGGCGTCAATCCTGCGGCGGTTGAGAGTGATGTGAGAATGATCTGTCGGAAACGGTTGCGCGCCCCTTCCATGAGTCCTTCTTCAAGGTTGCAGCCGGCCTGGATTGCCCTGTTGCTCGCCTCGATGAGGAGCAGGGAATCGTTCACCACTATGCCCGTAAGGGCCAGGACCCCAAACATCGAGAGGACGGTGAAATCCATACCGAAAAGCATGTGGCCGATGATGATTCCAACGAACGAAAACGGGACGGCCGTCAAGACGATCAGTGGATGCGAGTATGTACGAAACATGTTCACGAGCAGAACATAGATGAGGAACAAAGCCACGAAGAATCCCTTGAGGAGGCTCCCAAGGGTATCGGCGGTCTCCTTCTGCTGGCCTTCGAGAGAAATGGATACCTCGGGGAAATTGCGCTGAAGCTCGGGAAAGAACCGCTTGGACAGCTCACTGACGATCTCTCTGGCGTTGGATCTATCTTCGTCGACGTCGGCGGAAACGGTCACCACGCGGCGGCCGTGCTTTCTCTTAATGCTTGCAGGCCCTCGGTACTCGTCCACCGTGGCGATCTGCAGGAACGGTATCTCATAGTTGTCAGCCGTCCGGATCTTCATGTTGTCCAAATCGCCGGGTGCGATCCGCTCCTTCTCAGGGTACCGGACTCGGATGATCACTTCGTTTCGTCCCCTCTGGACTTTTAGCGCTTCCTCTCCCCAGAATCCGGCTCGCGTCTGTCTTGCAAGATCCTGCAGGGTCACTCCAAGCTGCCTCGCCCCCTCCTTGAGCGACAGTCTGAGTTCCATCTTACCGGGCCTGTAGGAATCCTCCACGTCCTCCACGCCGTCAAATCTCGCCAGCTCCTTCTTCAGACTGTTCGAGGCGGCAAGGAGTTGGTCAAAGTCCCGCCCCTCAAGGTCGATTTCAATGGGCTTGCCGCCTGGCCGTCCTCCCATCGAAGAAGAGAACTGCAGTGATATCGCGTCGGGAATTTCTCCGGCATGTTTTCTCCAAACCGCGGCCAATTCTGATGATGGAACCCCGCGCTCTCCTGATTCCAGAAGTTCGATGATCACATCGGCAATGTGGCTTCCCTTGTCGGTACCGGCCTCTCTGACGGCGTGTTCACCAATGATGGCGAACATGTGCTCGATGATCGGCAGGCCGTCCTTGCCTTGATACTGCGCGGCCATTTGCCGTGCCGCGGATTCCAATTTCCTGACGGCCGCCTGCGTGGTCTGGAAACTGGTGCCCTCGGGCATCACCAACTGTGCCGAGATCTTGTCCGAATCCATCTTGGGAAAGAACACAAAACCAATTCTTCCGCCGGCCACCAAGCCTAAGCACAATACCAAAGCAGCTACGACCAGAGCCGTGACAACATACGGGGACCGAAGAGTGGCCTTCATGAAGGGCAGGAAAATATGTTCAACGAAATGATCGAGTCCCGCCTGCACGCGCGTCCTCATTCTTTCGGCAAGAATGAACGGACTCCAACGCCGAGACGGATCTTCTTTGGACTTCATGTGTGCCAGGTGGGCGGGGAGTATGACAAAGACTTCGGCAAGCGATACGAGGAGGACCGCGATGATGGCTAAGGGGAATACACCCATAAACTTGCCCATGGTGCCTGGAATGAACAGCATCGGCGAAAACGCGACAATTGTGGTGGCGACGGAGTTGACGACGGGATACCCGATCTCGACCGACCCGTTGACGGCTGCAGTGACTTGATCCTCGCCCCGGCTGATCCTGGTGTAGACGTTTTCGCCGATCACAATGGCATCATCGACCACTATTCCCAACACGACAATGAACGAATACATGGAGATCATATTCAACGAGTGATCGTAATATCCGAGTACCGTGAATGACCCCAGGATCGAGATGGGAATACCCATGACAACCCAGAACGCGAGCCTGAGACGGAGAAAGAGCGCCAGCAGTATCACCACTAGTACCAGCCCCTGCCCGCCGTTTCGTATCATGAGGTCGAGGCGGCTCTCAATGTACACCGAATTGTCGTCCCAGACCGTGATGCCTATGCTCGAGGGGAGGCTCTTGCGGTACTCCGAGACGTAATCTTTCACCTTCCGAGAAATGTCGATGGAATCCTGCGTGGATGTCTTGTCAACGCTTACCAGCACTGCAGGCTTCCCGTCCATACGTGCCTGAAGGTCCACTTCCTCGAATGTATCGGTGATTCGGGCTATTCGACTCAAAGGAACGACGGCGCCGTCAGGCCTGGAAACCACCACCAGGTCCTCGAACTCCTTGGCCGTATAGCGCTGCCCTTTGGTGCGGAGCAGAATCTGTCCCGACTCTGCTCGAAGAGTCCCCCCGGGAAGGTCCAAGGTATTCTGCCTGATCAAGTCGGCTACCCCGGTGAGAGACAATCCGAATTTTCTGAGATTGTACTCGGATATCTCAATGGAGACTTCGTATTCCCGTCTTCCAATGAGTTCCACTTGAGAAATACCGGGAAGGGCCAACAGGTCGGTCTCGATCTTCTCGGCCAAAGACGTGAGCACTTGTTCGGAAACATCTCCGTAAACAGCCACCTTGACTACGGGGAATTTCGCGAGTACCTCAACGGTTACCGGTCTTTCTGATTCCAGGGGAAACGTGTCTATCTGGTCTACCGCGTTCTTCACGTCGCTGAGAACCCGATTCACATTGGCGTAGGCCTCGAGTTCGGCCGTGACGGTGCCCTTGCCCTCGACTGCCGTGGCGGTTATCTTTTTTATGCCTTCAATTCCGGTTATTTCTTCTTCGATTTTGGAACAGATGGATTCTTCGATCTCTTCCACGGAAGCGCCTTTGTAGACCACCGAGACCGCCACCGTGTCAAGCGAGAACTCCGGGAACATCTCCTTTCGCATTGTCCAAGCAAGATACCCTCCAACCATCAAGAGGAATACCATGAGCAAGTTGGCCACAACGGGCCTGGAAACACTCCATTCGACTATTCGTTTCAGCACTGTAATATTCCCGTGATCCACACCGTGGTATGAGGCCCGGTACTCTGTGGCTCAAATGCGGTCCCGCTTTCTCAAATTCCTGAGATTGCCGTGAGCCGCGCTCTCGCAATGACACCTTCGACGATGTTTTTGGAGGGAACGACATCCCGCGCAGAACGCGGGAGAGCAATCTCAGCGCGGCTGACTGCGGGAATACGCGACCATATTCACGCAACCGTGTACCAAGCACTTACCTGTTACGATTCATCGACAATCCGCAGCTCAGCTCCCGGAATGGGCACTGACACGGGTGACACGATGACTTTGTCACCTTCTTTCAAGCCCTTGGAAATGATCGCCTCGTTCCGGGTGACCATCTTGACATGGACTTTCCTGATTTCCAGCTTTCCATCGGAGACAACGTAAACAGAGTCGGCGTTATGGAGCGCGCTGCGGGGAATTCGTGCAACATTTTTCAGGAGCGCGCCTTCGATGACCACGTCCACAAACATTCCCGGGACTAACGGTGGCGATTTACCAGGGCTGATATCCTTGAAGGGGTCCTTGACCTCCACCACAATGGGAACAGTGCGGGTAGCGGCATCCAGCGCCCCTTTCAGACGAGAGACCTTGCCGCTCCAAGTTCTCGTTCTCCCTGCCCATGCAAAAGTGACCTTTGCAGGGGGGCCGTATTTTTCCATCCATAGGTTCACTTGCCCCAGATCGTTCAGCGGAGGAAAATCCTCCCGGGTCTCCTCGGAGATCCATAGTGCGGTCTTAGTCGGTGAGAAGTTCACTACGACCTCCATTGCAGAGGTGTCATAGATCGTTGCCAGCTTCTGGCCAACCTGGACGTAATGCCCCTCCTCCACGGATTCGTCATGTATTCGCCCGTTGAACGGGGCGAAAATCTTCGTCTTCTCGAGTTTCAGCTTCGCAATCTCTTTCTTGGCTTGGGTCGAGTCAATCTTGGCCTGGACGAGGTCTTTCTGGGATTTCAGGAGTGCAAGGGCGTTCTGCTGATTGACCAATGAGACCTCCTGCTGCTTCGTGTCGATTTCCTGCTTGTCGACTTCGCTTTGAGAGAGAGATCCGGAAGCCAGTAGTTTTTTCTTCCTTTCCAGCTCGGACCGGGCGAGCGCCAATTTGTCCTTCTCCACCTCTATATTCCGTCCGATGTTTTGCCTCTCTTGGTCGATTTTTGCGAGTTCTGCAGCGAGTTGGGCCAATTCGGCCTTTGACTGGGCAACGCTGAGTCGGTACTCCCGCGGGTCCACCTCAATAAGCAACTCACCTTCCTTCACAAAGAAACCGACTCTCAAGCTGTTGGAAACATAGACTATCCTTCCCGCCACTTCAGCCGTTATCTCAAGAGTGGTTTTCGGTTCTACTGTTCCGTTCTCTTCGATGGTAGCCCTGAAGTCATCAGTCTTGACTTCCATCACCCTGACGATGGGACGAACCCGGGTTGCTTCCTTTTCAGGAGGAGTAGGCTTAGTGGCCTTTAAACCCAAGAAACCTGCCAGGCCGACTGCAAGTATGCCAAGACAGATTACCGCGGTCCTTATGCGAGCACTCATGAAAGTATCAGCTTCCTTAAAAGGAGTAGCAGGAAGATCTGCCCGCTACATTTTCGTGGTCAAAGAAGTGGCCCTTGGGCCGAAGCGCCTCTCCGAAGGTGAAATCGAATGAAACCCCGGACACGCACTCGACCCAAGCCCATTGTCCGGCTGACGTCTAAGACAGGGTCATCGGCTTCACTAATGGTTACACTGTGAAGGAGATATGTTCAAGCGCCACGATCATACAGATGTGCGTGAGTGCGGTCAATGTCGGCGGTAGTTGTTCAAGAGCATTGGTTGGTGCGCGGCAGGCTGGATGAAACAGTCTCACATTTATGTAATCGTGTACCTCACGCATGAATCAGCTCACTTGGTTCACCGAGTTACGTTAAGTGGATCCCGAGTCCAAAGCCGGTGAATGCCGTGCCGGATATGGTCCTGATACCGAAATGTGAGGAAACCCAGTACAAGAGGGAAGAAGCAGCATAGGAAAAAGAACAACGCTACGGAAGTAAGGTCGACTCCCAGGAAATCCTCTGCAATTCTGCTGAAGTCCATCCAATGACCGCCGCCTTTTGCCTGCTCGTACTCCAGCCGGGCGCTGTGACTGGTCATCAGTTTGAACGCGAATCGGATGTCCGAAAAGACTATGAACAGCGCGATCGCGCAGTAGAGCGGTCGTTCCACGGAATGCACCACCGCGGCTCCGCTCAAGGCCCGGTAGAAGAAGATCGCTGCTATGATCAACTCCGTCCCGTGCCCCATAAAGAGGATCACGACCTCGTGGAAATAGGTCAGGGAAAGGAGGAGATGGACGATTGACACGACCGTGAGCAATACCAGAGTAGACGCGTTCCTTCGGTACGTGAAAATCATGAACGCCAGGCCCGAATAGATGAGGATGAGGAGCACCACGGATCTCTGAGTATGCAGCGTAATTCCGCCCCCATAGTGCAAGTCGAATGCCGGGACGGAAGGGTACGCGAACACCCAACCCGTCAGAGTGTGACCCATTTCGTGAACAAGGATGACCAACGTCATGAAGATGTGATTCAACAAGGGAAACATCATGACGACCATCGTAATGACCAGTCCGGAACCCAGTACGATCCAGTCGTCCCGATCCATGCTCCTCGGTTCCGGGATGAGATCCTCGTCTTGGTCCGCATAATCGAGTTCGCCGGACTCTGCTGCGAACTCCAAATCCTCCCTCGTCTCACCACTCCCGGCCCTGCGGGGAGATTGGCTCGAACTGGGCAAGATCCCGACATGGGGTACGCGGTGAGATTCCTTGCCGGTCTGTCGACCGGTTTCACCTTCGGTTCCCGTCGAACCACGTCGGGCCTCTGCACGGCCGATTCGGGACCGGTCCATCTCCCGCGGCCGAGGTTCATACGAGGTTGTATGAGCTTGTTCGACCATCCGTGGGGGAGATATGCCCAGCTTAGAGAAGACAATTCCACATCTGTCGCACTCAAGGTTGGCATCGGATTGCGTGAATCCGCACTTGGGACATTTCATGCTCTTGTCCTTAAGCCGGCGTCTCCCGAATTGTACGGGCACACACGATGTGTTCAACAACGTGAAACGGGCCGGGACCCGTTATTGCTTCCGAGCACCACGTCGCTACTCGGGCGCCGACATCTCGGTATCAAGAAAAGAGATACCACCGAGTCGTAGGGATGATTTCCCCGGTCACGCTGGGCGCACGTACCACACCCAAGGAGCGGAAGCCCAACGATCCGTTGCATTTTTCGTATACCCTGCTCGCCGGAGCTTGTCGAGACCTTCCCAGAGGGACACTTCAGGGTTGAAAGAGCGATTCCGTAGTTCTGACGGGCTCGCTCGTCCATTGTCAGAACCTCCGTATTAATACGATCCCTGCCATGATAAGCGCCACTCCCACCAATCTCCAGGTTGATGTGGGGTGCAACGGATAGCCGAGGAGGCCATAGTGATCGAGGAATATGGACGCGACCATCTGTCCTGCGAGGAGGGACGCCATCATGGTTGCAGCTCCCAGTTTGGGCACGAGGAATATTGTGACGGCAACGAAAAATGCTCCAAGGCTTCCCCCTGTCCACACCCACCACGGCAGACCGAGAAATACCTTGGCCGACGGCCATGATATCCGCAAGATCGCGGAATAGGCCAGCAGAGTGAGTGTTCCCACGGCAAAGGAAATCAGGGCGGCCAGGATCGAACTTCCCGCGGCCGTGCCGAGCCGGCTGTTGATTCCGGCCTGAATGGGAGTACACGATCCGGCTGCAATAGCCAATAGTACGTATACCAACTCCATGGTCTCCATTACCTCGTCATCACTCGACATGCCGACGCGATCGGGGTTGCTTTGTCCGTGCCGCACCGGTTATCCTGTTCTTGGAACGCTTTTCTGCAGGGCCTCATCATGGTCGACCTCACGATCGTTTCAGTTACGTTTGTCGCCGTCTACCTGTTGCAGACGATCCTCTGCGTCTGGTTGGAAGCGATCAACATACGGCACCTCGTGCGCAATGCGGACAAAATACCCGATTCGCTTAAGAGTGTCATCGACCCTGGGAAGCTGTCCCGCATGAATGCCTATACGGCGGACAAGAGTCGTCTCTTCCTGATGCGAAAAGTCGTTTTCGATGCGCTTCTGCTCGCGCTCATTGTGTCGGGATTCCTGTGGCGCATCGATTATGGACCGGTACTTTGGGAATCAAGCCTTGTCCTTGGAGGAATCATCTTCTTTCTCATGGTCGGGGCCGGCTTCTTCATCCTGGATCTTCCGTTCGATTACTATCACACCTTTGCGATCGAAGAGAAATACGGCTTCAACCGCTCCGATCTGCAGACTTGGGTACTCGACCATGCTAAGGGATTGGTACTATCCGCAATTATCCTGGTTGCCTTGTCGGCGCCGGTCCTGTGGGTCATACAAATATCGCCGAACTACTGGTGGTTCTGGGCATTCATTATCGTCTCCTGTGCTCAGTTGACAATCCTGGTGCTCTATCCGGTAGCGATCGCGCCGATCTTCAACAAGTTCAACCCCCTGGAGGACGAAGTTCTCGCGGTCAAGACCGTGAATCTCCTCAACCGGGCGGGATTGAAGGCCGGCGGGGTCTTTCAAATGGATGCGGGCAGACGGAGCGCGCATTCCAATGCATTCTTCACGGGCATAGGCCGAACGAAGCGGATCGTGCTCTTTGACACGCTCTTGGCTTCACACACTCACGACGAGATTCTTGCCGTCCTCGCGCACGAGATCGGTCACCTCAAACTGGGACATGTGGTACGGTCATACGTGTACGGCCAGGTTGTTCTTCTCGCGGGATTCTATCTCACCCACACGGTAATGAACTGGAATCTTCCGTACATGACCTTCGGTTTTTCAGCCTCCCAACCATATGTCGCACTCTTCCTCCTCGGGGTGTTCTGGCAACGGCTGGGGTATCTGGTCGCTCCGGTCTATCTTGCCGTATCACGGCACTTCGAACGCCGCGCCGACGAGTTTGCAGCCGACCTTCTACGGAACCCGGAGCCGCTCTCCGAAGCCTTGAAGAGGATGGCGAGCGACAACCTTCCGAATCTGAACCCTCACCCTCTCTATGTCTGTTTCAACTATTCGCATCCGCCCATACCCGAACGTCTCTCTCTGCTCGGGAAATGGACCGCGGCGGACACGCCCGCTGAGGTATGCGGCCCCGAGGCCCCCCCCGTGGGGAAAGGGGGAGAGTGATCTTTCGTCCGAATCGTGACGCGGACAGTCGGAAGGCCCGGATCCGTGGGCATGCGTAGGCTGTGTTGACGGAATTGTTGTGAGGCAGGGTATGCCTCCCCGAATGATTTCGTAAAGAGTTCCGTCAGGAGGTTTCGATTGATGAGAAGCCGCGCCGAACCGGATATAACAGTTTGTCCGATCGCGACTCTGTTGTAGAATCGTACCGGTCGGCTCAGGTTCTCCTCACCGACGACGGAATGGTACATTTCTGCGATATTGCGCGGAGGAAGGGGTGAGTCCGATGGACGTCTGGTGGGAAGGTTTGACATTACTGACGAAGGCGTTTGCCGTAGCCGCTCTATTCTGCTCGGTCCTGTTTCTGTGGCAGATCGTAAGCATTCTGATCGGTTTCGACTCGGAAGGGCACACTCACGCCGCGCACGGCGGGGTCGATCATGCCGTGGGTGGAGCAACTGACGGGTCTCATGCAAATCACGGTCACGCCGCGGCCGACCACGCTCGTCACGACCTTGGAGGTCAGGCGGCTTTCACGTTGGTTTCCGTACGTTCGGTGATCGCGTTTGCCACACTGTTCACCTGGGCGGGAACTCTCTATCTCATGTCCGGGACCTCGGTGCTGCTGAGCCTGGTGTACAGTCTGGTCTGGGGCGGAGCCGCGATGTTTGCGGTATCGTACCTGGTCTACAAATTGGTGCAACTCCAAGAGACGGGAAACGTGTCGCTTTGGAGTTCCATTGGTGAAGAGGGATCGGTGTACATGAATATACCCGCGGGAGGAACGGGAAAGGTTCGGGTACTGGTCGGCGGCGTCATGGGCTACGTCAATGCACGAACGCCCGGAGACGTCGCCCTGACCGAAGGAACCAAGGTGCGCGTCACCCGGGTTATCGACGACAACACCGTAGAAGTGGTATCACTGGAAAATGTGAAGGAGGGATGAGATGGCCGTTGCGTTCGCGTTGACGTTCATTCTGGCACTGCTGTTGATCTCGATCTTATGGCTGTTCGTTCGCCGGTACAAGCGGTGCCCGTCGAACAGGATCCTTGTAGTATACGGCCGCACGGGGAAGGGTGCCGCCAGGTGCGTCCACGGCGGCGCGGCGTTTGTGTGGCCCGTCCTGCAATCGTATGCCTGGCTTGACCTGGAACCTTTCGTCGTGCCCATCGACCTTGACAGCGCTCTATCCCAAGAGAACATACGCGTGTCCGTTCCGACGACCGTGACCGCCGCGATCAGTACGGAAGAAGGAATCATGCAGAACGCGGCGATCCGATTGCTCGGCCAAACCCGGGAGGATGTTCAGAAGCAGGCTCAGGACATCATTCTCGGTCAGATGCGCGCGGTGATCGCGACCATGGAGATTGAGGAGATCAATCGGGATCGCCAGGCATTCATGGCAAAGGTGAATGAGGCCGTGTCGGTGGAATTGGAGAAGATCGGCCTGTCCGTAATCAATGTCAACATCAAGGATATCGAAGACGAGAGTGGATACATCGAGGCCTTAGGGAGGAAAGCCGCTGCTGAAGCAATCAACCAAGCGCTGGTCGATGTTGCGGAGCAGGAAAAGCTCGGTAAGAGCGGAGTGGCGGAGAGAGAGCGCGATCGCCGCAAAGCGGTCGCTCTGGCCGAAGCCCAGGCATCGATTGGAGAAACCGAGGCCGATCGCGACAAACGGCGTTCCGTGGCGGCCGCAAATTCCGAAGCTTCCGTGGGTGAGGCCGAGGCGGAGCGTACTCGTCGACAGCAAACCGCGCTGCTGGATGCGGAGGCGGTATCCACCGAAACGGAGGCCAATGCCAAGATGGCCTCGTACAGGGCCGCTCAAATAGTTGCCGAGGAGGAAGCCCGGGCAAAAGGACAGTCAGCCGCCATGAAAGCGGACGGTGCAATTCGAGTAGCTCAGGAAGAAGCCCACAAGGCCGCGGAAGAAGCAAAGGGGAGACGAGAAGAGGCTCGGCTTCGCGCGGAGGTCGTCGTTCCTGCGGAAGCCGAGAAGCAGAAGGCCGTGGTGGAAGCCGACGCTGAACGACAACGGAGCGTGCTCATGGCGGAAGGTGCGGCAAAAGCCAGACTGGTCCAGATGGAAGCGGAGGCCAAGGGGGTTCAGGCGATCCTGGACGGCAAGGCCGCCGGCTACAAGTCACTGGTGGACGCATGCGGAGGGGAGGCGTCTTTGACGGCTGCATTGCTGCTCATCGAAAAGTTGACGGAAGTCTCTCAGATTCAGGCGGAGGCGGTCAAGAATCTCCCCATCGAGAAGATCGTGGTGTGGGACGGAGGGAACAGCGGCGGACTGGCAAACCTGGGAAGTCGGTTCATGAGCGTGCTGCCGCCCATGCACGACCTCGCCAAGATGGTGGGTCTGGAACTGCCCGAGTATTTGGGTAAGGCCACACCGTCCCAAGAGGCGGGCTCCGCGAAGAACAACGACGATCCTGCGAGCTCCGTAGAGAAAAAGTCGTGACCCGGGAACGTCCATTTGCTTCTTCCGGCGGAGACGAGTGCAGCCGGTTTCTCCGCTTCGAAACGGTGGGCCGGGCGGACCATGAGCAAAACGAATTGCTCGGGCGGTGATATCTCGCTCGACACATGAGGGAAAGAGTTATGCGAGACAATCAAAGGGTTATAAAGATATTCGAGTACGCGATGAACCAGGAGCTCACAGGTCTGAACTTTTTCCGGACCTCGTTGCAGCGTATGGGCGTAGGTGCGGCGGTTACGGCTTTCAACCGTCTCATCGAAGAAGAGTTAAATCATGTGAGTTTCATAAGCCAAATCCTCGAGGATCTGAGGGGAGGGCGGGAAATTAACGAATAGGCGTTTGTGAGAGTCGCGAAGCGCATTCTCACAAACGGCGGGTTGGACTAAGCCGCGCGGTGGTGGGAGAGTCTATGGGGATTGAATCAGTTTTGGGCTTTTACGAGCGGTGGGGGGTGCTGGTTGGCCGGTAGGGCAAAGGGGTGAATTGGGTCAGGCGGGGCAGGCAAGAGGTCGCGGATGGGTGAGTTACGTGGCTGCGAGAAGCAGAAGGTCATTGAGGGATAGTCAAACATCGCGCACCTGTAGGGATGGCCGCCAGTGTTGAGGCGGTTTTGATGAGCGTATGTACCAGGACTTCGGGTTGGGAAGTCAGGATAATCATGATGAATCCAGGAATAGAGGAACGGTTGGGAAAGGGGTTGTTTCATGGAGGATTGAGAGCGGTTGCCGGATCAGCCGGCCCTTGCCGCATTGGGGGCACACAGTGAGATCTACTCCGGTGACCTGGAAGAAGATCTCCCGCCATGTGCGGTCCGG
>JAVHLK010000077.1 GCA_031082285.1 Desulfomonilaceae bacterium
TCGCAATGACATGGTTCAGCGTATTGTCGTGACCCAAACCGCGTGCAGCCTCGAGCGTGTCATTGCGAGGAGCGAAGCGACGAAGCAATCTCAGCGCTACAGACCGGCATTGTAGGATGTGGTGAGTGTAACGAATCCCGCGTCTCGCGGGACGGTTCATCCCGCTGCGCCTGATGAACCACATCCTACGAAGCCAGGGGAAAATGCGATATCGCATTTTTTGGAAACGGAGCACTAAGAGATCACCCTGGTGTCGGTAATGCCTGCCGCGGTACGTGAACGGACACGGAACACGCCGTCGTGCGAAGGCAGTACTGTCGTCGAGCAAGAGGGGAGCCTAGAGGTCTGGGAGCATGCCGGGACGAGTCTCGTCCGTTCACCTTCCCGGCGCGTACCAAAGACGATCACACCCGGTACTTGCCGATGAACTGCTCCAGGGACATGCCAAGGTCTTCCAATTTTCGGGAGGCCCCTTCCAGGTCGTGAATACCGTCCAAATTCTCGCGAATTGCATGATTGATGTCGGCCATGGCACGGGATACCTGTTCAACACCTGCGAACTGCTGATCGCTCGATGCTTCGATGACGCCGGCCGCCTGTGCTGCGGTTTCCACCACACCGGCAAGAGTCTTGATCGCGTCCCCGGCCTGATCCGACTGCTCAACCCCCATGACGACGGCCTTGGTACCCTGCTCGGTGGCCATGACAACCGCGCTGATATTCTTCCTCGTGTTCTCGAGGATCGAACGAACCTGATCGGTCGCCTCTTTGGACTGGTCGGCAAGATTCTTGATCTCGTTGGCCACTACTGCAAAGCCCCGACCCTGATCGCCCGCACGTGCCGCTTCGATCGACGCATTGACGGCCAACAGGTTTGACTGCCCCGCGAGATCCTGCACCGTGACGATTATTTCTTCGATCGTCTTGCTCTCGTCACTGAGCTTCACGACGGTATCGGCTATGGACTCCATCTGTTCCCGGATCACGGTCATTCGCTCGAGCGTGCCCTTGGTCGCATTCTTGCCGTCCTCTGAGATGTCCACCGCTTTTCGTGATGTATGTGCGACGTGTTTTGCCTTGTCCCCCGAAACACTTGCCGCCTGCCGGACCTGCTCCACAGTGGTGGTGGTCTCCGCTACCGCGGCGGAAGTCTTTGACGTATTTTCGGCAACCTGAGACACGGTGATCGATATTTCTTGCGCGGACGCGGAGAGCACCTGCACGCCTTGGAGGAGTCCCTTAATCTGATCCCTAAGATTACCGACCATCACGGATACCGCATTGGCGAGCCGGCCGAGTTCGTCCCTCCTCTTGAGCTTGAGGATTTCCACCGTCAAGTCTCCCTCGCTGATGCGGGAAACCTGGCCGGCAATCGTAATCATGGGCATGGCTATGGCTCTGGCAATCAAGAACACGAGAACGGCCGCCACGATTCCGGCTGCCGCGGTTATCAGGATGACGCGATACGCCAGTGAGGTCACCGCGGAATAGGCCTCTGAAGCGTCAATCCGGGCAATTGTCGCCCAGTCGAACGCGGCGGCCAAGCCTGAATGCGTTGGTAGGCCGACCGGGGACCATGCATAGAGAACCTTCACACCGTCCGAGGAAACGGTTTCCCCCTGGCCGGTTTTGCCTTGAAATGCTCCTCCCGCGGCCCCAAGGGGCACCCCGGTTTTCAGGAGATCGCCTCCCAATTGGCGAGAAATTGACCGCAGCATGCCGTCTTGGCCGACGAGAAGCAAATCACTCGTCTTGCCCATATGGGTCGCCCTGCTCATTATGTCGTTGATGGGCTTGGGGCCGAATCTCAACAGGAGCACCCCGTACAAGTTCTCCGGGTCCTTGAAAACTGGTACGCCAAGGAAGGCGCTCACCGTTCCCGAGGGTTCATAGCGGCTGAAATCCGCGAGCGCGGGTTTGCGTTCCTTGACCACCTTGCTCCATAGACGAGCCGGTGCGCTGTCCTTCAGCGGGCCTGCAGTGAGAGTGGTGCCGAGGTCGGACAACTTCCTCGCGCTGTACATGATGAGACCAATGTTTTGGTCCACGATGAGCAGGACGTCTTCATAGCCTCGTACAGCCTCGAAATTCTCCAGGAACCGCATGAAAATCGGGTCATAATCGTCGGCCAATTGCATGAAATCCCGGTCGCTCATGTCAATGGGCGCGTCAGGATGCGTCTTCGCGTACTCGAGGGCGGATGCATACCCATAATAGAATTCGAGAGCCTTGAACGTGCCGTGAACCGAAGGGTTTTTGCCCAGGTAAGATGTGTCGTCGAGGACATTCTGCATGTAATTTCCCACACCGCGGGCGGCCTGGTCTCTTGCATCGACGAGCTCGGCAAGCGTACGCTCCCTCAGCGTGTCTCTCGCGCTGCTGAAAGAAAGGTATCCCACCAGTGCCAGTGGAATCAGCGTCACCGTGAGAAAGAACCCAACCAACTTGACCATTAGACTGCTTGCCACGAACTTAACCACATCGATCCCCTGTCTATTTGTTTTTCATGCCGGCAAACCCCGAACTCTGCGCAATGGGAGCCGGGACAGAGTGCCGGTATTATGCCGAAAAGATACAAGAAATGTACGGATGGAGCAAGCAATGATTATGCCGTTGCATCATGTCCGGGACCGATTGAGCGAATGAGTCCTAGTATTGTATTGTTACCTATTCCAAGGAGAGATCGGAGCGATGGATCCACGGGTACCGGAAACGACGAGTGCTCGGTTCCGACGCATCCTGTGCACGCCAACGAGTGATAACCACTCGTACTTGGACTGCGGGAAATCCGATATCGTCTCCTCGGCGCGGTACCCGCGCGTCGACGTCCTGTCTCGGGATGCGGACCCGGAACGTGATAGACTTCTTTCAAGAGGCTTCACATGAAAATAATCGTCAGGCCGGTCGGTTTGATCCGTCGATATGTCCGGGAAGAGGAACTCGATGTTCCCGCCGGCTTCACGTCACGAGGGCTGGTGCGATTCCTCAAGATTCCCGGTGAACTCAAGATGGTGTCCTTGGTCAACGGTCGAAAGCAGGATTTGGACGAGCCGCTTCGAGAAGGAGACGAGGTCAGGCTGATCACCCTTCTGACCGGCGGCTGAAATGGCGGTTCCCGGTCGGTGTCTGCAAGGATCATCACGGGTTGATGCCGAAGAGGGGTGAATCATGGTCATAGCCTCGCTTCTTGCGCGGCGAGGGATCGTACCGGTCTTTGCCGTAGAGCCTCTGACAGCGCTGAACACAGGAGGCGTGGTCGGCCGGCGAGCGGGACGGCCTGAAATTCGCGTAGCAATAGGTGATGCAGGTCTGGTATGCATACTCATCGAAACCGTCCGACGCACACGCGGAACGGGGGGACGCAAAGCAGAGCGCGGCAAGCACTACAATCATTGGAATAGATGCCGTTGCAAACTTTGACATGGTCCACAGCTCCCGACTTCCCCGAATTGCGGAGTACCACGACGTCCACGGTTCCATACACCGTCATAGTAGACCATGTGGCTTCCGCACACTCCCGTCAAGTGCCCCGGTACGGCGGAGCCTGCATGCTGAGTCGGTTGCCCGTGTCCGGACATACATGGCTTCATGAATTATTGGATGTTTCGTCAGGTTGGGGTTGTTTACTTGAATGAACCGGGCCGGGAGGTCTTCCCCTGAAAGATCCCATGCGCTGTTCACTCGCACCATGGGGGCTTCTCTCTTGGCCTCTACCGTCCAACCTCACGAACTACCGTGGTTCTTCTCAAGCCAACACATCAGCGAAAACAGCGTCCATATCTGCCTGTTGTTGTCTCGTTTCCCCTCGATGTGTTCTTGAAGAAGTTTTCGACAGTATGCCTCGTTCAAGATGCCGGTGGACCCGATCCGCGGTTTCGAGAAGAAATCGAGCAGGAACGGTTTCAGTTCGTGCCTGATCCAGTGAGGAAGGGGGGGCGTGAATCCCCGCTTTCTGCCGCGTTGAATCGCGGGCGGAAGGAGGCTCTTGACCGCCCTTCGGAGCAGACGTTTCGTTTGCAGGCCCTTTGATTTGACGGCAGGCGGCACTCGCGCGACGCGTTCAAAGAGTTCATGATCCAGCAACGGTACGCGGGCTTCCAGCGAGTTGGCCATGGTCATCCGGTCGACCTTGACGAGGTTGTCGTCGAGCAGGAACGTCTTCGCGTCCACGTAGAGCAGCCGGTTCAAGGGGTGAGCATCCCGAGCGATGCGAAAATGCCGATCGAACACTTCGAAGCCTTCGCTCAGCCCGTTGCAGAGGAACTCGGGGGTGCACAGCTCCTGCTTCTCCTCCTCGTTGAAGATGACCTTCCACCAATAGTGGCCCCGTTCAAGCGATAGATCGGCTCCCGTGACAAATCTCTTTGCCTTGTAATCGAAACTGATCCGTTCCATTGAAACGGGCAGCGCCATCACCAGAGGAGCGATCAGACCGTTCCTGATCCAACGGGGGATCATTCGATAGATTTCGCTCACACGGTACGCAACATGTGTCGGATATCCCGCGAAGGCTTCGTCTCCTCCGTCGCCGGTGAGCACCACCTTGACGTGTCGGGCCGCCATGCGTGAGACCAGGAAAGTGGGAATGCACGAATAATCGGCGAAGGGCTCGTCAAAAGAGTTGACCAGGTCCGGAAGGGACTCGATCATGTCGGGCCGAACCACTTCGTCCATATGTTCGGTGCCCAAAACCCGCGCGACAAGGCGGGCATCCTCGGTTTCGTCGTACGACTTGCGATCGAAACCGACCGTGAACGTTCGTAGGGGCATCTTGAGCTTGCGAGCCATGACCGCGGCCACGGTGGTGGAATCCAAGCCGCCGCTCAGAAGGGCCCCGACCTGCACATCCGCGATCATGTGGCGCCTGACGGCATTTTCCAGGGCCTCAAGTATCTCCTCCTCGTAGTTCGCATCTTCCGGGCCTTCCTCTCCTTCTCGGGGGAGGGGAATATCCCAGTACTGCCTGATGTTCACATCGTTCGCGGAACAGGTGAGCGTGCAGCCGGGAGGGAGCTTTCTGACGGCTGAAAAGGCCGTGGCCGGTGTGGGGACATACATCAGGGACAGGTAGTCGTAGAGTGCCTGGAAGTCGGGTTCACGGCTCACCGGAGCTTCGAGTACGGCCTTGATCTCACTGCCGAACACAAGATGGTTGCGGGCCGTGAACGAGTAGAAGAGCGGTTTGATGCCGAGCCGGTCCCTGGCGAGGAACAGGGTGCGCCGTGCCGAGTCCCAGATGGCGAAGGCGAACATGCCGCCGAGCCGGGTTACGCACTCTTCGCCCATCTCCTCGTACAAATGGAGGATGACCTCGGTATCCGATCTCGTCCTGAAACGATGGCCTCGAGAAACCAGGTCCGACATGAGCTCCGGATAGTTGTAGATCTCTCCGTTGTACACGATCCACATCGTTTCATCTTCATTGGCGATGGGTTGGCGGCCGCCGTCCAGGTCGATGATGCTGAGTCTTCTCATGGCCAGACCCACTGACCCATTCACGTGGTAGCCTTCGTCATCGGGCCCGCGATGAACCATGGTCCGGTTCATACGCTCGAGCATCGTGCGATCCACTACGGATTCCGGATCCATTTGGAGTATGCCGCAGATGCCGCACATGGTCCGACGATCCTAATCCCGTTCCCGCAGTCGTAAAGATGCGAACTGGTCCAGGATGAGTCCGAAGAAGATGATGTTGATGCCGCCGGCCAGGAACAGTACGACGCCTCCGGAGAACTGGGCGAAAAGGATGAGATTGCGAATGGTGAGGGCAACTCCCGCGAGGACCATGACCAGACCGAAGGGGAAGAATATCTTGTTGGGGTTGGCCATGGTGATGATACGCAGAATGAACATGAGAAACCGGAATCCGTCTCGGAAAGGCCTGAGATTGCTCTCCGTCTCGGGTGCACGAGGCCGAACCGTTACCGGTACGAATCCTACGTTGTACCCCGCCATGATGAAGCTCAACGTGCTCGTGGAAGGGAATGAATACCGATTGGGGTAAAGGTGGAGAAACTTCCTTGCAATTGTATGGCGGAACGCGCGAAAGCCCGACGTCAAGTCGGGGATGTCTTGCTCCGCGAGAAACGAGGCAAGCCTTCGTAACGCGATGTTGCCCGCATTCCGGAGCGGAGTGCCGCCTTCGGCGCCGAACGAGCGCGCCCCTACCACGAGGTCCGCCCGGTTCAAACCTTCCAACAGTGCGGGCAGATCCCGAGGGTCGTGTTGTCCGTCTCCGTCCAACACGGCCACCCTGCCTCCGGAAATGGCTCGCAGCGCACTCTTGATGCACGCGCCATTGCCTTTGTTCAGCGGATGCGAAATCACGTCCGCGCCTTCGTTGGCAGCGGCTTCAGCCGTGCCGTCCACGGACCCGTCGTCGATCACCAGTATCCGCGCGGAGGGAACGTGCTTTCGGACACCGCGTATAACGGACCCGATGGTTTTCACCTCGTTGTACGCGGGAATCACGACGGTAATTGCGTCGTCATCCCGATCGTTGGTATTGTTTGTCGTCGGATGCTCAACCATTGCGTTCTCGTGCCGTTCGGAGAATCAGCGGGAATGCCCGGTTCAGGGAATCGATCGTCGCCGCAGAGCCCCCGCAGGTCTGCTCCACGCCGGCTCTTGGCGGATGCCCCGCGGTCAACGCACACACGTTCACGCGGATCCTCCCTCGGGTCATTCCGATCGTGATGGAATATCATCAAGATTGACGTCTGTCAAAGCCTATTGGCGGGCCGGAGTAAAGGCTGGTGGCGGTGCAGGGACTTGAACCCCGGACTCTGCGGATATGAGCCGCATGCTCTAACCAGCTGAGCTACACCGCCGTAAGGTCACTCTTCATACCATTCGTCTCGATCTATTGTCAAGATTTGGTAAGACGCTTCCCGGCAACCGTTCCATGCGGCCAATCCGGTCCGGTGCAAGGCCGTCCGTGTTCCGCCGCGAAGTTCACGCTCGGAGCCGGCAGGGGTACTGAGACCACATAGGCAGAGCGAAACCGCGTCCGGTATATCTCCATTACTCGAGAGAGGAACCCCGCCGCGCGCAAGCGGTCAACCGCAACCGGCGAGGACGCCGGTGCTACCGTCGAGGAACCCTGCCGCGCGCACGCGGTCAGGAATGAGCGCTATCTCGAGCCATGCTTCTCAGGCATTCTATGATCTTCTCCGGATCCAGCCGCTTGGTGTAGTCGGCATCAGCAAATGCCATTCGGATCGTCCGGTCCGTATCGATGACGTACGTCGCCGGGATCGGCAGTTCAAACGTCTCGTCACCGTTGGCGGCAGGAAGGTCGATTCCGAACCCCTTGTAGATCGGACGCAAATCTTCGGGGATTTGATACACGATCCCGAATTGTCGAGCAACCGCATTGCCGGAATCGCTGAGCACCTCGAAGGCGAGGTCGTTCTTCTCCCGCGTCGACAGACTATTGTCCGGTGTTTCAGGCGTGACCGCAATGAGCGAAGCTCCCAACTCCTCGATTGTCGTCAATGCGAGCTGCAATGACCGCAGCTCGAGATTGCAATACGGTCACCATCCCCCGCGGTAGAAACTGAGGACCACCGGCCCTCGGGCGAGTGCTTCCGACAGAGAGACCGTGTTGCCCAGCGCATTGGGCAGAGCAAAATCCGGTGCGATGCCGCCTTCCTGCAAGCTCGAATCGACTATGCCGGAGTTCTCGAGATCCTTTGTGGCTCGATCCATCACGGCCAGCTGGTCGGCGGGAATGTGTTCACGGGATTTCTCGCGGCGTCGAGCGAGTTCTTCGGTGAGAGACATGGTACGCTCCTTCTCATGGGCGGCGGATAGTCCAATAGGGCACGCGACCCTCCATACCAAAGGAATAACCATGTTGGAACGAAGCGGCAAGATCCGTATCGGAGGGATCCGGACGAGAGCCTGCTTGAACGTGCGGAAGTGACGGGGATTACTCGAGTACGTAGATGGACCCGAGGTTGCGGAAACACTCGTCGCAGTCCAACCCGTACCCGACGAGGAAGCCGTCATCGATGCGGAACCCGCAATAATCGAGCTTCACGTGTCTTTCGCGGCGGGCCGTCTTGTCGATCATGGCTGCAACCTTGAGGCTTCTTGGGCCCCTCCTTGCCAGCTCGTCTCGATACTGATTCAGAGTCAATCCCGTGTCGACGATGTCGTCCACGAGAATGACATCCCTCCCCGCTACGGGAATACCGATGTCCATGGTGATCTTCAATTCGCCGCTGGACACGGTTCCGCTTCCGTATGACGAAATGCGTGCAAAGTCAATTTGACAAGGCTGATCCAGGCAACGGACCAGGTCCGCGAGAAAGACGAAGGCTCCCTTGAGAATGCCTATCAGCAGGATGTTCCCCTCCGGGTAATCCGCTGAAATCTGCCTTCCAAGCTCGCATACCCGGGAAGCGATGTCTTCGGAGCGGAACAGCACCTTCTTTTGTGCGTCTTTCATGGAGAGTTCCTCTCAATGAACGTTGTTCCCGCGTGTGTGCGGAATGTTCGCGAGCCTTTGCGACGGTCGTTATCCATCACCATCGACTCTTTGCGCCGAAGTCCGGAGCATCAGCGAGGCCGGCGGCAAGAAGAATGTCCGCGCGGGCGGCTATCATTGCCGCGTTGTCGGTACACAGTCTCATGGAGGGAAAGACCGGTTCGATTCCGGAGAGCCGTCCTTCATGAACCATCCTGTCTCTCAGGGCGCTGTTCGCAGCGACCCCTCCGCATACTACGAGCTTTTCCGACCGGTATTCGCGGGCAGCCGCCAGACCTTTCGCAACCAGGACGTCAATAACCGCGTCCTGGAAGGCCGCGGCAATGATCTTGACCGCGGGAGGGACCGTCTGCGACAGATCCGGTGCGACCACGGCATGGAAACTTCCCGGCATATCGGTTCTTCGTTCCACCCCGAACATCTGTTCGGTCGATCTGAGGACCGCGGTCTTGAGCCCGGAGAACGAAAAATCGAATTGACCGTTGTCCAGCAAAGCCCGTGGAAATCGGAGATGCCCCGCGTCCACGCCCCGTGCATGTCGCTCGATTATGGCGCCTCCCGGATAGCCCAAACCGAGAAGCTTGGCAACCTTGTCGAAGGCTTCGCCTGCCGCGTCGTCGCGGGTCTTCCCGATCGGCTGAATATCCAGAGGCGCACGCACATGATAGAGGCTGGTGTGGCCTCCGGAGACCACAAGTCCCACAAATGGGAACTTCACGTCGGCTCTCTCGAGAAAGACCGCGAACAGGTGGCCGTGCAGGTGATTCACCCCGCAAATCGGCTTCTTAAGAGCCAAAGCCATGCCCTTGGCCGCGCCGATCCCGACGAGAAGAGATCCTATCAGGCCGGGTCCGCGGGTGACGCCGATGCCCTCAACGGCCGAGACCTCGACCCCGGCGGCCTCCAAGGCCTTCTCTATGACCGGAGAGATCGCCTCGATATGCTTCCGTGAGGCAAGCTCCGGAACCACCCCGCCGAATTCCCTGTGCACGTCGATCTGGGAAACGACGACATCGGAGAGTGTTTCCCTTCCATCCCGTACCACCGCGGCCGCGGTCTCGTCGCAGGACGTTTCAATCCCCAGAATCAGCATTATATCATGCCCATGGTCGTGCGAATCTCCTGCACCGTGTGCTGGATGATCTCACGGGGCACGTCCACGTAACGGTCGGGAAGGATTTCACGGGAGGTGCACTCGAGGACTGCGAGGAGTTCCTGGTACTCTCTCTGGCGTGCAATGTCCGCGGGAATGAAGTCGGCTACCTCTTCGAGAACCATGGCCGGCGTGAGCACGCCTTCGATGTGACGCCTGCGCTTGAACTCGGTGAGAAGTTGGTCGAAATCCGCGGGGAAGTAGTCCGCGGTCAATTCCAAGAACTTCGATCGATCTTCCGCCATGAACGTATCCAGGTCGATCCCGGCCTGCGTGAGCACATGTTTGAGAAACGCCTGCTTCTCGTCTCCTTCATTGTCAAAAACAGGGAGATGCTCGCCGGCGCGGCCGGACCTCTTGATATCCGGTTCCAGCCGATCCGGTCGTGCGGTTATGATGACCCACACGATTTTTCCTCGATTGACCGAGTCGGACATCATTTTGAGGATGTTCCCGAACAGTCTCCGATCCACGTCATGGGTTTGGGCGCTCCGGCCGCCGATCTCCGTGTCGGCCTCGTCGTACACCACCATGACGCTGCCCATGGCCTCCAGGACCGACTTGATCCGTTCCCAGTTTTTCTCCGTCTGCCCGACGTACGGCCCCCGAATGTTCTTGAGGACCACGGCCACCCAGCCGCATTCCTTTGCAAACGCCTTGTAGATGAAGGTCTTGCCCACCCCGTTCGCGCCGGGCACGAGAATGCCGACCGGCATCAGCTCCGGATCGTCTCCGCGCAGACATGTCCTGAGTTCCTTGAGTTTCTTGAGAAGACGGGACGCGCCGATTACTTTCTCGAAGCCGTACTTGAGCACCGGAAACTCAATATGACCCTCGAGTTCCTTTTCGATGATTTCCTTGGTCTTCTCGAAGATCAATTCCGGCGTGATCGGGTCGTTCTTGTACGCGGCCTGACGGAAAATCTGGCGAAGGGAAAGCAGCGTCAATCCCGCGCTGCTGAACGCAATGTGATCCGCTGAGATGGAAGTGGCCGCCTGTTCCGACTGCATGAGGTACTTGATGTACTGCGTTCGTTCCTCCAGGGACGGCCTGTCGATCTTGATGGCCGCGCAGTACGGCAGGTCTACGATCCGTTCGTTGAGTCCGCTCAATGTCTCGGCAATGATGAACACAATATCCGAGGACGCGACAAAGGTGCTGTCGGAAAACCAGTTTTCGAGAGTAATCACCTTGAGGCGATCGGTATCCAACATCAGATCGCCCCGTGATGCGGGAGCCATCACCTCGCCGTAGCGAATGATGATGGCGAAATCCTTACGAATCTCCCTGCCGGGCTCTTCATCGATCGGCACCATGATGTTCGTGCGCACCAGTTCGCGCAGTACGGCACATGCGGTCACGACATCTTTCCTGACCGCGGACATCAGAGCTGCCAGACGGTCTTCCCCCAGCTTGCGCGCAACGAGCTGCCTGTCGAGAGGATTCAGAAAGCTAATGCCTACGGAAGGATCGTACACGATCACGATACGCGGGCGAGATTTACGGTCCGGTTTTATGAGGGCTTCAACAAAAAAGTCCACCAGGGGTACGTAGCGATCCGCTTCCACCAGGAAGATGTCCCGCGTGTTGCCGTACACGAGGAAGACGTTCGATTGGGACGAGACATACTTCTCGATGATTCTGCCGGCAAATTCAGGGTGCCGGGCAACGTCCTCAGGTTCGATGTCGTTGGTCTCGGCGGGACGTGCGGGATGTTGGGCAAGATCTTGAGTCATTATGGGAATTCACATGCAGTTGGCGGGCAGTGCCGCAGGGTTTGGGAACAGACGGTGGGGCAGCAATCCCGCCTCTTGGTATCGCCGGCCTTTCCGCGTTCCGCGGGATATTCTTACTTCATCACCCTAAGTTTCGCTCTTTGTCGGTCACCCCTGCCTTTTGCGCAGAGCGGGCCTTGAGCAGTTCGTCGAAGCGTGACTGAGCTTCCCTTTCCGCTCCGATACGTTCATAGGTCGCATCCTGGGAATGCAGGGTTGAACCGCCCATTTCGGTTGCAATCTTTGCCTGGGCCCTCAGGTTGGCCACCTTTTCTCGTATGGCCACAATGGATTCGTCGACGGCCGATTCTCCCATACCTTTGAGTCTGTCCTCGAGTCGAATAACTTGCTGGTGCGAGACAAATTCAGCGACCAGTTCGCCCTGTTCGCGCTTGAGCTTGTTGATTTCATCGGTAAAGGACCGGAGCTTGACCTTGTACTCTTCAACTTTGGCACTCTGAGCCTCCAGGTCTCCGGTAAGGACCGCCTGCCTCGCGTCGATCTCCCCAATCCTAGACAGGTACCTCGTTCCCGCCTCGCGATGAGCGGAGTTGGTCGGGTCCGCTTCAGAAGCGGCGAGTGCTCCTTCCAGTTTCTTTTGTAGTTCGATTTC
The DNA here is from genome assembly GCA_031082285.1 of Desulfomonilaceae bacterium. GTDB lineage: Bacteria > Desulfobacterota > Desulfomonilia > Desulfomonilales > Desulfomonilaceae > JAVHLK01. The sequence continues at coordinate 12,036 of JAVHLK010000077.1, forward strand.
TTCCTTGTCGAGTTCCTTGAGGCCCAATTCCGTGCGTTCCCGTTCCCTGGCGAGAAGTGCCACGGCTCGTTCCATGTCTTTGTATCGCCTCTTGGCCTCGTCGATGGCCGTAGCGTACGTGGCGCGAATCGCTTCAGGGCTTGATGAGACCATGTCATCTCCGGCTCTGATAAAGATGCCGCGAATCATTGCCCACATTTTTCCAAAGAATCCCATCGTCTCCTCCTTAAGGAACCGCCGCTGTATGAAGTCACGAGCCGTCGCAGAAATGAGGTCCGCGTTCATTCTATATGTTGAGATCCCCATGTCAAGAAACTATGGTATTCCAGGGATGCCGTGCTTGACTCATAGACCGGCCGAGCACCGATCATTGTCCCCGTATCGTCTCCGGAATAGGTGAGGGGTGTCCCAGGAACCGCCACAAATCAACTGGTCTCCCCGCTCGTGGGTACCCCAAGTTGCCTAAAGATACGTGTCGCGGTGAACACCGGGATGTCGCGATGACGAGGCACCGATGCACGACGATTAGTCGCCGGATTCTCCCAAATCGAGTGCTCACCGCCTTCACGTACAAGCCGACATCCGTGCCGGCGCAGATGCTGAAGGAGGTCGCGCCTTTTCATGCCGTGGCCGATTGGGGCTCAACATGGATGTGGGATGCCGCAGTCAACAGCAAGTGGATAGGCTCCTCCAAATCGGCCGCCGGATCGGTACAAGACGGATCGGGCTGCGGGAGCGGCTCGCCGCGAAGCAAGGTCGTCTCCGCCATATCCACCAAGGCACTCGCCAACAGCCGGCGGGCTTCCTTGAGAGTTTCTCCACAGGTAATAGCCCCGGGGAAATCCAAGACTTCTGCATGGACGCCTTTATCGAGAAACTTGTACATTGCTTTGTATGTCAACATGTCACAACTCTCCGGAAGCTTGTTGATGGATCGCTCCACACACTTCATGACTCACGGCGTACGCGACGGCTTATCGGGAATTCCCTGATTTCGTAATTTCGAGGACACCATACTTGACACTCCCGGCAGTTCCTTCAAGGCCGGTCTGGAGATCCGTGAACCTCCAAGTACCATCGTTCCAGGTCTTTCCACCCGTGAAAGCGTTCCGTAACCGGGATATCCGTATTGCGGTTCCACGGCTGCACCATCAATCCCACCCCAATGCCCATGTCCAGATAGCTGCGAAGGTGTTCCGGGTCGTCTTCCACGATGAAATCGGCTGACGTTTCAATGAGCCAATCACGTTTATAGCGGTCTCCGCCGGTGACGATCATTTCCGGGACCGTAGGATTCCAGGGGAGCGCGCGGAGTTGTTTCAGCGCGGTTTCGGGCCTAGTGCGACCCGTAATGAAAAGGAGCGGTTTACCGGACATGCGGTAAATTCGAGAGAGGACTTGCCGTGCGTCCTCGTAAGGCTCGATCTTGGGTTGCGAGTACATATGGTCCACTGCTTCTCGCAGTGTCGGCTCATCCAACCCCAACGGCTCAAGATCCCAGGTCAGCAGGTCTTCAGGGGTCAAGTTTCGTCCCTGGGCCCTGTTGACATGGTGGAGTATTATCTCGATGGACCTCAACACGACTCCATCAACGTCAAAGGCAATATTCATGCGATCGTATCTCCCGGACACCGGTCCGAACGTGCACGGACCGCTCGTCATATGCTTCGAACAGGCCCCCGGCCAAAGGCTCGTCAGGGCAGGGCCGGTTTGCCGTGAACGTTCGATTGAAAAGAATGTCGGCACACCGCAGTCATCTTCATACTACAACGATTCCCCCAAGATCTCAACGAACCGCGTTCGCAATGACTTGCAGGAAGAGACGGCATGGACCTATAATCCCATTCGATGATAGGATACGTACGATTCCAGAGAGACGCTGAGGACGACGAGCGAAAGTCGTATCACTGTTCACGATGCGGGGCTTTTATCGGTGATTCCGGAGCAATCATCACGATCCAAGGCGCCCGGGATCACTCGTTCGTCAATCCTGCAGGAATTCTGTGCAACTTTACGACTTTTGCACACTGTCACAACGTAGTCGTTGACAAGGACCTCTACCTCAGGCATTCCTGGTTCGCCGGTTACGGCTGGCGTTTTGTCTTGTGCGGCATCTGCATGCAGCACTTGGGCTGGCATTATGATGCGGTAAGAAAAGACGCGCGGCCGAGGAGTTTTTTCGGCATACTGGTGGAAACCGTGGAGTCCGTCAGTCACGAGTAATCTTTCGCGGGGCGTGAAACGAGCCGTTCGACGCGGACGGACGGAGAGGATCGTCCCACGTTGCGGTCCGGGTCTTGGCGCTCGGACGTCGGGCAGCGGGCGAAGCCGCTCGACGGCACATCAATGGTCCTTTGCAGCATGTGCCCGGAACGCCGCCCATGCCGACGATCGTTACACCGTGCGGCTGATCAAGCCCGCCGACCTTTGCCGACTTGCTTGGAGGCACTCACGCCAATGTTCAGAGATACGGACGAACTGCGGATGCTCAAGGAGACCGTTTATCGTGCGGCGAAAGAGAGAATCGGTCCTCTTGCGGCCATGATAGACGAGCAAGGGACATTCAATCGTGATGTCGAGGCCTTGTGCTGGGATCTGGGGCTCATGACGCTCAGCCTCCCGCCGGAGTACGGCGGATTGGAAAGGGACACCGGAACGGCTCTTTGCATTGCCGTAGAGGAGATAGCCAAGTTCTGTGCGTCGTCCGCGGTGCTTCTCATCATACAGGCCGTGGGCTCGTTCCCGATCGTCCATGGGGCGTCGGCCGAGATCCGGAACGACATACTGTCCCGTATACGCGATCGCCGGGAACTCGTCGCATACCTGGTGACCGAACCCACGGCCGGTTCCGATGTGGCCGCACTGAAAACCTCCGCGGTCCGAGACGGTAACGAGTACATATTGTCCGGTGCGAAGTGCTTTGCGACCAACGGTGGCGTGGCGTCTCTGTATTCCGTGTTGGCGCGGACTTCCAAGGGCAAGGGAGGCCGCGGGCTGTCATTCTTTCTCGTCGAGAGAGACAGCAACGGCCTGTCGATAGGAAGGACCGAAAACAAGCTGGGAATGCGAGGGTCCAATACCACCGAAGTATTCCTGGATGAGGTCCGCGTTCCTGCAAGAAATCTACTCGGTGTGGAAGGCGAGGGCTTCGTGATCGCCATGAAGGATTTCGACATGTCCCGTCCCGCAGTCGCGGCACAAGCATTGGGAATAGCCCAGGGCGCGTTCGACGAGATGGTGCGGTACGCGTCGGAACGCCGGAGTTTCGGTAAACCCATCGCAGAGCACCAGTTGATCCAGGCCATCATCGCGGACAGCGCGACCTTGATTGAGGCCTCACGAGGTCTCGTCTACCGAGCCGCGGCCCTGTACGATCAAGGCAAATCCAACACCAAGTTGGCGTCCATGGCGAAATGCTTTGCCGGCGATGCAGCCATGAAAATCGCCACCGACGCGGTGCAGGTCCTCGGGGGATACGGGTACATGAAGGACTTCAAGGTGGAACGCATGTTCCGAGACGCGAAACTCACCCAGATATTCGAGGGGACCAACCAGATCCAGAGACTGGTCATAGCCAGGGAGATCCTCAAAGAAACCGGCGCGTCTTGACGAGCCGGGAACACGATTACATGCGATATGGCTCGTGCCGTACATTATGACCCATGTTCGGAGTCCGCTGCCCGTACCATAAATGGAGAAGTTCCTCCGTATCCGTGTGTGTTGAACGGGACGGGGTGAGTCGCCCGCAAAGCCCGGACTCCTCCTCATTCCGATGGAACTTTGGGGCGATTGACGGAAAAACCCGAGTCAAACCGAAAGGAGGATTCATTGTTCGCACTTGATGAAGAACAACGGATGATTCTTGATACGGTCCGAAAGATTGCCGACCGAGAAATCGCACCTCGGGCCGCGGAACTCGATGAGACCGGTGAATTTCCCTGGTACGCGGTGGAGACGTTTGCAGACAACGGACTGCTCAATGCATTGCTTCCCGTTCGGTATGGAGGCGTGGAGACGTCATTACTTCTCTTCTCCATGACCATTGAGACCATCGCGCGATTCTGCGCCTCATCGGCTCTGCTGCTCATCGCTCAGGCCGACGGAACGCTCCCGTTGCTCCATGGCGGATCGGAAGCCTTGAACGAACGGTACCTGAACAGGCTGTCGGGTGACTCGCGGATGCTCACGGCAATTGCCGCAACCGAACCCTCTGCCGGCTCCGACGTGCTCTCCATGAGAACCAAAGCCGTCCGCACGGGAACCGGCTATGCGATCAACGGGCAGAAATGCTTTATCACCAACGGCTCCGTCGCCGATTTCTTCGTGCTGTACGCGTACACGGACAGAGAAAAGCAGGCCCACGGGATAAGTGCATTTGTGGTGGAAAAGGGAACGCCGGGACTCGTGTACGGGAAGAACGAGAACAAGATGGGCATGCGCGGATCCATTAATTCGGAGTTGTTCTTCGAGGACATGGAAGTTCCCGAGGCGAACCTCATCGGCCCCGAGGGAGCGGGATTCGCCAACTTGATGAAGACGCTGTCGATGAGCCGGCTCTTCTGCGCGTCTCAAGCCGTGGGCATTGCGCAGGGAGCCCTCGACGAGGCCGTCAAGTACGCGGGTGAAAGGATTCAGTTCGGCAAACCTATTGCCGCCCTGTCGCCAATCCAGTTCATGATTGCGGACATGGCGGCCGGAGTGGAGTCATCCAGGTTGCTGACATACAAGGCAGCGTCCCTCTTCGACCGGGGAGACTACCGGCACGCGGGCACAATGGCCGCACTTGCCAAGTTCACGGCATCGGACACCGCGATGAAGGTGACCACGGACGCGGTCCAGATCCTCGGCGGATACGGGTACATGAAGGACTACCCGGTGGAACGAATGATGCGGGACGCGAAACTCACTCAAATCTACACGGGTACGAACCAAATCATGAGAATGGTTGCCGGCCGGGTAATTCTGAACTCACCATGAGTGCGATTGAACGGGCGGTCGGAAGCCCGACCGCCCGTTCACGCCGGCCGCGGAAACTTGAGGAGGCATTGTGAAAAAAATCATCTGCGCGTGGGCCGTAATACCCTTTCTATGCTTCTCGGGGACGGCCTTGGGACAGACTCTGGAAGTCGCGTTGACGTGTGAGGACGCGAGGACGAAACTCGGAGAACTTGCCGCGATCCCCGAGACCGATCTCGAGGACGTCGCGGGGATAAGCAAAGCTATCGGAACCGCGGTTCTTATGTCGTGCGATGTTCCGTCCGGGAAAGTCGTCTGCTATCAGTGTATCGGAAAAGACCGAACATTGCGGTCTATCGAAGCGGTTCACGATCTCAAATCCGGGAAACTCCACATCAAAGGGTATGGGTGCAGTTGCAAAGACCGCAAATAGGATCGAAGGGGACGTCCTTCCTGCTGAAGACAGGCCCGTAACGGTCGATTTCAGCCCTGAGGAAACCGTTCCCGGTGAGCACCGGTTTCGCGGCTCTTGATGGGAGGCGGCGCCTTCCGGAATGCGTTCTCGGGGCAAAGCCCGGGAACGAGGACAAGGGTAAAGCCGTTCGTGAAACCACTCGCGGCGAGCAGGTCGCCTCACTCGAGACGACCGGTTACATGTCCAGGTACGGTCTGAGATTCTCCACGTCTATGCAATCCTCAAGTTCTTCCTTGGTGGCGTCCTTCGGGTCCTTTAGGGCGTCCACGGGACACAGATACTCGTTGCCGGATCGATCTTTCACCCACACGAACGTTCTCTTCTTTTCTCCTGATTCCGACATGTTACCTCCCGCATACGAAGATGTGGCGGTTCCCGGAGCACAGGACTCCCTGCATGCGGTCACCTATTCTTATACGCTTGGCACCGGACCGGGCGTTGCCGAGGTCGGTACTTCCGCAATCCTCTCGAGAACTCCCGGCTTGTCGCGCCATCGTAGCACAATGCCTGCGGCTTGGCCGGCCCCGCGGGGGAGGGAAGACCCTCCACATACGCGTAATCTGATCCCGAGTTGTCCCGATGTTCTTGACCCACACTGCTCTTATGGAATAACATCAACAGTTCCGGCGAGACGGTAACTGATTGCGGGGCGACGCGTATGACGAATGGCAGTCGGCAGAGATCCGAAAACTTCCTGACACGTTGGCTGAGCCGAAGAAAAGAGAGAATCGCCGCACAAAGGCAAGAGCTTGCGGCAATCGAAGGCCCGTACTTCTCGGGGAGGCTCCCGTTCGTTCTCTTAATGGTCTTGGGCTTGTTGGGAGCCTTTGCCACAGGCTTTCTTACGTACCGTCATGTTCTTCTGGCGAGCACTTCGGGCGCGGTGAAAGAGTCTTTCCTCTGCAGAGCCGAAGGAAGCGTGAACTGCGACGCCATTCTCCTGACCGAATACTCGGTCCTTTTCGGCTACTTCCCATCGGCGACTCTCGGTCTCATGGGATTCGCGTTCGTCCTTTGGTTCATTGTCAACGGTCTGGTCAACGAGCGAGCACGAAAGGTCTCATGGACTCTCCTCATCCTCTATTTCGTCGCTGCAATAGGGTTCAGTTGGTATTATGCCTATATCATGGCATTTCACGTGGATTTCGTATGCACATGGTGCATCGTCGTGCACGTGGTGAACCTTCTCTCGCTCGTCATTGTCTTGGCCGTCGCGATCAAGCACAGAAAGAGGTTTCTCCTCCCGGAACTATCCACGCGTGCCGAGCGCGTCTATCTGGTGGCCGGAGGATTGCTGCTCTCTGCGCTGGTGTTTACCGGTGCCACGTATTGGGAAAGCCGGCTCAGCTTCAAGGAAGCCAAGCACCAGTTCGAGGAATTGGCCAACGATCCGGTGGTCATTCGGGCCGTAATGGAGGGCTCTCCCGACTTCAACATCCCGATCCAACCCGCGGATCCGGTGTACGGTTCACCAAAGGCACCCTATCCCATCATTCTCTTCAGTGATTTCAAATGCCCGGTGTGCGCTCGCAGAGAGAAGTTTCTCCGAAACCTCGTGGACAAGAATCCGAACACGTTGCGTTTGGTATTCATCAACTACCCTCTCTCCAAGGAGTGCAACCCCGCGGTCCTTCATGACCTGCATCCCGGGGCTTGCACCCTGGCTCGGGCAGCCTACGCGGCATTTCTTTTGGGCGGCTCAAAGGCTTTCTGGACGTACGGAAGCCTGCTCTTGGAGAATCGAAAGAACCTAACCCCCGGCACTCCATTAGCCCTTGCCGAACGACTTAACCTTGATACGGCCGGTTTTCTCGACCTCATGAAGCCGGACTCCCCGGCAGCCAAGAAAGTGGAACAAGACGTTCATCTCGGTATCGAACTGAGCCTGACGTCGACTCCTCAAGTGTTTTTTCTGGGCAAGAGAATCCCTGAAATGTTTCAAGGTGAATTTTTGGTTGAGGCTCTTGAAGGGCTCATCGCATCGAAGCACCCGGAGGACACGGACATTGACCTCCGCTGGTGACCGTATGGAGCTTACCGAATGATACTCCGTCTTCCTTATTTCTTCGGACGTGACTTTTGCAGAACCATTGCCTCCGGCCTGGCCGCAGCGATCCTCGTCGTCGCGTTCCCGGTGGTCTCCTGGGCTCAAGAGCCTTTCCCGAAAAAAATCAGCGGAATTAAGATGGGCGATTCCATGTCCGCGGTCATCGACATGGTCAAGGACTCCGGAACGTACGAGAGCACCCCGGGAACTGAGATACAGAGACCGTCGCTGACATGGCAGCTGCCGAACAATCCGTACTATAAGCAGATGTCGTTCAAGTTCACCGAGAAGGATCGGTTGTACCTGATTCGCTTTGACCTCAAGAATATCACTCGGTCGGATCTGCGTGCCATGAAGAAAACGCTGTTCGACACGTACGGGATTTCGTGGGACGACCCGTGGAAGCTCAAGGTGAAGGGCCAGGACGTGCTCCTCTATGGACCGCCCGAGATGGGCCGCGTCTACTATTTCGAGTTCTTCGAGCCCAAGACGGGGGAGCGGGCCTACGAGCTGCTGGAACGCGTGATGAGTGCCGAAGATCGACCGGTGAAGAAGAAAGACGAGAAGACACGGGAATCCGGTACTGATCGCGGCCCGAAGGAGGACGCCGTCCGAGAGGGCTCTGAGGCTGAGCAAGGCGGACGGCAGGCTTCCGGTGATGATGAGACGCGTGAACCGGCCGGGAAGGGGACGCTGCAATAGTCCCGGGAAACGGTGGGATCCTTGGCATGCAGGACATCAGGGACCGTAGACCCTCCCTCAGAAGCCTCCGTAGTGTCTTCTCAGATCTTCAGAGACCGTGGTGAACGATCGTCTTTGCTCGGCAAAATTATCGGGGCTGCCGCCTGCTACACGTTCGATCTCGTTTGCCTCCCACATGATAAGAATCTTCAGCAGGCTTCTCAGTATCCCGAACGCGCTGCCGGAAGCAAGGTAGAGAGAATCACCGCTCACGCGTCCGGGAGGACTCCCCACGCGATCGGGCATGAAATCACCAGGCAGAGAATGAGAAGAACCCGAGCGGGGGAGACGAACCGAGTCATCCATTCAACGTTTCGGCTTCCTCGTTCATTTCCTCAGTAGCTGTTCCAGAATCCGCCGCGAGCACGGCCTGCCGGCGCGAGCCTCGCGTTCGCAGAATTCTCCCGCGCGGGAGGTTTGATTCATTTCCATGAGCGATCTGGCAACGTTGTCACGGATGCCCACGAGTTCGGGCCTGAGCGCATAGGCTCTACGAAACTCCTCATACGCGTGCGACATCTTGCCTTGCCTGGCGTACACGGTGCCGAGCATGTTGTAAGCTTCGGCGGCGGGCTCCAGGGCCAGCGACCTCTTGAGAAGCGCTTCCGCTTCAGCAAGGTTGCCTTGGTCGGAGAGGATCATGGCCTTGTGCACGTACGATGAGGGCTCGAGAGGGCCCACTGCCATGGCACGGTCGAGTTCAGCCAGGGCTTCGTCCACCCTCCCGGCGGAGTGATAGGAAAGCGCCAATTCCGTCCTGAGCAGAGCCGAGGAAGGATCCGCGTTCACCTCTTTGGTAAAGTAGTCGACCGCGTCGTCGTGCTTCCCCTCTTCACGGAGAATATACCCAATCATAATACGAGGGTACGAGCTTCGTGAACCCATTCTGCGGGCCTTCTTGAACATTTCCGCGGCCGAGGACTTGTCTCCCATTTTGTAATAGATCCGTCCCATATTCTGGTACGGAGCTTCCATCCTGGGGGCCAGCTCCGCGGCCTTTTCAAACAGGGCCAGCGCTCGATCCAATTGCCCGCGTTCCATCAGCACCCAGCCATAATTGTTGTAGACTGCCGGGGACGTCTTGTTTACCTTCAGGGTGGCCTCCCACTGGATCGCGGGATCGCTCCACAGCCATGTTTGACGGACGGACAAAATCCCCAGGATGCACACCACTGCGTAACAAGCGGTGATAAGTCCGCTCCTTGCCGTCGGTCTGTCCCGTATCTCCCGAAAGAGCACCTCGAGCCCCCGGCCCACCACCAGTGCCAGTCCCATCATGGGAAGATAGAGAAAGTGGTCCGCGACGTACGAATGGCCGAGATGCCCGAATGAAACGAAACCCGCGACCGGTAGGACGTTGATCACAAACAGGGACAATCCCCAGAGAAGAACCGGATCCAGGCGTTTCCGATATTTCACTCCGAGAACCGCTGCAACCGCCAGCGCGAGAAACGGAAGGAGAAACCGTCCCCACTGTCCGACGACGTCCCACTTGGGGTATACCACCACAAGTTCGTAGGGGAACACGAATTTCCCGAGGTAAAACCAGATAGCGCCGGCCGCTACCAAAGGCCGGTACGGCCAAGTAGGCAGCATGCCCGAGTACGAGACTTCAGTCGAAATCGTGTAGAGCCCCCACGCGAACGCCAAGACACACATGATGCCGATGAGGACATAACCTCCACTCTCCCTCCGGGTCCGATCGGGCACGAGGAGCAGCCACGCGGCAAGAGCGACCGGCAACGTTACCACCGCCGGCTTGGACATGAGCCCCATGGTAAAGAAGAGGAGCACCAGGACGAACGAGGCTTTCCTTCCCGTCTTTGCATAGCTGAGATACGTCAACATGGCGGAAAGATAGAACAGGGCGGCCAACAGGTTCTTCCGTTCCGCTACCCAGGCGACGGTTCCCACTTGAACAGGATGAATCGCGAAGACGAGTGCAGCGATAAAGGCGGAGCGTCTCTCAATCCCGGTCGTTCTGAGCAAAGCGAACAGCAGCAGAGTGATCGCGATGTGGTAGACCACGTTCATGAGCTTGGACACCCAGGCTTGAGGCGCGAGGTCCGATCCCGCGGCCGCCTGCTCCGCCATCAGGCTGAGGAAGTGGATGGGAGTGTAGTAGGCGACACCGGTATACTCGAGCCTGAAATCCGTCACAATGCTCCAGGCTCTTTCCCAGCCCGGTTTCCAGATCGCCTTGATGTGCTTGGGGTCGTCCCAGTGGGAAAATTGCTGGGTGACCACCGGGGAGTAAACGGACGCGGTCACGACGATGAGCAAGACCACGGGAATCCAGAACTCAAATCCGTATGCCGCACCCTTTTGTGATTTCTCAGCTGCGGTTGTGTCGGCGACTTTCAACTCGTTCTTCCTCACGAGGTCTTCCGATGCGTCTCAACGGCTTCCATTGTAACACAAGAGCGGACTTTTCTCTTCGGGAGTGAATTTGGAGTCGGGAACGCGAGTCGGGGTACAAGAAACGGGCCTCCCACCGCAATGCGGGGGGAGGCCCGGAAGGGCGGATCCGGCTCTTGATTATTCAGCGCCGGTCATCTGATCGCAAAGCACGCTGCCGGGGGTACGGAAGGGGAAGACGTCGTCCGTTGTACCAGTAGCAACGATGGACTCCGTGTAGCACACGCCGTTCGCAGAGGGAGAAGGATACGGATAGACGTTCCAATTGGCGGAAACTCCGTCACTTGCGTCTTCACCGCATTCCGCGGGAATGGCCGGCAGGTCGCCGCCGCCCACGAACGGTGCGCGGTATATGTAGCGCATGCCCTCTCTCGGGTGGCTTCCCTTCATGGCACACCCCTGGATAACCCACCGGTCGGTGACCTGAGCCATCCTCAACAGAACTTCGCACTTAGCCGTGCCGCCGCGCCAGCCGTAGTACGGACCTACCATGTACTTGAGCGCGTCGTTCTCATTGATCCAGGATGCCACTTCTTCGTCAAACTTGTAGTTCAAGTCGACCAGCTCGTTGCCCAGTCTCTCCAGGGACGCTGCAACCTTGCCGACGTCCGCGGACGCGCTCCTGTCACACGCAGTCCTCTTGTAGGAAACGTAGTACGGGATCGCGATGGCCAGGATGATGCCGATGATCGCCACAACGACCATCAGTTCGATGAGGGTAAAACCCTTCGCGTTTCTGACCTTGCTCAGCATGCGTTTCTCCTTCCTTCTATCCTTTTTTTCAGAGGATCTGAGATCCCCTTGGAGATCTCATGGTGATAATCAATAACCGTGGATGAATCCGACTCGTAGCTTGCAATAACCTTGCCACGTTAAACGCGGAACCGAGTCAATGGATTCAAGGAGTTAGCGAAGACGCTTCGTGCATTCTCGGTTCACGGGAGGCCGCGAATTGTCACCGCAACGCATCTGGAAAGCCAACATCTTGTTTTTGCAGGGATTACTAAGTGTCAATTACGTAGACGGTGCGGGACCATTCTTGTCCGGGAATGAGACCGTTTCCGCAGATCCATCGGATGATCAACAAAAAAAGCCGCATTCGCATGTTCTCCGGAGCAGGCCCGTGAATGGACGTCCTTCTTGGGAACGTGCTATACATCAAGTCAGGACAAATCGTGAGATCAAGGAAGGCACCGATGAGCTTTTCTTAGGTGCACCGTTGCATGAATTCGGTGACGATTTTTTTTCAACGCTGGTAAACGCGACCGTATTTACCTGAAAGTCCTCTTCCTTCTCGTTCCCAGGCTCTGCCTGGGAATGC
>JAVHLK010000078.1:0-2583 GCA_031082285.1 Desulfomonilaceae bacterium
CACGTACGGTTCGGAGGGGGGAGCGGCCGGGTAACCGGTTGTTCCTACCCCTATCAGTAGTCCGTGCCTCCGTGCCCGGAAAGCTCTGGTTCCAGTTATCAGGCCCGTAACCCGCTCTCCTCAACCATGCGGATCGCCTTCCAGCGGCCCGACCGAAATCGTCCCCAAAAAACGGTTCCCAGTCCCACAATGTATACCACGCCCCAGCACCACGCCGTCAGTAATCCCATATGAAAGACTTCGACAATGAAGTAGACGGGCGGTACGAAGAAGATCCATGCAGCCACGATTTGTGCCCACATTGCGAATCGGGTGTCGCCGGCCCCTTTGAGCGCGCCGGAAAAAACGATGAAAATCGTATCGAACACGGTGAACACCGCAATGAGTCTCAGTATGAGGGCCCCTTTTTCAGCGACCACGGCGAACCCCGCCACATCCTCAATTCGGTTTCTGAATAGGGCCACGAAGATCTCCGGTACGACGAAATAAAGTGCCGCCAATGTTCCGGAATAGAGAAGCGCAAGCTTGAGTGACGAGTACACGCTCTTCTCCGCAATACGGAGATCGGATCGTCCGATGTATTCCCCGACCAGGGTGGCCGTTGCGATGGACATGCCGACCATGGGGAGAAACGAGAGCATTTGTATGCTCACTACGATGTTGGTGGCTGCAAGGTCCGCTTCTCCCAGACGACCTATCAGAATAATGAACAGCGTAAAGGACGCGACGTCGAGGAAGAACTGAACCCCGGAGGGTACTCCATAGCGCAACAACAACAGGAACAGTCGACGGTCCCGGCACATCTGTCGACGAGTCTGGTACAGAGGCTGATACTTTCGGGACAGAAACAGGCACGCCCAAAACACGGGCGGGATTACCCCGGTGATCGCGGTGGCTATTGCCGCTCCGCGAATGCCCATTTCCGGGAACCCGGCATGTCCGAAGATGAGAAGATAGTCCAGCAGCACGTTTGCGGAATTCCCAAGAATATTGCCCCACATCACCACACGGGTCTTCCCGCGACCGGAAAAGAACGAAGCCAGTGCGGCGTTAAACGGCAGGGCCGCGCCGCCGAGCATGAGAATGGAGAAGTATTCGGTCTCGAGCCTGACCACCTCGGGCCCATGTCCGCTCCGTGCCAAGAGCGCCTCACCCAACGGTATCGCGGCCAGGATACACGGGAACGATAAGAGCGAAAACCATACTCCCTGCCAGACCGCCCTTGCACACGCGGGTTTGTCGTTCGATCCGTGGTGCTGAGCCACGAGGGTGTTGACGTATTGCGCGGTCCCCAGAAAAAAAGAGCATATGGTGAAGTAGGTTATTCCCCCGGGAACCGCGGCCGCAACCGCACTAAGGCTGTACCAGGAGAGGAACATCCTGTCTACGAACAGGGTCACGGTCAGCGATGCGGTGGACACAATCAGGGGAACGGCGATTCGGAGAACTTCTCGGTACCCGCCCGGCGGAGGCTGGGAGATCTCCGCTCGCGCGACGCTTTCGCAGGGGGGCTCGCGTAGGTGCGCCTCAGCGGTCTTGTGCCCTGCCCCGCCCCAACGCTTCATTTCTTCTTCAATTTGGAAAAAAGCGACCGAACAGATTTCAGCGGTGAGTCTTTGGTGCCCGCTTTCCGCTCCTCGTCATCAGGCGATTCGCGGACATCCGTATCCGCGTCCGAGGTTTCATCCAGGACGACCTCCGGGTCGTCTACGTCCTCGACGTCTTCGTGATCGCCGACGAGAAAATGGGTCCCGGTGGTGCTGACCACCGGAGTGGGAAGCTCCCGTGCTGCAAAGGCATTTCCCGGCTCCGCACCGCAGGCGGGGCACTTCTCGAAAGGGCTTGGATGCGGATGGTTGCAGTTGGGGCAAATGTACAGTCCGGAGAGAAACTCGGATTGCTTTTCCAGATCCCGCTGAACGGCCAATTCCTTACGCCGAGCAAGATCTCCCGAGTTGATGAGTCCCTTGGCCAGAAGCGCCCGTATGAGGCTGATGAACGCAGCCGCACTCAGCCTGTACTTCTTCCGCAGATCCGCATCGGTGAGTGATGAACGGAAATCGGCGAGGAAACTCTTGAGCGGGATCTTTCCCGTCTTCTGTTGATCCTGGTTGGACATACCGTGGCGTAAGAAAAGCGACAACCGTCGCGTTGCTCTGCCGGCTGATTCACCCGAAGGCGATCCGGCTGGTGACTGACTTCAATAATCTCTCTGCACACTTGTCCGGGAAGGATCGGCTTCTCCGGATGTCTCGGAGAAATCGGTCGATATTCCACTGCAATCGCATTGATTTGGATTCACGATTCAGCAAGACACGGGAACCGCTTCACAGTACGGCAAGCTACTTGGACAAGGATGAATTTACGGCCTTCTTCAGAACAGGCGAGTACTTCCACGTCACCACTCGCCGAGCGTCCAGAATGAGTTCTTCTCCGGTCTGAGGATTACGCCCTCGGCGGGAGTGTTTGGACTTCACCGTCCATTTCCCGAATCCCGAGATCATGACATCCTCTCCGGTTATGAGCCTCGCTTTAATGATATCGAGGAGTTTCTCGATGATCTCGGTCGCCTCGCCCTTCATG
>JAVHLK010000078.1:2593-23729 GCA_031082285.1 Desulfomonilaceae bacterium
GAATCCGCAGTCGTCAGCTATCTTCTTAGCTATATCAGCCTTCGTAAGAGTCATATCCGCCCTCCCATATCCAAAAAAAACAAATGCAAACGAATGTACCCGCTCACTTATATCAATCGACAACTGAAAAGGCAAGAAATTTCTCAACCTTCGCGGTGAAGACGCCTTCCCGGGGACCAACGGGCTTCAGCACGTGTACCATGGTATTGAATCGTTTCCGATCCGTGGAAACGAACGTTCGCGCACGTGACCGCAGAGACTTGAACGGCCTTTGGAGGCCCCTGCCGGCGCGCCGTCTCCCTCAGGACCGTCGAACCGTCGATCGAACCAAACGTGTTCGTCACTCCCATCACCACACTGCAGGCTGCTGAATCAATCGTCCCTGGTACCCTTGGCGCCTGAGCGAATCGCGGATCATTCCCGAAATATTGGGAGGCCGATACATGAAGCGGAGTCCGGACCACAGTCCGAAGCGGTTGACCGGTGTAAAATATTTCCAGTAGGGCTTGGGAAATCCGAACATCTTGAAGAATATCGCGGCGGCCTTGGAAAATACCAGGATTCTCTCATCGAATCCAAGGTAGATCTCCGGACATATGGACGCGGCTCGAGTCATCTGTTCCACCGCGCGATCGAGATCCAGGTCCTCAGAGACATACCACAGGTTTTTCAACGGATCGCATTGCTCGTCTATGAATCCTTGCTTGAGGGCCATATCCCAGAGTCTGGTTCCGGGGTAAAGCCTGACTCCTACAAAGTAGTGCGCAACATGAGTCGCGGGTCCGCCGTTCTTCTGCAGATATCGCAATGCAAAGTCCAGGGATTCCTGCAGGGTTTCATTGTCTTCTCCCGGTCCGCCGATCATAAAAAACCACCAGGTCGCGAAAGCGGTCTTGTTGATTGCTTCGGCAGCCTTTACCACGTGTCGCGCGGTGAAGCCTTTCCTGTAAGACCTCAACATCTTTTCGGAAGCCGATTCCGGCGTCACCATGAAGGACCTGAAACCGGCCCTCCACATGAGATCGAGATATGCGTCGTCGAGATTGCGAGGGTGAACCCCCATTGCCGTAAAATTCGCCCTCCACGGACGGCGAATAATCTCTTCCAGTATCTCTATGGAATGCTCCAAGGGATCGTTGAACACCGAGTCCACGAACTCAAAGGTCTCGGGCCGGTATTTGTCCAAAGCTTCTTCGATCTCGTCCACCACTTCAAGAGGAGACCGCAATCGCAGGGTGCTTCCTTCAAGCGATTGATTGTACGTGCAGTAAATGCACTGCTGCCGGCATCCTCGTTTAGTCTGGATATTGTACGAACTCCCGATCTGCTGGTACGGTCTCGTGTCGACCCATCGGCCGAGATCCGGTGTCTTACCTCTAAAATCGTAGAGTTCCGGCGGAGTAAGGTGGAACCGTCCATCCACCGTCAATCCCACACCGGGAATTCCCTTGGGGGATTCACCCCGCTCGATGGCCGAGAGCAGTCGAACAAAACTTACTTCTCCATCCGAGACAACGATGTAGTCGGCTTGAAGGCGTGTGAACACACGCTCGGGCATGAGGCCGGCCCCCGATCCCCCCACAACGACCGGTGCCGTCGAGGACCTCCCCACAAGCTCTCGGATTTCTTCGATCTCGTGGAGATACTCGACGGGATGGAGCATGTTCACGTTGTCTATGTTGCGTACCGAGAGGCCGACTACCTGAGGGTCGAACGATGCGATCGTGGACCTGAGTATGCGCCGGATTTTCGCTCCCGCGAAACAGAGGTCCAAGACCTTCACTTCGTGTCCCGCTTCTTCCGCCGCCCCAGCCACGTAACATATGCCGAGGGGCGGTGCGGCCAGAAAATCGACCTTCCTGTTGGTGTTAATTAGAAGAATACGCAATTACGTCACTTCCTCTCCGCCGATAATGCGGCGGCCGGCAATTGAGTTTCCTACCAATATCATAATAGCAGTCGAACGCAATCCTCACAATACCAAACGCTCCGGAACCGGAGAAGCGTCACGTCATGGAAGACGGTTCCGATTCGTCACGGCCACAGAGACCCAGCCGTGTCCCAGGAACTTCGCCGTCAGGAAAATTCGCGAAACCCATCCTCCAAACAGCTTCTTCTCGACGCTGCCGTCCAATTGGGCAACGAGAAGCACTTCGCCTCTCGAGGATCCTCTTAACCGCACATGAACCTGCAATGGGTCAATCAGATGAAAGGCACATCCGAGAGCCTTGACCGTCGCCTCTTTTGCCGACCAAAGGAGCGCGGCCGCTCCCATGATATTCCCATTCGACACCGGGAGCACGCTTCGGAATTCTTCGCCGTGGAATGCTCGATGAAACGGGTACCCCTGAACGAACTCATCCGTGCGGGCTAGATCGATCCCGCATCGGCGGTCATTGCTGCAGAGCGCAGCCCAGATCGTGTTCCCGGAATAGGAAAACGAAATTCCCGGCCCCTCGGCTCCCCGCACGATCAGCTGCGGGGCACCGAACTCGTCGGAGGCGATTTGCAGATCTCCCCGACAATGCCGGGAACCGGTAGGTAAACCGTTGTTCCCGAACGGCGAAGTGTCCATAAGCTCCGCGGCGAGAAGAAGCCCGGCCCGTTTGCGGTTACGCCGCATCTGCTCACACGGAACAGGATCACGAAGATCGGTCGGACCGTCCCGGTCGGCCCCAGGTACATCCGTCATCTCGCAGTAGCCTAAGTACACGGCCGCGGACGCGCTCACGGGAATCCCGCCGACCGATCGGATTGTCCCAATCCCGGTCACGGATTCATATCCTCCGTCAATGGGGCAGCGTGCCGGAGACATCACTTGGCAAACCGTCTCATTCTGATGTCTCGTGCCGTCATGAGAAGTCGTCCCCGGGTATCTCGCGCACACGCGTGCCAGATGAGTCCGTCGTCGTTTCGATCTCCGACGCGTCCTTCCACAATGACCGTGTCGCCGGCGAGGCACTGCCCCGCGAAGCGAACCTCTCCAATCTTGTGCGGTATAACCGTGCGATCGCCCTCCGGATCGTCCCTCATGAGAATGAAGAAATTCGCCAGTTGCATGAGCGCTTCGAGGAGATACGGCGAGTACTGGTAGTGCGTTTCCTCAAGGTCCGAAAAATCGTTTTCTACACGGTACGTCATCCTTCCTCTGATGCAACCGGGCCCGGTTCCGTCAAGGGTTTCGATGACACGATACCTTCCCAGCATCGTGGTTCTTTTTTCGTACTTATCCAGCACTTCGGCCCTGGTCATGGCTCTGGTGTCCATCTCGTCCAATCGCACGGGAAATCCCGCAACCTCTTCAAGATCAACCCCCCGATGCCCTCCCAGAATGACCTCGGCCCGGTAGTTGTCGCTCATGCGATCAAGGATCCGGCCCGAAGGAGACATTTCCTTGCCGGCGAGGGTGACGCGGCAGACGACTTCCTTTTCTTGTCGGTGAATTCGGCGGCATTGGACGCTTGCTTCTCGACTCGCTCCCGGAGGGCACGAAATAATCTCAATGAATTCGGCGTCTCGAACCCCTTGAACGCAGAGGTGAGGATAGAGGAGACGCGAGACCTCCATGAACGTTTCCAGCGCCATGATCGCTGATACCAGGGGATGTTTGAGGAACTGAAACGGCTTGTGATCCGCGATCCACAGATCTCGTTCCTGTGAGAAGATTCTCGTAGCCTCCAGCTCTCCTTGGGCCAGGTCGACTCTCCGGATCGAGTCAACCATGGGGAAATCTTCTCGTCTGAAACTCAGGGTGCCCACCGGAAGCGTTCCCGACTCAGGTTCGGGCTCCGAGGCGTCAATCAGTGCCGTCGGCACGTCAGGAAGCGATCGCATGAACATGACCCATACGTCATCGGCCGGAGCCGTCATGAGTTCGTGGCAGAATAGTTGGGCAAGTTCCTCCGCGCGCACGTACGCGGCCTTCATACGACTCATTAGTGCCCTGATTTCAGGGTCTTCCGCCATGCCGGCTCCTTCAATGGGAGGAAGGATGAGAGCCTTGCAGCGAATGTCCGGATGGTTCCGGCGAACGTGATTCATGAGCTCGGACATGGACCGATTGGCCGCGGCATAGTTCACCTGACCCGGATTGCCCTGGATCGAAGCCGCGGAGGAAAGACACGTGATGAACCTCAGACCCGATTCCCGAGTGGAATTGAAAAGATTCCACGCCCCCACAAGCTTCACGTCCACGACCTGTGCAAACTCGTCCGGCGTCAACTGTTTGACGAACTTGTCCCTGAGCACTCCGGCAGAGTGGACGATACCGTCGATCTTGCCGTGCCGAGCGAGGATCTGCGCCACCACGGCCTTGATCGCGTCCGTGTCGGTGACGTCACAGCTCACATACTCGGCGTCGATCCCGCGATCCCTGAGATTCTGCACCGTGCGGAAGATCTGAGCGGAAGTGAGAACACGAGAAATCTCCCTTTCTCGATCGGTTCCGTTCAAATGTGGCTTGCGCTCCGCCGTGAGTCGTTCCACCGCGGCGTTGAGCGAGTCTTGTCCCAAGGGCAGGTTCGCAAACTCAATATCGGTATCCACAACGGTCCGTCCGAGGAAGACCATCGTGCACCCGAAGGGAACTAGGGCATCGGCAATGTACGGAGTTATGCCGTAGGCCCCGCCGGAAAAGACCACGACGTCGCTCGGGTGAAGCTCGAACGCGACTGAGCTCTCGGAACGGTCCGGTACCGCCCGCCCCGCGAGGGTGAAGAACTCCCCTTCTCTGCAGATGGTCTCTATCGGTTTGCGGCCCCTGTTCAACGCGGCACGTATTGCTTCGCTCAAATCGGTGCGATCGTCCAGCCGAAGGGAACGAAACTGGACGGAACTGAACTCGTGAGCGGCACTCAACAGCATTCCCAACAATCCTTCGCTCAATACTCCGGCCGCTCCGTGGTCATCCTCGGTCGTGCGGACCACGAGCACGAATCTCTTGGAAGGGGAATCCGCGAAGGACTTCAGGAGTCGAAAGAATCCCTTGAGCATTCCTGCAACGGAATCGGGGCGCTCAAGTTTCTTTTCGAGGAGGTCGTCGACGATGAAGACCATTCCGGCCAGACCTTCCATTCCGCCCAGTTTTTCGGCCACAAGGGCCTGGTCTCTCTCCACGCGGAGATCGTACGCTTCCTCCTCACCGCCCGGGTCATCCAAGATCGACAAGGGAACAATCGTAGCACCGTAGTCTCTCCTGAACACGCCGCCGATTGTTTTCCGCAGACCAGTACCGCCCGTCGCGGACATGATTGCAACCGATTCCAAGGGAGCGATTTCCACAGGCTGCACCGTCTGCTCAACCTGAGGAACCTCGTGAAACAAAATCCTCTTGATCGTTAGCGCCTTTTCATCCGGACTTGCGGAAGGTCCGGCGTCGGACCGATCGACGGAGACTTGGGCTTTGGGCAAGGCCGGGGCGTCCGCATTCTTCCCGAGGATTTCCGAGATACGGACCGCGATATCCCGGATCGTCCGCACGTCCATGAAGTCTTCCAGCTCGATCTTCATGTTGAAGTGCCCTTCCAACGAATCCATGATCACCGGCAGTCTGCTGGAACGTATGGAGAGGTCCTCTCGCAGGTCCATGTCCGGTTCGATTTCTTCCCGGTCATACCCCGTTGCGTCCATGATGATACGGATGACCTCCTCGGTGACGTCCATGGTTCCAGGTTCACTCTCGGGAACGGACTCGTCCATCCGAGTCTCCGGCTCGACGACCGGGGCCGCAAACACTTCCGGCGACGGGACCGGCGAGTACGGGACCTGTTCTCCGGCAAAGGGCGTTAACGGAGTCGATCCGGGGAACATCTCCTTGAGAAGATCGTCCAGGTCACTATCGGCAAAATTTGGATCGTATTCCCGACGAACGGCCGCCATTACGTTCGGTCTCAGGAATCGCCCAAAGCTCTCCATGACAAAGGCCGCGATTTCTCGATGAACGATCCTCCCGAGTGCCGTCGCAGCCGGGACGTTCAAATCTCTGCTCCCATGTTCACGAGGGATATCCCGCGCTACGGATGCGGTAGCCGCGGCCGTGCCGCGTGCACCGGCGGGTGATGGGAACGTCGACACCCGAGCGACCTGCAAATGCCCATTGGCGTAGAGTTGTGCCAGCGCGGTCTTGAAGGTCGTGACCTCGGCAGACGGCAGGCTCGTCTGGATGCACTGGACATCGTCCAGGGTGTCCGCAATCAGGTTACTCAGGATCTCTCGCGGTCCCACTTCCACAAACACTCTCACGCCGCAGTCGGCGTGAAGCGTTCCGACGTTTTGCATCCAGTGAACCGGGGACTCCAGATGGGCCATGACGATTCGTTTGATCTCCGTGACGTCGTCCGGGAAAGGCTTCATCGTCGTGTTCGAAATCACCGGAATCCGAGGCGGATGGAAGTCGATCTCCGCGATGAAGGCTTCCAACTCGTCGTGTATGCATCTCATAATAGGAGAGTGAAACGCCATACTTACCCGCAGCAGCGTACTGCGATGCCCCATTGCCTTGAGTTCGTTTCCCAGCTCGGTCACGCCTTCGGTGTTCCCGCCGAGAACAACCTGATGCGGGGAGTTGATGTTGGTCACGTAGATCTGTTCTCTCGAAGCGATCATCTCCTTGAGAACGTCCAGCGGAGCGTCGCACGCCAGCATGACGCCCGGATCCACGTTCAGCTCACAGGCTTTGTCCATGCAGAGGGCTCGCTTGTTCACGATACGGAAACCGTCTTCAAAAGAGAAAACCCCGGCCAAACAGAGCGCGGTCAATTCTCCCAGGCTGTGACCGGCCAGAGCCGCGGGACGAATGCCCAAGGACAGGAGGTACTGAACCATGGCGAATTCCATGGTAAACAGTGCAGGTTGTTGCCACCGCGTCTTCTGCAGGTCCTCTTCCCGATCGTGAAACAGCAGATGGAGAAGATCGAACTCCGCCACTGATGCGGCACGGTCCATCCATTCACGAACCACCGGGAACGTGTCGTACAGTTCGTGTCCCATTCCTGCATAGTGGGAACCCTGTCCCGGAAACACAAAGGCCAGAGGAGCGGCTTCTTGCCGTCTTCCAAGGTACACGTTCTGACGGGCAAGGGTTCGAATGCGCTTCGATCCTATGGTGCCGCCGTTGCCCGACAGCTCGCACTTTTCCAGTACCTTGCGTGCCTCGGACTCCGATTCGGCAATGACCGCTATCCGATAGGGTTCCGAGCCCAGATCCCCTGCGAAGAAGAAGAGCCCTCCGGGTATTTCGCCCGTCGTGCACTCACCCGTGTCGCGGTCCGCCGACGGCTCCGGAAGGACGAGAACCGTGTCCTCGTCCTCCAAGGCCTGCTCGACCTGGACCACATAGTTGGACCCTCCGAAACCGAACGCGTTTACCTGGAATCTTCGAGGATCCCCATTGTGCGATCTCCAATCATCGGGCTCGGCATTGATGAGCAATCCCGAGCCTTCGACAGACATCTCCTCGTCGGGCGAGTCGTAATTGAGATTGGGCGGAAACAGTCCGGCCTTTGCCGCCATAATCCCTCTGATCAGGCTGTTGATCCCGGATGCGCCCAATGTATGGCCGATCTGCGATTTGAAGGAGGTGAGCCTGGTGCGCCTATCTCCATTGAAGAACGTCTTGAGCGCCAGGACTTCTTCCACGTCCCCTTGGCGGGTGCTCGTGGCATGACATTCCACCAGATCCACCGCTTCCGGTCCGTATGACGCGTCCCGGAACGATGACCGTATGGCGATCTCCTGTGTCAACCTGGACGACTCAACCATACCCAGGTGATTGTTGCTCGCGCCCATGGAAGAAATGTACGCATGCACCCGTGCACCCCTCTCGCGGGCGATCGACTCTCGCTCGATCACGATCATCCCCCCGCCTTCGCCGAGCACCATGCCGTCACGCTCTCTGTCAAAGGGGCGGCTGTACGAATCGGGACGCCTTTGGACGCCGGACAGCCCGGCGAGCGCTCCCAGGGCCGAAAACTCGAGGAAGTGCATGGGCGTGAGATACTCTTCCGCTCCGCCCACCACAGCCGCGTCGATGATGCCGTTGCGGATCATCTGATACGCGCTGTACAAAGCCACCAGAGCGGTGGCGCAGGCCGCGGACACGGAGAAACTCGGGCCCATGAAGCCGTACTTGTTGCAGATGAATCCGCCGGCCGAGCAATTCAGTCTCCCGAGCAGCGTGGTATCGTCAATGACGATCCTGCCCGCCTTGATCTCCTCGGCGGCCGTCTTCTCCGCATCCGGGGACAGATTGAGCGCGGACTTCAGCGACGCGGCAATCCGGTCCGCGCACCCGCGAATGATCGTGTCCTCGAGAGTCGCCGCGGCTTCCCCTGAATTTTGGGAGATGAGCACCGCAATGCGCTCCCTGGGAATGTCTGAATCGAGTATGCCCGACCGCTCCAGGGCATGCTTGGCCAACCACATGGTTGCCCGCGTGGCGGTCGTCATGGTCCGGAAATCTTGTGGCGGGATGCCCAAGTCCTTTCGGGATATCTCGATGTTCTGGAAGGCCGCCACCCTACAGTACGTCTTCTCGGGCATCCGCGGGCGAGGGTGATAGTAGATCTCATGATTCCAGCGAGACACAGGCACCTCTATGATCCCGCTGTTCCCGGCCAGGCTCGCATCCCACACGTCCTCCGGACTGTTGCCCAGTGAATTCACAACGGCCATGCCCGTAATCGCGATCCTCTCCCGAGCCTGCTCCGACCGCGACGGACGTGATGCCGGACCTCCGGCCCAACGAGGCGCACCTTCGCTGCGATCCACTCCCGCAGGCCGCGGAGCATACTGCTCACGAATCGGCCCGGTGAAGGGCAGTCCTTCCTCCAGCGAGGCTTCCGCCAATTCCGTGTGGAGATCCTTCACCGGGCGTTGTCCTCGTACGGCACCCGAGCAGGCGCCGCTCATGAACTGGCCCTCCTGCACACATCGGGAGTCATCGAGCGGCACGCCCCCCGGTTTGTCCTGTCCTCGTGCGGCAATGAACAGACTCCCCGCACTGAGGGTCTCCATCTTCAAACGGAACGACCCCTCGTCCTCGGATCCCGCGGCAAAATCCCGTTCCAGGGAACACACCGCCTCTATCCTGGGGGTCTTGAGCGATCGTACCCGCAGACCGGTGCCTTCACCGGTGACGACCGTGGACCCCGGCACGGATTCGACGATCATCCGCCGGTAGAGTGCCGACAGGGCGCCGGTCTCCACGATGTCCGTCGTCGCCAGGTACGCGGTGCCCATCTGGAGTGCGTCCGCGCCGAGCATCGCGGCCATGAACGCGGTCTCTCGATTAAAGATTCCGCCGGCAAGAACGATCTTCACGCCTTCAAGAATCGAGGGCTCCCGCAACTTGAGGTCGTGAACCATCTGAGCCAAGGTGAGCGTGCTGTGCTCGCCCACGTGGCCGCCGGCTTCGTTCCCCTCGCAGATCACGTACCGGACGCCTGCCTCCACGGCCATTCTGAGCAGTTCCTCATTGGGTGCGATGTAGATGACATCGATTCCGTCCGCGAGGAGTTCCGCGGCATGGGAGGGCTCACCGGCCGCGATGACTGCGAATCGGGGCCTTGTTTGCTTGATCCATGCCAGCTGTTCGTCGCGGTGGGGGTTCTCCGCCAGCGTAATGACATTCACCGCGTACGGCCTGTCGCCCATCAGTTCGGGCAGCCGCCCGATCCTCTCCCCGATGGTTTTCCCGTCCATGAGTCCCAGAGCGACCGTGGGCAGTCCGCCGGCCTGAGCCACCCTGAGAGCAAATTCCGGAACGTCCGTGATCCACGACATGGCTCCTTGGATAAACGGATAGCGTGTTCCCATCTCCCGGGCTGCCGAGCTGTTCGCAAAGGCATGGAGTCTTCCGCCCGATTCTGCACACAACCGCTCGATCTCACTGACAAAAGCATCGACCGCGATCTCCGTGTCAAGACCGAAACGACGCACAAAGGAATCGGCAAACGCGGCTTCGACCCCCAACGGTATCAATTCATCTCTGCCGAACCTGCCCGACAACGGCGGGACGGCCTCGTTGCGAATCTTGTCCGCAAAATAGACGCGTTGCTCGTCGCCTATCTCATCTCCGCACAATGACCCGGCAAAGCTTTTCAACTCCTTCACCGCGGTTGAGTTCCCCTTGTTGAAAAGTCGGCACGGTACGGAAAGATTAAGGCCGACGAGATCCGTGTGGTCCGGCCGGATCGCCCAGATCCGCTTGAGGGTCGCGTCGTCTGCGGCCACCAGATCGGTGAGCCAATGCAGACTCTCGAACACGATGCCCTCGGCACCCGCGGAGAGGAATGCCGCCGCGGCTTCGGGAGAGGCCACGCCTCCCCAGATCGCGAGTCCGGGCCCGCCCGCGCGTGCTCGAATCATTTCTCGGACGGAGGCGTACAGGGTGAACGCGGTTTCGGTGCTCACGAACCCGGCGGCCTCCGTTCCCTTGAGGGCCACCGTACCGATGGTCGGGTAACGATCGAGGATGAGATTGATGAGTTCATAGTCCCCGACGATGGGAATCACGGTGAAACGGGCTGAGAGCTCGCCGATACGGTCGAGATGCCGCTCGGGCCGAGGTCCGGTCGATATGGGATGCACTTCGGTCCAGATCGTATCTATGTCGGTTTCTTCGAGAAAGTCTTCGAGGCCCGGATTCGACAGGGACTCCGCGGAAACCTTGAGATGTGCTACGTTCCCGGAGGCATCTGCTTGCAGCAACGCGGCCCCGGCTGTTTCCGGATCAATTGAAGACAGATCGAAAATGGCTCTCGTCTTCGTTCGACGAGTCATTTCAATTACGGAAGACGTGATCTCCTCTGAACGCCATATAAAGGCGATCACGGGTTTTTCAAAGCGGGTGGACATGACGGACCCCTCTTACGTGCTGGTTAATTAAACCTTTACTATAACATATTCGAGAGCCGTTGCCAGGTACAAAGTGTTTGTCCCCGTAGGCAAGCGGCTACCAGAGGCCGCCTCACTTACGTGCCGTACACCCAGACGGTTTCTTTCTCCAGAGTGCGTGCAAATCGCCCCCCTTCTTTTCTCAGCAATTTCCATTCCTCTGCGGTGTACACAATGTGTTGAACGGGCACGGGCAACTCATGGACGTTCCACTCCAGGGAACGCCGTTCAAAAGGCGTTCCCGAGTGCTCAACAATCACGACCAAGTCCAGATCGCTCCCGACTCCCCAATCGCCGCGGGCATACGATCCGAAGAATCCGATACGCATTGCTTCGGGATGCCGCTTCGCTGCTTCCTCGGCCCATGAATGAAGCGCGTCATTCACTTCTCGACGATTGGGCCATTTGAATACCGACGAACTCAAGGATCTCACCGGCATAGCGTATCGCCTCATCACTTTGTATGGTCCCGTAGTGCTCGAATGGGGCACCGGCCGGGTGTCCGTTGGGATAACGAGTCGGTATGTAGAAGTTGTCCAGCACCCGGGCTTTCTCCACGATATCCTGTGGAGGCGGATCGGGCAATTCGAGCAGCAAACGGGCTACGACATGGCCCCACGCCTCCTGCCCAAGCTTCAGATGCAATGCGTTCACTCCTTTTTCGGCTGCCTGGTGCGCTGCGAAGCATGCCCATTCATGGCGAGCTTCCGCCCGGGAAGATCGGGCTTGATCGAGATCTCGACCGGCTTGCGCCAACCAGTCCTTCGAGCGATTCGGCATGGGGTCCTCCTCGGCAGTCTTCATTTCCCATATTACCATCCCGCGGTCCAAGAGCACAACGAGCCGTGGTACGATCCCGCACGGCTCGTCACCAAAGGTCCGGCTCTTGTCGCCCACGGACTTTTCGGCTCCCAAGGATCTTAATTGACTTGACGTAGTCTCATCTCCCGCCATATCCTGTTTGGTCGCCCCCGAGGCAACCCGTACCGGGTCAAGGAAGGGTCCATGATAGATCTTCACGTTCATACCACGATGTCCGACGGGACGGTCTCCCCAAGAGATGTGGTTCGCCTCGCCTCCCGAAAAGGGCTTCGAGCAATCGCGATCACCGACCATGATACGGTGGCCGGTATACCCGAGGCTCAGGATGAGGGACGAAGCGCGGGTGTGGAGGTCGTCGCGGGCGTGGAAATCAGCGCACAATGGTCCCATGGGATACTTCATATTCTCGGGTACTTCGTGGATTTCCACGACGAACAATTGCTTCGGGCGCTGGAGTATCTGAGAAGACACCGCTTGGAGCGAATACCCAAGATTCTGTCCAAGCTCCGGGACGAAGACGTGTTCATCAGCACAGAGGATATCAGACAGGCGGCTCAAGGAGGAGTTCCCGGGAGGCCGCACGTTGCCAACGTGTTGCTGCAGAAAGGCAGAGTCAGCACGCTTCAGGAGGCCTTTGATCGGTATCTCAAGAAAGGCGCGCCGGCATACGTGAGAAAAGTGAAGCTGTTGCCGTCCGAAGCCGTTCGGGTGATTATTGGAGCCGGCGGTGTGGCGGTCGTGGCCCACCCGTACTCGTTGGATTCGGATGATCCGGCCGAATTCGAGCGGATCGTCAGAGACCTGGCCGACACGGGAGTGCAGGGAATCGAAGCCTTTTGTCCGAGGCACACGCCCGAACAGACCGCGTTCTACCTGGATCTCGCGACGCGACTGGACCTTGTCGCCACGGGAGGGACCGACTTTCACGGCTCCAACAAACCCAAAATAAAGCTCGGAGTGATTCCGGGCCGCAGTCCGCTGCCATATTCGATACTCGATGAGTTGAGGAGAAGAAAGCCCCATACCCGGGACGCCGACAACCGTACCTAGTACAGCGCGGCGTAAACTCGGTGAGAGATTCTTCCGCGCTGAGATTGCTTCGTCGCAGGGCTCCTCGCAAAGACATCTTCGAGGTTGTCATTGCGAGGGTCCCGCGCGGAACGCGGGATGGCAATCTCGACAGTTCAAGAGGAAACTGTGAGCGCAATTGTGCCACGGAGTACTAGTATCGACGGCGGAAGTCCGCCGACATATTGACCGAGGCCGGCTCCGTCTTGGTAGCGCCGGCCTTCCCGCGTTCCGCGGGATATTCTTCGCGTCCGGTATTCCCGCCGAGCGCGACATCGAGCGCGACACGTGGGACGAGACACCCCCGTGTTGGAGGCAACGATAAGACATCTATGAGTACATGCCCCACAAAAGTCGCGGTCCTCGGACTGGACGGAGTTCCGTACACCTTGTTGAAGCTCCTTTTCGCCGACCGCGTCATGCCTCATCTGGCCCGGCTCGCTCATTCGGGTGCATTTCTCCGTATGCACACGGTCCTTCCCCCGGTTTCCAGCACGGCATGGGCGTCTTTCATGACCGGAGCAAACCCGGGGCGTCACGGCATCTTCGGTTTCACCGACCTTAAGCCCAACGAGCGTGCACTTCACCTCCCGTCCTTCGATGACATCCGTTGCCCGGTGATCTGGCAGAGGCTTCCTCAAAAGCGATCCGTAGTGGTGAACCTGCCCTTCACGTTTCCCGCCCGACCGTTGAACGGAATGCTCATTGCAGGCTTTGTCGCGCCCGATCTCGAGCGTTCGGTCTATCCCGAATCCCTGTTGCCGTGGCTTGTATCGAGAAACTATCGAATCGACATCGACTCCGTCCGGGGGCGTCAGGACCGGCGGGCGCTCATCGCGGATCTCTTCGAGACGTTGCACATTCGTGAAGAGGTGATCCTGACACTCATGGAGCACGAACCGTGGGACCTCTTCATCGGCGTGATCACGGGCACAGATCGCCTGCATCATTTTTTCTTCGACGCATACGAAGACCGGGCGCATCCCTATCATGAGGATTTCGTCAACTATTACCGCAGGTTGGACGCGTTCATCGGCCGGTTTGTCGACAGATTGGGGAGTTCAACCAGGCTGATGGTGTTGTCCGATCATGGTTTCACCCGGTTGAAGACCCAGGTGTACCTGAATCATATCCTCAAGACCATGGGACACCTCGCGTTCACTACGCCGGCTCCCGTTTCTCCGGAAGATATCCACCCCGGATCACGCGCATTCGCAATGGAGCCGACCCGGGTCTATCTCAATTGTAGAGACCGCTTCAGGAACGGTTCTTTGAGCGCATCCGAGGCGATTGAATTTCGCGGGAAACTGAGGAGTGAACTGGCCGCGATCGGCTTCGAGGATGTGGGCATCTTCGATCCGCCTGAGGGTTCCGATTCGAACGAACGCGTCTTTGGCGATGTGTTGGTGAAGGAGGACGTGTACGAGGGAGAACTCCTTCCCCAGGCCCCGGACCTGGTGGTGATACCGAAACCGGGATATGATGTGAAGGCGGGTTTGAATCCTCCCGGAGCCACGATGACCGACATCTTCACGGGAATGCATACCCACGACGACGCGTTCCTCATCGTAGACGATCCCGGGACGGCTCAAAGGCTGCCCGAGCCCTACATTACCGATGTGGCGCCTCTCATCCTGGAGGTTCTCGGCGAGGTAGGGCTTGAACCTGTTTGATGCCGCGTGAGGCGCACCGAGACACAATGATCAACGTCGTGCTGGTACATCCTGAAATCCCGCCCAATACGGGCAACATTGGGAGACTGTGCTGCGCGGTCGGAGCCCGGCTTCACCTGATCAGGCCGCTGGGGTTTCGGATGGACGACAAGGCCCTCAAACGTGCCGGACTTGACTATTGGAAAGATGTGGACCTCGTCGTGTGGAACGATCTCGACGAGTACTTGAAATCAACCGATCCGGAACGGCTTGTGCTCACGAGCAGCAAGCGGGGCGAACTCTACTGTGCCGTACGATACACGCCCGAGGATCACATCCTTTTCGGTCCGGAAACCGCCGGGCTGCCTTCGAATCTGTTCGATCGTTTTTCCGACCGCATCGCGAGAATTCCCGTGAACACGGCCGCGGTGAGAAGCCTCAACCTGTCGACGGCCGCGGGCATAATCGTGTACGAGGCACTCCGACAGACCGGCACGCTTCCCGGATAAACCGATTGATCCTCGGAACATGTACGGAATCCTACATGTGAGCGAGAACAAAGGAGGTTCCCTCATCGCCCTTTTGACAGGAGTTCGTCAACCTTCTCGAGCAGGGAGCCCATGTCGCCCGATTTCACCACCAACGCGTCTGCGGTCAGAGACACGGGGTCGATCTCATAGTGAGGGTAGGCGGTGCTGATCACAATCGGAATCTTCATCTTAAGCCTTTGGAATCTTGCCAGGAATCCCCTCCCCCCCATGCCGGGCATCTTGAGATCGAGGATAATGATATCCGGCCGGCTCGTCTTCAGCATGGTCAAGGCCTCTTCACCGGAAACCGCCTGCAGGACCTGGTGTCCGAGTTCCTCGAATACCTCGCGGTAAAGCAGCCTCACGGACATTTCGTCTTCCACGTGAAGAATTACGGACATTCTTACCTCCGGTGTTGATTTTACCACTCACTTGAGATAGAGGCAATTACCGGCAGTGCGCACTCGAAATGAACAACCATGAGACATCACACGTGAAGAGAGTCAGGCCACGAACTCCCCGGCACCTTCAACCGGGCGATCTCGTGGGTGTCGTGGCTCCGTGCGGCCCCGTCGACACTAATCACGTGAACCGGGGGTTGGAATTCCTGGAACGAACCGGGTTCCGGGTCCTCGTCGGCATTCATGTCAGCGAACGCAAAGGATACCTCGCGGGAACGGACAGGCAGCGATGCGACGATTTAAACTCCATGCTGACGCACCCGGAAGTGCGCGGCATTGTGTTTGCCCGTGGCGGGTACGGTGCCATGCGGATCCTCGACTCATTGGACTGCCGAGCCATCGCGTCGGATCCGAAGGTTCTGGTGGGAATGAGCGACGTCACCGCGCTCCAGCTCTCTCTCTACACGCGATGCCGTCTCATGACGTTCTCCGGTCCGATGATCGCGGGTCAGGTGTCGACCGGCCTCGATCCCCTGTCGGAACAACGGCTGAAGCAGTCCCTCTTGGAACCGATTGCCGGGCGCAATTTGGTACCGGAATCGGGAACCGGAATTCTTGTTCTCAGACACGGCCGCGCCGCGGGAGCCCTCCTGGGGGGTTGCCTGTCGCTCATCACCGCACTTCTGGGCACGCGGCACTGTCCGGACTTCACCGAGTCGGTCCTGTTCTTGGAAGAGATTCATGAATCGCTCTACCGAATCGACCGCATGTTGGTGCAGTTGAAACTCGCAGGAATACTCGATCGGGTGAGCGGCATTATTCTGGGGCACTTCATCGGTCCGCGTGAAGTCGACCAGGCGTCCCGGGTCGAGCGCATGGTCATGAATCTGACACTAGACCATCCGGTCCCCGTGATCTCTCGATATCCACACGGTCACACCCTGCCGAACCTCACGCTCCCCCACGGCGCACATGTCACGCTCGCCACGGATCCGCCTTCCCTGATCGTTGCATGAACACTGCGCCGGGGCTGATTGAGTGCAATGGAATCCGTGAAGGGTATTGTAATGTGCGAGGTCCAATGGTTGACAACCAAGAGCGCGGTGGTCTATTGGTCACCCTATGAGTAGTCGCCCTCCAAACGCCCCCCCCGACCCGAAACGGCTCAATGCCGCGGAATATCCCGTGCTTGCCGTCCTCAATATGGCCCCTGCTCACGGTTATGACGTGTGGCGATACCTTGACGAGAACCTCGGCGGTATCTGGAACCTCGGTCGAAGCCAGGTCTACGCCCTGCTCTCACAGATGGAACGAGACGGATTGCTGCGTCACGAACGCGTCGAACAGAGTACCTTTCCGACACGAAAGGTCTTTCACCTCACCGATGAAGGTCGCAGAGTCCTCGAGGGGTGGATCTCTTCACCCGTGCATCACCTCCGGGACTTCCGGTTGGAGTTCCCGGCAAAGCTCCACTTCGCGCGAACACATATACCCGAGCTCGCGTCGAAGTTGATCCGACAGCAGGTGAGGACCTGCCGTAATCAGAAAGACCGATTGGAAGCGGCAAGGGCGCGATGCAAGACCGAGATCGAGCGCAACGTTTTGGCGTACCGTATCAATATTGTCGACGCGACAGTGAGGTGGCTGGAAGGATTGGCGGACGAGACGAGGATTCGGTAGTCCGTTTCGGAGGTGCGGTCCCGCGGTCGGTTTCCCGATAGACAGCGAGCCATGTTCTTGCAAGACAGGCGCCTGCCCTTCTCGTTCCCGGGCTCCGTCTGGGAATGCCTGTCTTTCCCGCGGGACGCGGGATCTCTCCCCCTGGCAATCCGCTTCACCGAGACACTTTCATAATTGCGGCCGGAATGACGGCAGCCCGCTAACATGTTGAACCGGCACGGGGCGAAGCGTGCTTCACCCCGTGGTTGTCACGATTCTCGAAAAGACCGGGCCGGCCAATCATGCGGCTTTCGAGGTTCTCACATATTCGCAGGCCCGTGCCAGTTCATCCTTGAATTGGTCGTAGTCCACCTGCATTCCGTTGATGTACGCGCTCCATCCCGCACTGGACTTGGCATAGTGTACGGCATCTTCAATCTCTTCTTCAGTGGCTCCATTGAGCCTTGCCATCTCGGTGTGATAGAGCGTGCAGTACCGACACTTGGTCACCGCGGAAATGGCGAGTCCCATGAGCTCACGGTACTTATTGGGGATCGCGCCTTCATCGAACTGGACTCGTTTGAAAAGCTCCCACTCCAGTTCCAGGGTCGAGTCGGGAACCAACTTGAGGAAGCTTGGAACCAGCCCGAACTTCTCTTCAATGTCCTTGTAGACCTCTTCTCTGGTCATGATGCACCTCACCACCTGAGTAGTCTCATACGTACTTAGATGCCGGAGGCGCTCCGAGGATTCCGTCTTCTCTCGATCCTATTGGAAGCGTGATGTCGGACGAGTCTATGCCGCACACAGGGCCACAGAGAGGCCGGATGACATCAGCGCCGGTGAAGACGGTCAAGTCCCTGCCTGAGATTGAGGAGGGTGGGATGTGGAAACCCGAATTTCGCTTGCTTTCCATGAAAGACACCCCCGCTACGCTCGTGCCAAGAATGGGCCGGGAAAACCGTTGCGCTATAACGCATATCGTTATAGTATGACCCTATGATTGAGAACTTCAAGTGCAAGGAAACAGAGAGAATCTTTAATCGTGAGTTCTCGCGGAAGCTACCGCATGATATCCAGGCAGTAGCCCTTCGAAAACTCCGTATGCTCAATCGGGCTACGAAGTTGGAAGATCTGAAGATTCCTCCGGCCAATAGGCTTGAAGCGCTCAAAGGCGACAGGCAGGGTCAACATTGCATTCGGATCAACGATCAGTTCCGCATCTGTTTTTTCTGGTCTAAGGACAACAATGCCCATGAGGTCGAGATCGTTGACTATCACTAAAGGACGGTTCCAATGACCGCTGACAAAATAGCTCCGATCCATCCGGGAGAGATCCTATTGGAAGAGTTCATGAAACCGATGGGAATCTCCCAGAATGGTCTGGCAAGGGCCTTGAAAATCCCACCAAGGAGAATCAATGAAATCGTGCACGGCAACCGAAGGATTACCGTGGACACAGCGCTTCGTCTGTCCAGGCATTTCGGGACTTCCGTTCAGTTCTGGATTGGACTTCAAGATGACTATGATTTGGATGTTGCCGAAGATTCTCGGCTTGTCGAAAAAATCAATGAGGAAGTCGTCCCTCGCTCTGTTGCAATGAAGTAGTATGCGGATCTCTCCTTCGGATCTTCGGGAGATACGATACTCCTTTTCTTTTCAGCGGACAGCGCTCTCACACCCCGGCTTTGCGATTGGGC
Organism: Desulfomonilaceae bacterium; assembly: GCA_031082285.1. Taxonomy (GTDB): domain Bacteria; phylum Desulfobacterota; class Desulfomonilia; order Desulfomonilales; family Desulfomonilaceae; genus JAVHLK01. Next base: position 21,319 of record JAVHLK010000078.1, read on the forward strand.
CGGCGTGCAACGGTCCCCGACGTGCCGCATCATGCCACACAGCGCGGTGTCCGCATGACGCGGACTCCGATGGGGGGATGGAGCGTTTTTCCCGTATTTGAGGGGCTGACCCCGGGACCTGAGCAAGGGACGACCGGGCACGAAGGCGGCCGCTATGAAAAGGGGTGTTGTATCGCCGAATTCCCTATCCCCCGAATTCCATGGGTGCTGTCGAAGCCGGGCACGTGCAAGCGGTGAGATTGCTCTTCCAGAGCGGCGCGGAGGTCAATGCAAGGACGAAAGATGGTGAGACGGCCCTCAGCCTGGCTCAGAGGGGAGGTAGATGCAATGTGGTCCGATATCTCAGAGAGCATGGAGCGGATTAATGTGTACGCTGCCGAACCCCGGGCGCAGCAATCGCCGTGACGCAAGTGTGTGCTCGGCTCATTATACGCCTCGCCCCAACGTTTCCACGGTGCTCCCCGGTCTCCCGTAATCTCCAGGCTGCAACCACGCTTCCAAGGATACCATGGCGCTGAAATCCTTAGGCATATTCGGTTGTTGCCAACCCGAAGGTCGAGAGTTGGACGATCAGGATAACCTGTCGGTATTGGGGACAGCAAGTGACGTGACCCGGCCTCACTGTGGGACGCGGTGACTGGACGGCCGTCACAATGACGCGGAAAGGTCCGCACAACATCACGGCCGGTCCCAGTAATTGGCCAAAGGTAATCGAAAGTAAGAAATGAGGAGTAACATGATAGGAGATAGTGCTTGACGGTACCCTTCCAGAGTCCTATGGTGAGGTGGTCCCCCATAGATCAATGCAGGCCCTGCCTCATACATACGGGTCCTCGACGGGTGCGGAAACGTGTGTTTTGGGGCTCCACGTAAAGGTTACACAACGGATTTTATGAGGCATCAGAACAGCTCACGGCTGACCGACGACGGGGAGGAAGAACCGTCTTGAGGGACAAACGGTATTCCTTGAGGTCCAACGCCTCCGAGTCGGAGTATCAGTGGATCTCCTGAGTGAGCACCGTGGTTGCCGGCATGGAGCCGAGAATCGTAAACGACTGATGTATAGGAAGAAAGGGAATGATCGAACGGCACTATGATGCCCCCTCACCTGGACCCCGTTACTCGACTTTCCATGGGACATTGCGGAGGCTGCCATGAGGTTTTGTCCCGGGGAAAGTTCCTCCCGCTTTGCTGCATGAACCGGAGACTTGCCATGAGGACTCGACGAATTCCCAAGATCGCAATGCCCTTGCCGGCAGTGTCCCTGGGATTGTATCTGATTCTTGCGTCGGCTGTCTTGGCTCAACAAGACAAGTGGAATGAGCTGAACCTGCAGGCGTTGAAACTAATTGAGGGACAGAATCACGCTGCAGCAATACGGATCCTTAAACAGGCTCTAGATGTGGCCGAGGAGACCTTTGGGCCGGAAAGTGCCAATGTGGCCCGCACTCTAAGCCGTCTGGGATTTACGTACATGCGCCAGGGAATGTCTTCCGAAGCAAAGCCTCTGTACAAGCGCTCACTGAAGATATGGGAGAAGTCCAGCGTACGTGCCGATCCCGAAGTAGCTTCAGATCTACGCGATCTGGCATCTGTGTATATGGGGGAAGGAAAGTATGCGGAGGCTGAGGGTCTCTTAAAGCGCTCACTGAAGATGTGGGAGAAGTCTCGCGGACCTGACGATCTCAACGTAGCTGCAGTTCTAAGGGGTCTGGCACTTCTGCATATGCGGCAGGGGAAGTATGCCGATGCTGAGCCTTTGCTCAAGCGCTCACTGAAAATTCGGGAGAAGACGCGCGGACCTGACGATCACGATGTAGCTGCAGTTCTAAGCGATCTGGCACTTCTGTATGACATTCAGAAGAAATATTCCGAGGCGGATCAACTGTACCGGCGCGCACTTACGATAAGGGAGAAGGCGCTGGGACCTGAGGATCCTGAAGTAGCGACTGCGCTGAGCGATCTGGCCGAACTGTATAAGACACAGGGGAAGTATACTGAAGCAGAGCCCCTTTTCAAGCGCTCGCTGACGATTCGGGAAAAGACTAGTACAGCTAGGCCGAAGTTACCGGCCGGTTTAAGGAAATGATCCCTGGGGGTGAGCCCTGGTCCGAGTGCGACTTCCCGGATTTGAGAGCCCATGAACATAACCCGTCGAAGTCTCGCTATAAGTTACCGGCAATCCCATTATTTTCGTGTCTCAATCCAGCAAAATCCTTTAAAACAACTTGTTGATGTGCTATGAGCCATTCCCCAGCGCGGTTGATCCGCGTCTATGTGACATGCGCGGCCAGAATGTTCGGATATTCGCGCATAGGAGCACTCAGATCCGCGGAAAGAGCGCGCAATCTACCATTCCCTGCCGGCTTCCCGAGATGCCGGTACACGGGTATGGCGGGGAAGACATGAAC
>JAVHLK010000079.1 GCA_031082285.1 Desulfomonilaceae bacterium
CACACTGATGCTTCGGAATGAGGCGCAGAGCTCATTGTATTGATGCGAAACTGTATGGACCTGATGAACATCAGCTCCTAGTCGCACCTGGTCTTTATGAGAGCACCGCTCATCTTCGCTGCGGTAATGGACCGGTTCCGACTATCGATCAAGTGCAGGTAAGCCGTGCAAGGAGTTTGAAAGATGCAAATTGACCTTAACGCGGACATGGGTGAAAGCTTCGGCATGTACACCATGGGCAACGACGCGGAGTTTATGAAGTACATCACGAGCGCAAACGTGGCGTGCGGATTTCACGCGGGCGACTCGTCGGTGATGAAGAGGACGGTCGGCCTGGCCAAGGAGTTCGGTGTTCAGGTGGGTGCGCATCCCGGACTGCCCGACTTGCAGGGCTTCGGCAGGCGGGAGATGAACCTGACCTCCGACGAGATATACTGCGATGTGGTGTACCAGGTAGGGGCCTTGAAGGCCTTTGTCGAGGCCGCGGGGATGAAACTGCACCATGTTAAGCCGCACGGATCGCTTTACGGCATGGCCCATCGTCGAGAAGATGTGGCAAGCGCCATCTGTAATGCGGTGCGGGACATAGATCCTCAGCTGTATCTGTACATCATGAAGAATGGCGTCGTCGGCCGGGTGGCCGAGAGTATGGGCGTCCGAGTGGTCTACGAGCTCTACGCGGACCTCGGATACGATGCGAAAGGCGGCTTGGTGATTACGAGGGTCCACGAGGCTCACGATCCCGCGGGTGTGGCCGCTCGGGTGGTCGGAATGGTCCAAGACGGAAAAGTGGAAGCACTGGACGGCACCGAGATTGCCATCGAAGGCAGCTCGGTCTGCGTTCATGGCGACACCCCCGGCGCGGTGGAGATAGTCACCGCGGTGCGGAACGGCCTTGAGGGAGCGGGATTCTCGTTGGCTTCGCCTTCTTACTGATTACTGCGTTTCGCAGGTACAGTGTCGTATCTGTGCAACCGTCCCTGCTTTGGTAGCGCCGGCCTCCGTGCCGGTATCACTTTCGGGCCGCCAGGTACGCCCGGTCTGGAAGTTGACGGGCAGGGACGCCCAGTCCCACGAGTTGTTTGGGTCTCAAAGCGGTTCACAGTAGGGCGGGCTGTGCCCGCCACCAATGTGTGACCTCATTCACGCATCCGAGCTTTTGGCAAACGCTCCAAAGTACACTCAATGCAGGACACAATAGTGCAGGAGGTATGACTTGTCGGACAAACCTACCAACCAGGCGCTGCTTGATCGGCGTCTCGCTCATATTCCTCAAGGTCCTTTCAACGTGACGCCATACTTCGCCGACCGCGCGGAAGGCGCTCAGATCTGGGATGTTGAAGGTAACCGATTCCTCGATTTCGCCGGCGGAATCGGGGTCGTCAATGTGGGCCACTGCAACGAAAAGGTGGTGGCTGCGATCAAGGATCAAGCCGAGCGCTTTCTCCATACGTGCTTTCACATAGTCATGTACGAGCCTTATGTGGAGCTTGCCGGCCGCCTTAACGAGCTTACGCCCGGTGATTTTGCCAAACGAACGCTGTTCGTCAACAGCGGGGCCGAGGCCGTGGAAAATGCGGTCAAGATAGCCCGGTATTACACCGGTAGACAGGGGATTATCGTATTCGAGGACGGCTTCCACGGCCGTACCCTGCTGACCATGACCATGACCGGCAAGGTGAAGCCGTACAAGTTCGGCTTCGGCCCGTTTGCCCCTGAGGTATACCGTATGCCGTATGCCTACTGCTACCGGTGCGGATTTGGGCTGACGTATCCGGGCTGCGGGCTGGAGTGCGCGCACCACCTGGAGACCTTCTTTATAGGCCACGTCGCGCCTGAGCAGACCGCAGCAGTCGTGGCCGAGCCGATTACCGGTGAGGGAGGATTCATCACTCCGCCAAAGGAATATTTCTCGATTGTTCAGGACATATGCAGGAAACACGGTATCGTGTTTGTGGCGGACGAGGTGCAGACAGGGATTTGCAGGACAGGTAAGCTTTTTGCCATGGAGCACTATGGTGTAGAGCCTGATATTGTGATCATGGCCAAGTCTCTGGCCGCGGGTCTGCCATTGGGCGCAGTTACGGGCCGTGCAGAGATGATGGATGAACCGCACGTGGGAGGCTTGGGTGGCACCTATGGCGGAAATCCGGTGTGCTGCAGGGCGGGCATAGCAGTGCTCGACTTTATCGCTGAATCGGACTTGTGTGCAAAGGCTGCTCGGATTGGCCAGATCGCTCAATCGCGGTTTCTGGACATGCAGGAGCGCTGTTCCCTCGTTGGCGATGTGCGCGGGTTGGGCGCGATGCTGGGAATCGAGCTCGTCCGAGATCGCAAAACCAAGGAACCCGCGGCCGACGAGACCAAAAGACTGGTCAAGTACTGCCACGAGCACGGGTTGGTCATCCTGAGCTGCGGCAGATTCGGCAATGTTATCCGCACGCTCATGCCTCTGGTTATCACCGAAGACCAGTTGCATGAAGGGCTCAACATCATAGAAGAGGGGCTCAACGCCATGGCCGGCACGAAAGCCTGATCATGGAGGACCAATTGTGCGTATCGGCCGCACCGGTCATGGGATCCGGTCAGTCGTTCAGCAAACTGTAAAGGGGAAGAGACACATGAGCCAAGGTAAGTACAACGTTATTCTGGACACCCTGCCCAAGACGGAATCCAGATTGGAGGTCTTGTTCAGGCAGGGCGGTGACGGTTTCATCCAGGTCGAATACGGCAGGGAGCAGAGGGCGGCACTTCAGGACTCCTTTCGGATGTTGGCCGTCAACGATATCATTCACGCCAAGAAGATCAAAGGGCTGATTGAAACGGTTCCGGGTCTGCGGACCAATCTGCTGCATTTCGATCCTACCGTGGTGGACGTGCCGACTCTCATTGCGGAGGTCAAGGACGCGGAGGAGTCTATGCCGTCGGTTGACGATGTTGTCTTGAGTTCTCGACTTATCCACTTGCCATTGGCCTTTGAGGATTCGGAAACGAAGAGGGCGGTGGAGAAATACGTCAAGGAAGTAAGGCCCGATGCTCCCAACGTCATCGACGGTTACAATCTGGAATACATCGCGTTGTGCAACGGCGTCTCCGTCCGGGAAGCCAAAGATATGTTCTTGGGGACCGAGTGGTTCAACAGCGGAGGCGGGTTTTGGCCGGGCGGGGCTTTCCTTTGGCCCGTGGACCCTCGCTGCGCGCTGGTCGTACCCAAGTATAATCCGCCGCGAACGTGGACTCCGGAGGGTGCGGCCGGCATAGGGGGACCGTGCGTCTTCACGTACACAACTCCCACCGGAGGCGGATACCAGCTCTTCGGTCGCACGGCTCCCACGTTCCAGTTCAGTATGAAACATCCCATTTTCAAGGACGGTCCTTTCCTGTATCGGCCGGCAGACCGCGTCAGGTTTCATGAAGTGGACGAGGACGAAGTCTTGTGGGTGCACGAACATGTCCACAAAGAGACCGACTACGAGTACCGCATCGAGGAAGGAAAGATCGTTGTCAAGGACTACCTGGCCTGGCTCGACACAGATGAAGTCCGGGAAGGTATTAAAGAGCAGAACGCGAGGCGAGAAGAGGGCGTTCAGAAGGCTCCCCGTCTTTAGCCGTATGCAAGGAGGTACAGCACATGCTGAAGGTAATAAACGGCGGAATAGAAACTCTGGTTGAGGATTGGCCGGGAAGACTCGGTTACCTGGGCAAAGGCATGGCACCTTCCGGCGCCTTTGACAACGTTGGCTTGGGCTTCGCAAATCTGCTTGTCGGGAACCCGGCCGGTGAAGCGGGTCTGGAGGTGACGGGCGGTTTCTTTCAGGGTGAGTTCCTTACCGACTCGGTGATTGCCGTAACCGGTACCGACATGAAGCCGAGCATAAACGGTTCGCCAATCCCCATGTGGGAATCGGTTGCAGTGAAGAAGGGCGATGTGATCGCCTTCTCTCATATCGGCGAGTTCGGGTTCCGCTGTTATCTCGGTATCGCAGGCGGCATCGACCTCCCCCCATATCTGGGGAGCAAATCCACGTGCATATTTGGAAGTTACGGCGGATTCGACGGGAGAAAGCTGCAACCGGGTGACGAAGTGAAGTTTGCCGCGCCTCGAGGCAAACTGAAGGATCTCGTCGGCCGGAAACTCAAGAAAGAGGCGATCCCGGAGTATTCCCGTGAATGGGTGTTGCGGGCGATTCCGGGCACGAATACGTCACCGGATTACGCCACCGAGGAAGGGATGGACTACCTTTTCAGCCACACGTTCAGGATCCAGCATACTTCGAACCGATCGGCGTACAGGCTCGAAGAGCTACCGGAGGGCTTTTTCGCACGACTGGACGGCGGGGTAGGCGGGAGCCATCCATCGAATATATTGGACCATGCCTATGCCATGCGCGGGGCCTTGAACATCTGCGGGAACACCCCGGTGCTGTTGATAGCCGACGGCCCGACACTTGGCGGATACATGTGCGCACTGAGCGTCATCAATGCCGACTTGTGGAAAGTGGGTCAAGGCACGCCGGGCCGGGATTTCATCAGGTTCCGGGTTTGCAGCCAAGACGAAGCCGTTCAGGCTCGTTTGGACCGGAAGAATTTGTTCACCGAAGATGCGCTGGTGTAGAGGGAAACCGGCCAAAACGCGCGGCGCTCCGGTGCAAAACTCACATTAAGGTGCGCGAGCGTCGATGGAGCGCACCACAGCAATCATGAGGAACACAATAATGGAGAAGAGTGTCAATGCCATAATACCGGGTCTGTGTGCTCGAGTTGTGGTCAATGAAGGCGACAAGGTGTCCGCCGGCCAGGAGGTGGCCGTCATCAACTGCATGAAGACCGAGATCTCCGTGACATCGGAATGGAACGGGACCGTCAAGTCCGTACTGTCGAAGGAGTGGGACGAACTGGAAGTCGGCACGCCCATGGTTATGCTCGTGGTGGACGGGGACTGACGCATGATCAAGAGGCTCCTCATTGCCAACCGCGGTGAAATCGTTACCCGGATTATCCGCACCTGCAAAGAGATGGGAATAGCCACGGTGGCCGTGTACTCCGAAGCCGACCGCGAAGCGCCGTATCTCGACATGGTGGACGAGGCCGTCCACATCGGGCCGTCTAATCCATTGCATAGCTATCTCAGTATCGAAGCCCTCATCGACGCTGCACGAAAGTCGGGCTCGGACGCAGTGCATCCCGGCTACGGTTTCCTCTCGGAACGGGCGGTTTTCGCCCAGGCGGTAGTGAACGCGGGTCTTGTCTGGGTCGGTCCCGCGCCCGAGGTGATGAAGTCCATCAGCTCCAAGTGTTACTGCCGTCACCTTGCGGCCGGCGTTGGGGTGCCGTTCATTCCGGGAACGCTGGACCCGGTGAACGACCCCCGGGATGTGGCGGCGTACGGCCGCGAACACGGCTACCCTCTTTTCTTGAAGTTGGATAAAGGCGGAGGGGGCAAAGGCATCGAGATGGTCTCATCGGAGGGCCAGGTCGAGCAAATCTTCCAGCGGACGTGCAGTATCGGAAACATGGCGTTCGGGTCCGGGGCCTGCTACATCGAGAAGGTCATAGACAGCCCCAGACACATCGAAATCCAGTTCGTCGCAGACAATTACGGAAACTGCGTGCTCTTGGGCGAACGGGAATGCTCGATCCAGCGCCGCCACCAGAAGATCATCGAAGAGGCGCCGTCGGTCGTGGTCACGGAACAAGAACGTGAGCTACTCTTCGATTACTCCCGGCGGCTGGTACGGCGTATGAACTACCATGGCGCAGGAACGCTCGAAGGACTGCGTTCTGCCGACGGCCGATACTACTTCATGGAGGTGAACGCTCGGCTTCAAGTGGAGCACGGAGTCAGCGAGCTGCTCACCGGTATCGACATCGTCAAATGCCAGATCCAGACTGCCTCGGGAGAAGCTCTTGGATTTCGGCAGGAAGACATAGGCCTTCGCGGGCACGCAATAGAAGCGCGGGTCTACGCGGAAGATCCCGAGACATTCCTCCCGTCGCCCGGTCGCATCAGCGGTCTCCAGTTGCCCGAGACCGGCCGGGACCTGCGGGTCGACCACGCTCTGGAGAACAACTATTCGGTGCCGCCGTACTACGACCCGCTCCTGGCCAAGGTCATCTCATGGGGTGAGGATCGGACACGCGCCCGGGAGCGACTCATTAGCGGTCTCGAACAGTTCGTCATCGTTGGGGTGAAATCGACGATTTCTGCTAACCTACGGATCCTGCGTCACCCGAACTTCGCGTCGGGAGACTTCAGTACCGCCTTCATGAGCGAGTGTTTCAATAACACGGGCTCGCACTTCGGAAAGGAGGGACCAAGATGAACGGCTACACGGGGAAAGCCTTGTTGGTCGATCTGACTTCGCACAATTTCCAATCCCGCGATATTCCCGAGGATTGGATGATCGACTACGTGGGAGGAGAGGGCGTTGCCGTCAGGCTGTTCTGGGACCTATGCAAATGGGACTCAGACCCGTCGGACCCGGGACAACCCATCATTTTTTCAACCGGGCCGCTCACCGGTACAGCCGCGCCAACCAGCGGGAGAACGGTCATCGTGTTTCGATCGCCCGCCACAGGAACCTTGGGTGCCGCCAACGTGGGCGGGCACCTCGCTCCAGCCATAAAGAAAGCCGGCTGGGACTTGATCGCCATTGTGGGGCGGTCGGAGAATCCCGTCTATCTGAGCGTTGAGGACGACGCCGTCAAGATAGAGGACGCGTCCATGCTCTGGGGAAAGGGAGTGTGGGCCACAGAGGACACTCTCAAGAACGACCTGGGAAAGAAAGGATTTCAGATTGCCGCCATCGGTCCGGCGGGCGAAGAGCGCGTCATGTTCGCCACCATCATGACGGACAAACACCGTGCCGCGGGGCGCGGAGGCGGTGGGGCAGCCATGGGATTCAAGAATCTCAAGGCGTTGGCGGTCAAGGGGACCAAATCCCTGAGCGTTGCGAAACCCGAGGAACTCAAGGCCGCCGCCTCGGCTGCGCGTCGGGAATTCCTCGAGGAGCCATTCGTGAAGGGGGCCTTGCATCCCTTTGGCACTCCGGGATTCTATGACCCCATCTGCCAACTGGGCATTCTGCCCACGAAGAACTGGCAGCGGACGACTTACCCCGAGTCCCTTCCCAAAATGGGGTACGAGGCTTACCACAAGAAATTGGACGTTAAGCCCGAAGCTTGCTACGCGTGCCCGGCCGCGTGCGGCCGGATGACGACCGTCAAGGACGGCCCCTACGCCGGGAGTTCCGGGGGAGGTCCGGAATTCGAGACCATGGGAGCCTTCGGCAGCAAATGTCTGATCGACGATATCAACGCAATTGCCAAAGCCGGCCATCTCTGTAACGACCTCGGGCTCGACACCATCTCCACGGGCCAGACCATCGCCACGGCAATGGAATGGTTCGAAAATGGGATCCTTACTCTGGAAAAGACCGGAGGACTGGATCTTTCCTGGGGGAATGCGGCCGCAATGGTCGAAGCGGTGGAAAAAATAGGCCGTCGGGAAGGCATCGGCGATCTCCTCGCGGAAGGAACGAAGCGGGCAGCGGAGAAGCTCGGCGCGGGTGCCGAGTACGCGGCTATCCAGGTGAAAGGGCTTGAACTGGCATCCTGCGGCGTTCGTGCGAGCAAGGGTGAGGGTGTTTCCCACGCGGTTTCGCCGCGAGGCGGGGACCATCTGCGACCCTATGCCTCCACTGTGGATGCGTTTGGCTATCGTGATCCGGAACTCGGCATAACCGGAGATATCGACTACTTGGAGGACGGCAACAAGGAGTGGGTTAAACCGCTCCAGGAACTGTCCATGGCGACAAACCTTCTCGGGGTCTGCCTGTTCGCGTCGATAACGTTGGCCGTGAAGGCCTCCACCTGGGCGAGTCTCTTGTCGGCTGCCGTGGGAAGGGAGGTTTCCACTGCCGACCTCCTCAAAGGCGCCGAACGGGCGATCAATATGGAGAGAATGGTCAACGCCCGTTTCGGTCTTGATCGAAAGGACGACACGCTGCCGAGGCGTGTTCTGGAAGAGCCCGCGCCGGACGGGCGAGGAGAAGGCCAAGTGGTGAACCTCGAGGTCGCGCTCGACAGCTACTATGGGACAATGGGCTGGGATCTCGTCAGCGGCTTGCCCACGCAAGCGAAGCTGGCCGAGTTGGGCTTGACCTGGACCGCATAACTACGCCGAGTCTTCGGTCAAAGTGACCCGATACCGCGTAGTGCACCCCCCATGATTCGCGGATCGCTACTGAGCATAAGAGCCTCTCCCAAGCGACGTAGGGGCGGCCCCCTGTGGCCGCCCAGGGCCGGCACAGAGGGCCGCCCCTACACCGGGCAGAGCCCGGAGAGGAGAGCCGTTCCCAGCAGGGAGCCCAGTCCATTTCCCAGGGTTGACGGCCCCATAGTCTTTCGGCCGCTACTCCTGAACCAACGCGGGAGAGTCTGAAAGCTTCCGGTTCACTCGCGTTCCCTCACGAGCACAGTACGGGCAACCGGAGCCCAAATACGTGCGACTCAATACCTCGGCTTGCCAGATATGACCTCGTGCACACATCCACCAGACTCGCTTCTTGCTCACAGGCGTCACGGCCTCCGGGGTGAGGTCTCCATTCATATCCGGATGCCACTCCTTGGCGATGTCCGGACGTCTGGTACGTAGATTGTCTTTCCGTGTTGCCCGCCGTTTCGCGCAGATCGGACAGTCGGCCCCGGATGTACGATCTCGCACGGCAGCCTTCCATTCATGACCGCAATCACCCTTCCACCAGACTTCCTTTCCGCTCCCCGGGGTAACGCGCTCCGGAGTAAGCGTTCCATTCCTTTTCGGATGCCACTCGTGCGCCAATACGGGGTAATTTGAAAGGTTGTTTTCGGGACACGCCCTCCTACCGGAACAGTATGGGCAACCGCTTCCGGATGTGCGATTCGCGATCGCGGCCTGCCATTCATGACCGAGTTTGCATTTCCACCAGACTTTCTGACTACTCCCGTGAGTGACGTCCTCGGGATTAAGGCTTCCATTCTTTTCGGGATGCCATTCTTCTGCGATGTCAGGGTATTGGACACGCAGATTGACCTTCGGTGTCGCCCAACTTTTGGCGCAGACCGGACAGCCTGCGCCATTTGTGCGGGATTTCACGACAGCCGCCCATTCATGCCCGCGTTCGCACTTCCACCAGACCTTCTTCGTGCTCCCTGGAGTGAGGTCTTCGGGATTAAGGGCTCCATTCTTTTCGGGATGCCACTCCCGGACCAACGCGGGATAGTTGGAAAGATTGTGCTCGGGGCAAGGTCGCTGACCGGCACAGTATGGGCAACCAATTCCGTAATAGGTACGGCCCTTCACCGCGGCCTGCCATTCGTGCCCGCGTTCACACTTCCACCAGACTTTCTTGTGGCTCCCTCTGGTAACCTGCTCGGGTTTCAGATATCTATTCTTTACCGGATGCCACTCTCGAACCAACGTCGGATAGTCGGAAACTCTGTGGTGAAGGATGCCTCTCTTGCCGGCACAGTATGGGCAACCGGTTCCGGAGGTGCGATTCCCGACCTTGGCCTGCCATTCGTGTCCGTGTCGGCACTTCCACCACACTTTCTTGCCGCTCCCGTGAGTGACGTCTTCCGGGGTGAGGTCTCCATTCTTAACCGGATGCCACTCTCTTGCGATTTCCGGGTATTGCGCTCGCAAATTATCCTCCGGCGTTGCACGCTGCTCGAAACAGATCGGACATCCCGCATTGCTCGTCGTACGGCATTTCACAGCCGTCTTCCATTCATGCCCGCATGTACCTTTCCACCAGACTTTCTTATTGCTCCCGTACGTGACGTGCTCAGGCGCAAGGTCTCCATTCTTTTCCGGATGCCACTGTTCCGCGATTTCCGGATATTGGGTACGGAGATTTACCTCCGGCGTCGGCCCCCTCCCGGCACACACCGGACAGCCGGCACCCCGATAACGTTCTCTCACAACAGCCTGCCATTCATGCCCGCGCTCGCATTTCCACCATACTTTCTTATGGCTCCCTGTGGTCACATCCTCGGGATTAAGGTCTCCATTCTTTCCCGGATGCCACTCCTTCGCCAACGTCGGTTGGTTTGAGACTCTGTGCTCAGGGCCGAGCCTCTTGCCGGCACAGTGTGGGCAACCGGTTCCGGAGGTGCGATTGTGCACCGCGGCCTGCCATTCATGCCCGTGTTCGCATTTCCACCAGACTTTCTTGGAACTTCCGTACGTAACGTCGTCGGGAGTGAGATCTCCATTCTTCTTTGAATGCCACTCCTTGATGAGGTGAGGAAATTGTTTCAGACCGGTGGGGCGACGGCGTTTCATTGCTGAGCACCTTCCCTTTCGACGAGAATTACCCCCTCGTCTCCTGACCGAGCAATGTTGCCGGCGCGCCGACATCATTTCAAGGGGTGATTACCAGGACATTTCATTATGCCACAACGTCGCGGGAAGTTTGGACTGTTTTTTCACGATGCGATCGACGGCTCCGCGGGTGGGTACGAATCTCTCCCCATGCCGAGCCGGATCTCTCACGGACAGGGCTTGAACGCGATAGGTGGATTATTCACTCGGGCAGGAATGTGGACCGCGCCCCGTACCGTCGTGGACGCGCCTTTCTCTCAGGTGATCGCCGAGTGGGACCGTTACAAGACCCGGGTTCAGGTTCAGACCTTCAGGAGTTTCGCTGCGTTCTCGAAGTAGATCAGTTTCTCGAGGGATTGGTCCCCGCGACAGGCTTTTGCCACGCAGGCAATGTTGGTCTTACGATCTCCCCAGGGCCAGTCCGATGCATACAGCACCCGCTCGGGACCGAACGCCTTTATGAGTTCGTCGATCCTTTTGGGGGGCTGAAACGAGGTGTCCACAAAGACGTTCTTCATACCACTGAACAGGTCGATGGTCTCCCTGTACTGAAACAGGCCCGAGTGGCCGACAATGAACGAAACCTGCGGAAAGTCCTTACAGAGCTTCACCGCGTGCGTAACGTCGCCGTATTCGGGCTTTTGCTTCTCTTCCTTGTCTTTGCCCAGATAGTAGGACTGGACTCCGCTGTGAAACAGGACCGGCAGTTCGTGAGGGGCAAAGGCCTCCACCGCGCTGAAGGTTTTCCGGCTGGTAAGTGGCTCCTTCTGAATAATGGGATGGAGTTTGAGCCCCCTCGCCCCCGCGGACACGTCGCTTTTCATGAGATCCTCCGGGTCGTGATTCGCGGAGAAGTCGACGCTCGTGAAGGGGATGACTCCCGGGTCGGACTCCATGGCCTTCCTGAGGTCATCAAAGGTCACGTACGGAGCTATGGGCATGCACGCGGACTTGACCACGCCGTTCTCATCCATTGACCTGCGGCAATTTTCCAAGGTGGCCGTTCCGTTGCGCGCATGGCACGCCTTTGTTACCAGGCCCTCGCACAGGGCCGTGAGAAGCCACTCGGACACGGGATTCGTGTTGTACATCCCCCATTCCGCGACAGTGATCAAATCGAGGACCCTTTGCTTTTGGACCCCTTTGCGGAAAATCAGCCCGCCGCCGTTCGGCCTGAGGATGTCTCCCAGATGCGTGTGAATGTCGATGATCATCGCTGCCTCCCTCAGGAAGTATTTGTGGCCAAGAAAGGCCGGTTCGATGAAGTAAGTCGGCGCCCGCTCCCGTCGACACACGCGATGGGGTGTGGTTGCGGGAATAACGCCTTAAGTTTTTTCCCGTACGCCACGGGCCTTCTCCAGTTTCCCCTCCTGTTTCATTCTTGCGATCGCCTCGTCTCTCAAGGCCTTCTTGAAGAGCTTCTCCGTTGCGGTCATGGGGATACTGTTCCTGAATTCCACTACCTTCGGTACCGCATACGGCGCCAGATGCCGACGGCAGAAATCTCTGATGTCTTCCGCTCCGACCTTGCCTTCGCTTCCATCTTTCAGCCTGATCGCGGCCATTATTCGTTCGCTGCCCGGCGTTTCAGGATCCGGGATGCCGAATGCCGCGGCCATGAGAACATGGGGGTGTCTGAAGAGAACCTCGTCGACCTCCGTCGTGTACACCTTGTTGCCCGATACGTTGACCATGTCTTTGATCCGGTCGCTCAGGCGGAAGAAGCCTTCATCATCCATCGATCCGATGTCGCCGGTGTGCAACCAACCGTCTTCGTCCAGCCCCGTCCCGGGCTCAGGCCAGTAACCTTTCATGATCTGAGGACCCCGTACCAGGATCTCTCCCGCGTTCCCGAACGGCACCTCCTTACCGGTAAGGGGATCCGCCAGCTTGCATTCGGTATCCGGGGCAGGCACTCCCAGCCCGTGCTTCTCTTTGGGCATGAATCCGGTAATCTTGGAGAAGGCGGTGATGTTGAAATGGGTCAGTGGACCGGTTTCGGTCAATCCGTACCCCTCTGAGACGGGGGATCCCATCGCCCTGCGGACCTTTTCGGCCACCTCGACCGGAAGCGGCGCCGCGCCGCTCATCGGGATGGCGTTCAACCTGCCGATACCCGCTTCTGCCATGCGCATAAGCTGCGTGGGAACGGCCGGGATCATCAAAGGCCGATACTTCTTGATGTACTGCACCATCAGGTCGACGTCCCGCGGGTCCGGCATCAAAATGATTCTTAATCCCAGGTATACGGCCGATTGCGCTATGTAGTGGCCGAATGAGTGAAACAGCGGAACCGGTAGAAAGAACGAAGCCTTGCCTGCGATGCCCTTGAGCATGGGCTTCATGATCCATGGGAAGCCCTGTCGCAGATTACTGTACCGATTGAAATGGGTCAGCATCACCCCTTTGGGTACCCCCGTGGCCCCGCCGGTAAAGGCGAGAATCGCCAGGTCATGCCGCGGATCGATCGCCACCGACGGCGGGGTGGGAGGGTTATCCTCAATCAGTGTGCGAAACTCATAAACGTTCTCCGGAAGGGCGGCCTTCACGGGCTCGACGTCATGTCCTTCAGCGGACGTGATGATGACGTGTTCGATGTCGCAGCGGTCTCTTATGTGCAGAGCACGCTCCAAGTGCTCTTCCCTGCAGACGATCGCCTTGCTCCGGGAACTGCCGGCCTCGTGGATCAAGGCCTCGTCGGTCCGAAGGACACTTACCGGAACAATGGCCGCGCCCGTCTTTAATACGGCCCAATCCGCGATGAGAAACTCCGGACAGTTCGGAAGGTACAGACAGACCTTATCTCCCTTTGACACCCCCAGCCCGGCCAGGCCGGCGGCCAATCTGTCCGCCTGGTCTTTCAAGCCGCGATAGGTGGTCGTCCTCTCCAAGAACTGGATGGCGGTCTGTCCCGGGTACTTTGCGGCAGCATCGTCCAATGCTGCAAAGAGCGGAACCTCCGGGTACGGCTCGAGACTCGTTTCCAACTTGTACGGCCCCAGTTTGTAGCCGGCCGTCCACGGCTTGTCTGAATAGCCCAAGGTGTTGTTCCCTTCTGTGTAGTGCAGGTCCGAATTCACCGACGATGCGTGAGTCGAAGGCGGCTCTCAATCCGGCCACATGTCGGGGATCAAGTCTTCCAGACCGAGCTCCCTGAGCTTCTCGGGGGTGGGCTTACCGGTCGCCAAGTCCCAACCGCGGTATTCGTAGTACGCGTCCTTGAGCTCTTCAAGCAGCGACTCGTCCATGACCATCCCCTTGGCAGGCCCTTCCGGAAGAGGATCCTTGAACAGGCGTGCAGGGAGCGTGTCGGCCGAGCGGTCCACACCTTCCCGCACGCAAAACGCGCGAGTCAGGTTGTAGATGCGTTCCCCTGCCTGACGAAAACCGCTTTCGTCCATGTTCCGGCCCAACGCGTGGTTGATCAGATCCAGGCAATCCTCGACCTGCAAGAGAAGTCCCATGAACTTGCACGCGCCGATGCAGTCAAAAACGGTGAGGGCATTCTCCAGATCCACCAGGATCTTGGCTTCCTGAATCTTGGGCATGAACGGATCCTCGATCTGACTGTCCGGAACCAGGAGAATCGGCGTGTCGATAAAGGCCGGGGCCTCGATGAAGCCCGTTATGTGATCGCCTCCCCGGTTGGCCGTGACGTAGCCCAATCCGCAGATCTTAGCGGCACGAGGGTCGTACCCGGGCAATTCCAAGCCTTTGACGTTCATGGCGAAATCCTCGGAGCCTTGGCCCAGCCTTTGAGCCATCCCGCGGGTGCCCAACGCCAAGAGATCGCCCAAACCCTCACGCAGAGCGATCTTTGTCACCATGTCGACGACCGTGTCCGCATCGCCGAAATTGAGCTGCAAACCTCCGGTTTGCTCCGGTGTGAGTATTCCCCTTTCAAAGCATTCCATGGCGAACGCGATCGTGGATCCCGCACTGATGGTGTCCAGTCCGTATTCGTTGCACAGGTAGTTCGCCATGGTGACTGCATTGATGTCCGATACGCCGCACTGTGCTCCGAGGGTGTTTGTGGTTTCATACTCGGGACCTTCGCCTTTATGTCCCTTGAACTTGCCCTCCCGGATCTCGGACCCGCGTCCGCACGCGATGGGACACGCGAAACAGGCAACGCCCCTGACCAGCACCTTTTCGGTCAGAGCTTGACCGTTCACCTCGTCGATCCGATCGAAAACGCCGCTTTGCCAGTTACGCGTGGGATACCCTCCCCGTACGTTGACCATGTCGGACACCATGTTGGTACCGAAGCTCTCAAAACCAACTTTCAGGATGGACTCGTCGATCAGATCGATCTGCCTCTTCGCGGACTTCTTGAACTCCTCCTGCGAGGCTAGGTTGACGGATGCCTTGCCGCCGCAGGCAACCGCTTTCAGCCGCTTGGAACCCATGACCGCACCAAGGCCGCAACGCCCGGCTGCACGATGCGTGTCGTTTATTATGGCCGCGAAGCGGACGAGGTTTTCGCCGCCGGGTCCAATGCAGGCCACGGCAAGTCGTCGTTCCGCGTTCTCCCGAATGATGCCCTCGGTCTCGGAAACAGTCCTTCCCCAGAGCACGTCGGCTTCGCAGAGTTCAGCGTGACCGTCGACCAACTTCAAGTACACGGGTTTGGGCGACACGCCTTCGAAGATGACCCCGTCGAATCCCGAACGCTTGAGCGCGGGACCAAAGGTTCCCCCTGAATTCGCGTGGCCCCATAGGCCTGTCAGCGGTGATTTGGCAACCACCGAGTAACGGCCGGCCGCGGCCGAGGCCGTTCCCGTCAGAGGGCCGCTCATGAAGATCAGTTTATTCTCCGGTCCCAGGGGATCGGCACCGCCGGGGACCTCTTCATAGAGATGCCTGGTGGCCAACCCGGCCCCTCCCAGGAACTTCTCGGCCCAGTCGTATCGTATTTCTTCCTCGGTGATTTTCCCTTCGGAAAGATCCACTCGCAGTATCCGACCCATATATCCGAACGGCATGGCGTTACCTCATGAAATCCGATGCGTGCGTGACCAATCGATCTCGCGGGGGAGCGGCCCCCGACAAGTCACGGTACGTTCATGTCCTAAACTCCAAGCTCCGCCCTGAATGTGTTCATGTGACCCCGATACGCTTCCACTTCTTCGGGAGCCATCTCGTCGGGAAACTGAAGTTTCATGGTCGTTATGGAATCGACGATGGTGTTGGCATAGGGCGCGACCATCACCACTTTCTTGACGTCGCCGTGTACAAGCTTGATCTTCCCCGACATGAAGTCCGCGGTAAACTTTGCCTGCTTCTTCAGGATCCTCTTCCACTCCTGCGGCGGAGCCGACAGCAAGAAGTCGCCTTCCCTGAGGGCCTCCTCTTCGCTGAAGAAACCTATCCTTGTCAGCTTGCCCGCGTCGAAAAAGGCCCCAAAAATGATATCCCGGTCGATGCCCCACGACTGTTCCGCTTGCACTCGAAAGCAGAACTTCCATGACACTTTCCTCAACTTCTCCTCAAACTCAGGGGCGCCGCGATAGCTTCTCGCACACTCTTCCAACCATTCCGGCGTGCAGTATCGGAATAAAGACATCGTGTTTCTCCTGATCGATCGGGTGACCTGAAGTGCGGAACCGCTTCCGGTCTTCACCGTTGCGGTTGTCCGGTGTTACATGTATTGGGTGGAAAGCTTTTCCACAGGAATGTCGTTCTTCAAGAGCTCGAAGAATGCCTTGCTGTCCACGATTCCTTCCGGAGCGCACACGCCGGCTTCACTAATCCGCCCGTTGACGAGCATCACTGCTCCAAGCACGGCAGGGAGGGCAGTAAGCAGGTCCGCTTCGGGACAACTGCAGCGGTAAGAATACTGTGCAGGCAAACCGTTCTTTTCTCCTTTGACGTCTACACGGAGAGCCACTCCCTGGACTCCGAACTCGCCGTACCGGTCCACGGTCTCTTCGATCATGGCTTCCACAAGGTCCGTGGCGATCATGGGCAGGGCCAGAACAATGGACGTGGCCACGTCCCGCGAGGTCACGGCGTGTTCGTTTACGGTCATTTCAGTGAGGTCGGCCAGTCCCAGCGTCTTCATGAACGAGGCGACTTCCGTAAAGCGCGTCGGCCAGACTCCGCCGTTGTTGGTGACGTTTTTCACGCCCTTGATGTATCGCGGGATGGTCACCGGCTCCGGATGGCCGACTTCCTTGACCTCGAAGAACCCGACGGGGTCCGAAAACTCCATGGTTCTGGTCACGGACATGGCCGGAATATCGACCCACTGTCCGTCACGGAAGGTCGTGATGTTCCCCGATATGGCGTGGAAATAGTGGTCAATAATCGCGCGGCCCGTCATCTTGGGATCTATGCCCGTCCAGGCCCACGCGGTGTGGATGTCGTCCACGCGATCGAGCTGTGACGCTCCCTCGACGGCCATAAGATTCGTGATACCGGGAGTGGCTCCCAAGCCCACCACGATCGGAACTCCCGCGGCCCGCGCCGCGGCGTCGTGTTGCAGCATCTTCACGATGGCGTCGCCGTCGTCGCACACGTCCACCATGGGAGTCCTCGCCTCTATGGCCGCCTTTACAACCGACTCACCGAACGTATAGTACGGGCCGACATAGTTGATCACCGCGTCCGCGGACTTCATGGTATTCACCAGAGAATTGAAGTCCCTTACGTCCACACCGAGAGCGGACGCGTTTCCGCCCGTTTCCTGGGCGAGAGCCTCCGCGGCCTGCAGGTTATAGTCTGCAATGACGGTATGATATTCGGGATATCGCTTCACGAGCTCTCGCACGCCGCTTGCGCCGATATGCCCTGCTCCGCCTAAAGAAATGATCTTCTTCACTTGAATTCTCCTTCCTGTGTTTCGTATAGGACCGTTGAACGGTGACCGCATATACGCCCGGCCCGGCCGGACCGGTGGCTACGGTGGATTCCGGCCGAACGGGTCGACGGACCCATTGGTCGGCGTTTTCAAGGTGTGCGTCCGAGCCGCCTACGCGGCACTTCATCGTCAAGGTGCTCCGGCACAGAGAGTGAGTAATCGCTCTCTGTGCCGACGCACAAAAATACGCGCCTAACTGAGAATCATTTTTACGGATTTCATGAGAAGTCGTGCCTTCTCCTCGTCGGCGATCTTCTCGTCATCGCTGCCGAAATACATCTGAAGCCGCATGTCAAAGTGCCTGGACGCAAGCGAGTAGATCAACAGGTTGAGATGATTGTCGAAATAGTACGCGGCCGCCTCGTCCATGACATGCTTCTTGATTTCCCCCGTTTCCTTTCCCTTCCTGACCAGATCGATCCAGAACCCCCGTGCGCCCTCTTCCAACTTTCTCGAGACGCTCGGGGAGAGCTCGTTCATGGCACAGGAACCAACGTCGGTGTAAATGGCCAGAAAATCCGCGTGCGTCCTTGCCAGATCGACCAGATCGCGGAATATCTCGGATATGATTTCGTACACCGATGCGTCGCTTCCCACATGCTTCGCGAACAGTCTGGAGTGCAACGTATCGACCATCACTTCGAAGATGGAGCGGTACACGGCTTCTTTGTTCTTGAAGTACTTGTACAGTGCGCCGTTGGAAATTCCGGCCTGTTTACAGATCTCGGCCACGTTGGCATGGTAGTAACCGTTCTTGGCAAAGACCCTTGCCGCGGCACTGAGAATGAATTCCCGTTTTTCTTCGGGCAATATTTTGAAGGTATGTTCCACGGTAGGGAGACCTTATCGAGAGTGAGTGCTCACTCTCTATCGCGTGATCGTCTGAGTCTTGTCAAGTTTTTTTTCGAGATTATTTTGTGGTCTGGCCCTCTGGGACTCATCGGCTTGATATCTACGCATAAACTCTTGAAAGTCATTGACGTGCCCGCATTTCCTGAGGCAACAAACTGCCGTAAATGAACGAGTTCAACGGGGCGTCCTGCCCGACTTCCCGACCCAGCCGAACTACCGCTCCACACTGGGATTCGAGCTCGGAAGGACGGCCTTCCATGATATCCCGTTGCATCGACGTGGTGGACTCGGCAGGGAGGCGATCCACCACCGCCATGGTCACCGCGGCAGCGTCTTCTTTCAAGTCGATCCGTCTGGCTCGTGCCACCGCAACGACCTCGTCGATCAGTTCTTTCAGAATCGCTCTCGTCTCGGGAATGCTTCGGATAATTCCTACCGGAGCCCGCGCGACCGCTGCAAGGCCGCTCAGTGTCGCAATGAAGAGGAATTTCTCCCACATCGGCGCGTGAATATCCGGCGGGATCTCCACTCGAACTCCTGCGCGCGTGAACGCTTCCTGAAGCATTTGCGCCCGCCGGGTGAGCTGATTGTCCAGCTCGCCGAAGGCTACGTACGGCTCCAATCCCGCATGACGGATGCGGCCCGGTTCGACGAGGTAGCTCACAATGTAGCACAGGCCCCCAAACACATGTTCCGTGCCCAGGACTGCGGCCAGTTGTGAAGGAGCCTCAACCCCGTTCTGAAACGGCACGACAAAGGTTTCCGGGCCCATCAGCGGGCGCAGGGCAGGAGCCGCCTCCGGCACTTGCCAAGCCTTGACCCCCATGAGTACCGCGTCCACCGGTCCCACTGCTCGGGAGTCATCCGTTGCCCGGACCGGCAACGTGAAAGATTCTCCGTCGAGAGTCTCCACGGTCAATCCGTTATTCCTGAGGGCCTGCAAATTCTCGCCCCGAGCAATGAAAACCACGTCTTCCCCGCTCCGTGCCAGGCGCCATCCGAAATATCCGCCCACTCCGCCCACTCCGAAAACTGCTATCCGCATCTCACTCCTCACGCCGTTGAGCCTTCCAACAGGACGATTCCTCTCGTCCCTATGGGGAAGATCATGGTAGCATACATCGAGTGCGAAATGGTGAGGGGCGGTGGGGTCAGGTTTGACTCAGGAATTCGGAGGACTCAATACCATTCATATTTGCGACAGGATCCTCTCATGCTCATCGTGTGTTCCTATCCGGACCCCGATGAACACATCCGCGGTTTTGGTACATAATGCCCGCCAATAGATATCAATGCGAACGGAAAAGATGTTGTGCCGGTCGTGAATTTTCTTAAATTGGAGGGAGGGGCGACACTGGTTTTGGATCCATTGAGCCTGGGCTCCTCTCGCTTTATCGTGTATGTGAGTGGGGGAGACATTCGAGAGCTCGCCGGAATCCACCGGGCGCTCGTCGGATGATGCTCGTCACGGACAGTTGTTTCTGTGTTTCTTGTCGTGAAAGGAGAACATATCGTGGCCTTGGACGTCTTGCTGTGTATCGCAGGGTTTGTCCTGCTGTACTACGGAGCTGAATGGCTGGTCAGAGGATCTTCCAGTCTGGCACGAAGCCTGGGAGTATCGCGGATCGTCATCGGGTTGACCGTGGTTGCCTTCGGTACTTCCACGCCGGAGCTGGTGGTGAGTGCGATTGCCTCCTTCAAAGGGAACAGCATGATTGCGGTGGGAAACGTTGTGGGCAGTAATATCTGCAACATAGCCCTGATTCTGGGGTTGTCCGCCATCTTCCAGCCGCTCACGTGTCACTGGTCCGTGGTGAAGCGTGACATTCCCATAATGATCTGGCTGTCTCTGGCGGCGCTGGTGCTGACCCTGGATTCCAAGATCGGAAGGATCGATGGTACGGTGCTTCTTGGGGGGATCATCGCGTACACCTTGTTCAACTATCGCACGGCTCTGAGGGATTGTGGCGGAGCACCGTTCGGCGAGAAGGAGGACGAAGAGACAAAGGCGGCCGAACAGGAGTTCATAGCATCCAGGCCCGGACAGGTCGCGGTTATCCTATTGGGCCTGTCGGGAGTGATCGGGGGAGCACACCTCGTCGTGGAATCCGCTGTGACCATCATGAAGGTCCTGGGCTTAAGCGAAAAATTTATCGGCCTGACCATTGTGGCGTTCGGAACCTCCCTGCCTGAATTGGCAACCTCGGTGGTCGCGGCCCTGCGCAAAGAGATGGACATCAGCATCGGGAACGTAATAGGCAGCAATGTGTTCAACCTGCTGGCAGTGCTGGGTCTGGCTTCTCTCATCAGTCCCATTGTCATACCCGGAGGATTCATCCAGAGCGGACTGCTGATCGATTACCTGGTGATGGTCGTCATAAGCGCCCTGCCGTGGGTGTTCATGCGAGCGAATTACACCATAACGAGGACTCAAGGAATATTCTTGATCGTCTGCTACGGTGGCTACCTCACGTTCCTGGTGCTGCGGGGTTAGCGAAGGGGCAGGCAGCCTCAGGTCATTCTATTCAGGCTGAGGCCGTCTGCTTGTTCTCTACCCGTATCGGGATTAAACAGTTATTCGTTCTTCTTGAGCACGTACGTCGCTGCCCTCTCGAAATCCTCTTCACACTTTCGAGCAGGCGATCGATGCCGGCGCGCACGAGCTCTTCCGCGCTGACGCCTGATGCGGAGGCTTTTTCCTTGAGCCAGGCCAGTTTCTCTTCGGGAATGTTTATTGTCAATTCGCTGATGTCGGCCTCACTGGGGAAGTCCCTTGGGTTCGGACATTTTGGTCAAGCAGTTGTTCCTCGCATCCCAGATTCGAGATCATCATAGCATGGCTCAGGTTGTGTCGCCAGAGGAGTGCATAACCAAAATTCACCTTTCGAGCGTTTCCTCAACAGCTCTCCGGTCGGTTGCTTGCGATTACCTCGCCGGATCACGTGATGAAGAATTCCCGGAGTTCCTATTCGAGCGGCTTGACCCATAACGGTAACACGGAGGACCACACGCGTTTGTCAGGAATTAGGTATGGTGTACCAGGAATCCGCAACAAAAATCTGTAATTGTTGCTCAACTGTCATCTGCGGAGGAAGCAGCGGGAATCTCCTTTGATCAGAGTAAGTTGGCCAGTTGATCTTTGTTGATTCCCATCTGTCCGAGTATTGCTGCCAGGGTCCCCGGCTTTATGCGCCCCCTTGGTATAGTTGTCACCAGTCCGGATTCGCTATAAACCAGCACGTGCTTCTTTCCTTCTTTGATCCGGTAGTCGAGTTTGAGGGCCACTTTCTTCAACTGCTTGGCGGTGAGGTTCATCTTGCCTGGACTCTGCTATTCCTCAATTCCGCCTCGGTCTCCACACAAAGCCGGACAGCATCCACAAGATTATCCAAGGCTTCCTGAATTGTTTCTCCCTGAGAAATAGCTGCCGACATCTCTTTACAAGTCACAGTGTATCCGCCGTCTTCCAAGTCGAGCTTCAGGATTGCCGTGAACTCTCTTTCGCCTACGAACACCTTCTCTTCCCTTGGGATATCGAAGTTCTTAATCGAGCCCTTGAGCCCGTCGATCAGCTCTCCGAGAGCGAAAGAGAATACGAACTGTCCCCTCAATGCATCCAGGATGACCTCGGGGTCTTCCGTCAGGACAAAGATGTCAACGCCATTAGTGAGGAACCGCAGTTCAGCCAACGGAGCCTTTATGTCCGGGAAATTCTTTCTCAAGTATTCCAGAGTCTTCCTGATCTTCTGGAGACTTATTCCCTCTTCCCTGAGCCGTTTTGCGACCTTGAGTTGGACCAGATCCTTAAACGAGTATTCTCTCCTCGATCCTTTTCCGGCTCCGATCCTTATCGAGGGCCGAATGATTCCGGTTCTATCCCAGTGTTGGAGCTGCATCCGGGACACCCCGGTTATACTTTTGACCACCTTGGCTCCAAATCCCGCGACCATAACCCACCTCCTTCGTAGCATACTTATATGTTTATAAGCGTGTTAATCGGTAGTCAAGAGGAAATGAGGAATTCCGGGCAATCAAGTCAACGGGATCGGCCGCGAGGAACTTGAGCTCGACAAAGACCGGAATGCGGCTCGGGGAAGACGCTGCTCTTTCGCCGCCGCGGGATTCCTCCCGCAGGATGCGTTCGGCCTCGTCCAGGAGAAACCGCCGCAGAAGGGTCGTCTTGCCGGACCCGGGCCTGCCGCGCAGAAGGACATGGTCTTTGGCGTACGTGCTCAATGCTTCCAGTGCAGGGAGCCGGATCTTGGAAGCCTTCCTCGTGGACAGGTCACTATCCGGGGGGCGGTCAGGATCGCGATTCCGTCCCGACCGCGGTGTGGGAGTGTCCGAGGTGCCGTCCCCTTGAAACAGACTCAAGGTGCGTTCGAACATGCCCGCAGGAACGCACCGGCTTCCTACATCGGTGGGGATATACCTGCAAAGTGCTTCCTGAAGCTCGGGGTCATCGAGCACTGCTTGTAGGTAGGAAACCGCCCAGGGTTCCACGGAACCGACCTCCATCGACATGATACGCTGCCGCACTCCAGCGCAAGCCAACAAGAGTGGGACTCCAGTCGAGGATTATTACAGAAACAAGCCGTGCCTGTCATGGAAAATCGTGAGGGTACGGGTGACCATTTGGTTGCGCAGGGGCGATACCTTTTCCGGTGTCACTGCGGAGCCTTTGGGAAATCGAGGGAGATCAAGCAACATAACAGAGTGTTTCGCGGGTGTGCCCGCGCTGTTCATCAGGAACATTGTTATGTCCCCAGATTTCGAGATTTCCCGATTTCGCATATAGTCTATCCGGAACTCCTTTGAGTCGAGAATTTGTTGCGGCATTCTGCCGTAACCAAGAGCTAGAAACTCTAGCCACCGTTCTGTACCGGAGCGCCTATTGGTCGAGTCCGGATTAAGTCAACCGCGTAATCTATTGAGTAGGCGATCGCTATTCCCGTGTTGTACTTGATTGCCAGCCCGGTCTCCTGATTCTCGATAAAGACCCGATCCCAGACAAATCTGAAACCCGATATGACGCCAGCGACGTTAGTGGCGGCAAGTTGTCCGGGTGGAGCGTAGACCACGGGGCCGCCTGAGAAACCGGGATTGTTGTGACCAT
>JAVHLK010000007.1 GCA_031082285.1 Desulfomonilaceae bacterium
ACCATCAGTACGAAAATGCGCCCCAACCACATGTGTAACGTCCGCAGTCCGTCATGAGCGCCGCGACGGCCGAGTGTTTCGAACATCAATGCCGTGTTCACGATTGCCAATAGGATAAGAGTTAACCCGCCAATTAAACTGATCCATGTTGGGACGTCCATAAGGTTTCTCCTCCAATGAAGTTTTCGGTGCCGGCCCGCGCGACGTGAAGGCAGATCTGATGGAACACGCAAGATGTTCTTCAAATCGGCTTCTTGAATCTCGCGATATTTTTCTCAATCAAAATGCATGCTCGGGACTGTTTCCGGGCAATGCCGGCATGCACCGGGTGTTTGCACACTCACCCCCATTTCCGACCGTATCTTTCGTCTGAAACGGAATACATGGTACCTTTAACCTACTCTTAAGTCCGGAAGTTGTGGTGAGTTGGACACACATTGATTCTTCTCGAATTACTCCACGGGCCGTTTGCCATAAGACGAGCAAGGATGTGCGTCGTCCAAGAGGGCGCCGTCCAAAACTGCAGCAGACAAATCCGCATCGGTCAAGTTTGCGCCGGATAGAACTGCATCCGACAGATCGGCACCCGTAAGAACTGCACCGGACAAGTCTGCTCCGGTAAGATCGCACCTCGTCAGATCTGCTCCCGAGAGATCAGCCCCGGTAAGGTCGGCAAACGACAAATCCACACGGCTGAGTTTCGCTCCTCGCAGCGTGGCCGCACTGAGAATGGCTCCCGAAAGATCCGCTTTGGAAAGATCTGCTCCGGACAAATCCGCCCTGGACAAATCAGTTGCCCCCAGAGCGGCTAGTCGCATGTTTGCCCCGCACAGGGAAGCTCCGATCAGATCGGCAAGGGGGAGTATCGCCTTCGAGACATTGGCTCCCGACAGAAGCGCCTGAGAAAGGTCAGCTTGAGATAGATTGGCCTTCGACAGATCGGCGCCGCAAAGTACTGCCTTTTCCAACCGAGCTCTGGTCAAATTGGCTTTGACCAACCTTGCCGCGGCTAGTCCGGCCCCAACGAGGAGGGCCTCCGTAAGAATTGTGCTCGATAAGTCTGCACGATCCAGCTTCGCGGTGGTCAATTCAGCTTTCTCCAAGTTCGCTCCCGAAAGGTTCGCATCATGAAGATCCGCCGAAGCGAGTTTCGCCTCGGAAAGAGCACAGAAAGACAAGTCCGCCTCCGCCAAATCCGCAAATGACAGATTGCATGCTGATTCAACTGCCGTTTCCATCAATTCTCTCAGCGATTCCGCCTCGCCACTGAATATGCACTTCCCTGTTGCCACACTATTGATAACAATCCACTCCGGCATAGTCTCTCCTCCGTGACCGGCGAGGAGTTTTGATACGATGTGTTGCGATCGCTCCCTTCTTGCAGCCTCACTCCTTCATTCCTTGTCGGTCCAGGATCAGCGGAGCGCCGTTTGCACAAATTATCATATTCTCCGTACATTCCCCGTGAATTTAGTAATCTATTCCTTTTTGCGCTTCTATCCCTTCCCGATAGGCGTGTTTCATTTCTTGAACGATTGAAACGGTGTGACCTTGCTCGATCACTCTTGGATGGGCGTCTCTGCCCGTGAGAATCAAATGCACGAGGGGAGGCTTGTTTTCGATCAAATCCAGCACTTGGGAAAGATCCACGAGCTTGAGTTTTACCAAGTTGTTGATTTCATCGCAGATTAGGATATCGAACTTCCCTGACAGCATTCTTTCTTTGGCAAGTCGTATGGCCTCCTGAGCTATGGACCGATGTTCGTTGTGAGGAACTTGGTTCCCACGGATTCCGTAGTACCCTTTACCAATAATATGGTGCTCAACCTGCGGCTTGAGCATCCTGAGTCCGTCAGTCTCTCCTGAATAGAAGTCTCCCTTCATGAACTGTACGACACATACGCGCAGGCCGTGTCCTACGGCTCGCAATACCATTCCCATGGCCGATGTGGTCTTTCCCTTACCGCTACCCGTAATGACGACAACGAGTCCCACCTTCTCTTTCGGCTCGATTATCTGCTGATCGCATGTGTTCATTATTTTCACCACATGAATTCCTTACTCGTTCTCCGGTTCGTCGTACATCCAGGCCCGCTTCGGGCATTATTCGCAGGCTATGGCTCATGGTATTGTCTCGTTTAAAGCGAAAGACCACGTAGTCGCAACGAATTTCCGACAACCGATACCGAGCTGAAACTCATTGCCGCGGCAGCAATCATCGGGCTCAGCAATACCCCAAGAAACGGGTATAACACTCCAGCTGCTATCGGCACTCCAAGCGAGTTGTATGCGAACGCGAAGAACAAATTCTGTTTGATGTTCTTCATCGTGGCTCGGCTCAGTTTTCGAGCCCTGACGATGCCTCCCAAGTCGCCCTTTACCAGCGTTACCCCTGCGCTCTCCATTGCGACGTCCGTACCGGTTCCCATTGCGATCCCGACCTGGGCCTGTGCAAGCGCCGGAGCGTCGTTTATCCCGTCGCCGGCCATGGCGACAATCCTTCCTTCATCCTGTAGCTTCTTCACGGCAGCCGCCTTCTGCTCCGGAAGTACTTCAGCCTTTACTTCATCAATGCCAAGTTTATTGGCTACTGCCTTTGCTGTGGCCTCGCTGTCTCCGGTCAACATGACGATCCGTATACCCTCGTTGTGAAGCTGTTCAATGGCCTTGGGCGTGGTATCCTTGATGGGGTCGGCAACTCCCAACAATCCGGCGGGTTCGCCGTCCACTCCGACGTACATGACGGTTCGGCCCTCCTGTCGCATGGATGTTGATTGCTCCATAAGCGACTGAACCTCAATCCCCTGATCCTCCAACAACTTTCGATTTCCCAGTGTGACTTTGACACCGTCTACGGTGCCGGTTACGCCTTTACCGGTCAGCGACTCAAAGTCTTTCGCGTCCAGAAGCTTGACCTCTCTCTCCTCGGCTCCCTCCACAATCGCAGCTGCCAACGGATGTTCACTCCCACGTTCCAGACTCGCCGCCAATTGCAGCACCCTTCGGTCATCCACATCGTTCAACGTCTCGACCGATACAAGTTTGGGCTTCCCTTCCGTAAGCGTGCCGGTCTTGTCCACTACCAACGTGTTCACATCCCTCATGACCTCAATAGCTTCGGCATTCTTGAAAAGCACACCCAGCATGGCCCCTTTCCCTGTGGCAACCATGATCGACATGGGAGTGGCCAGACCAAGGGCGCACGGGCAGGCTATTATGAGGACTGCTACGGCATTGATGAGCGCATAGGCCATTCGAGGTTCCGGCCCTACGATGCTCCATATGATAAACGTCAGCAGCGCGGTAGCCACCACTGTGGGGACGAAGTATGCGGCCACAACGTCGGCCAGTTTCTGGATCGGAGCACGGCTGCGTTGGGCTTCCGATACCATTCGAACGATTTGTGCCAACAGAGTTTCGGAGCCTACCCGCTCTGCCTTGATGATTAGGGAACCGGTACTGTTCACGGTAGCCCCGATCACTTTGTCATCAGGTCCTTTTTCTACGGGGATCGGCTCACCGGTAACCATGGATTCGTCCACCGAACTCGACCCTTCCAACACCGTCCCGTCAACAGGGACCTTTTCTCCTGGGCGGACTCGCAGGCGATCTCCAGGTTCGATGTTCTCCACGGGAACATCTTCCTCCGTTCCGTCGTCCCGGACAATTCTCGCCTGCTTAGGAGCCATCCCCAACAGGGACTTGATCGCGGCACTGGTCTGACTTCGTGCCTTCAGTTCAAGTACCTGGCCGAGCAGGACTAGTGTGACAATAACCGCGGCCGCCTCGAAGTACACCTGGACAAGCCCCTCTTCCGACTGGAACGAAACCGGAAAGATATCGGGAATGAGGATGGCCACGACACTGTACCAATACGCGACACCAGTGCCCAGTCCGATGAGGGTGAACATGTTGAGACTGCGGTTGACGACAGATTGCCATGCACGTACGAAGAACGGCCACCCTCCCCACAGTACTACGGGTGTGGCGAGTACGAACTCAGCCCACTTCAAGGTCTCGGCAGATCCAAGCGATCTAAGCGGCTGTCCCGGAATCATATCACCCATAGCCAATACAAATACCGGGATAGTGAGAACAAGGCTGACCCAGAATCTGCGGCGCATATCAACGAGTTCAGCGCTTTCTGCCTCTTCCTCAGCTTCGGCAGTACGAGGTTCGAGCGCCATACCGCACTTGGGACAGTTTCCGGGTCTGTCCTGAACTACTTCGGGGTGCATGGGACAGGTCCATTCGGTCTTAGCGGTGCTTTCAGTCACGTCCGCACGTTCCAACGCCATCCCGCATTTCGGACAGCTTCCCGGCTTCTCTTCTCGAATTTCCGGATGCATCGGACACGTGTAGTTCAAACCCGATGAGCCTTTGTGCTCCGAATGATCCGATTCGCAATTCTCACAATGCTCGGGCGGGTGTTCATGTCGCTGAGTCATGGCTTTGCCATGAATCTCAGAATCTTTCCCGGCTTCACTCCCTTTACGGGAAACACGCATTTGGTCGTCAATTTCGGTAGGTTCCGAATGGGTATTCATGATTAATCCTCCGTCTCACCAATAATCCGGATTTATGGCTTCCCTCGGCCCGGGAATTCACCGGACGATCGAGTGGTAAATTCGATCCGGTTCCACCTGGAGCACAGCATTTTGATTAGCAATTCAGCGGACGGTTTTTCACCTTTGAAACGACCACACATCCGTGGTTTCCGTATCATCCCGGATCTCTTGCACTGCTCTGACGGTTACGACTCCAGATCCTTCTTTATGCTTTCATATTCCTCCTTGGTAACTTCTCCTTTTGCATATCTCTGTTGGAGTATCTCCAAGGGTGTCTCGGAACTGCGGTGTTGGACCTCTGAACCACCACCCGCGCTCGTCCTCGATCTGTTTCCTGCGAGTAACCAGATCACGACTACTACCAACGCGACTATAAGTATTAAGCCGAATCCCGGAAACATGAATCCTCCCATACCATCCATCCATCCATGCTGCCATCCCATGGTGACCGTCTCCTATCTCAAAAGTTTTTCCGCGATGCGCACAGACCGACAATCTCCTGTTTACCAATCCATGGCCAATTCCATGATCGGGTCGATACATGGTGTTGCACTACCGCGAATGTGTCCAAGAACAGTACATGCGATCTTGGTGCCGTCAATCCATTCAACAGGTTCCAGCCAATGGCACTGTCGGATTCTAAGACTCAAGGCCTTATTCCTGTCAGGACGCCGAGGTCCCGTCGGCATGGAAGGTCCCTCCGTGCGGACCGCCCCGACGAGAAGGCGGGTGATCCCCATGGCCTCCTACGTCGGGCTTGGCGGTCCCACGGCCAAAGGTCTCTTTGTCCCGACCTTTGCCTTTACTTACCCGTTTCCTCGGTTTCCTTTCCGTTCAATTCCTTCGCGCCTTCCTCGATATGCTTGTGTCCTTCCGTCACCTCGTGTTCGGCTTTGGCTGGGTCCTTCTTCTCTTTCATCATCTTCATGCCCTCGCGCATCTTCTTCGACCCTTCCATCATTTTCTTACAGGAGGCCTTCATAGCCTTCATCTTTTCCTTCATTGCTTCGTGTTTCTCGGCCATCTTGCCGCCCGTCTCGATCGCGGCCTCACCTTCTTTCATAATTCGTTCGGCCTCCTCCATCATCTTCTTTGCTTTTTCCGGGTCTTTGCCCTCCTTCATCATGGTCATGGCTTCCCGCATCATTTTGCCGCCATCCGTAATCTTCTTGGCGGCCTCGAGCATGGAGGACTTGAGCACTTCCGCGGTCTGCTCAGGGACCTCCTTTGACTCACTCCGGGCTGCTGCGTGTGATCCCGGAAACAGGATCAGCAGACACAGAATCGTCAAGCCGACAACCATGCCCTGCGTATTTATGCGCATAACGCTCATTTCTCTAGCCTCCTTCCGACGTCTTGTCATGTCCCGGTTCGGGACATTACGTTGTCGATTCTCTCTTGAGCTGCATCTCCTTCATCAGGCAATACAGCGTCGGCACCACGAATACGGTCATGAGGGCAAGAGTCATGCCTCCAAAGGAAGGCAGCGCCATGGGCACCATCACGTCGGCTCCCCGGCCGGTTGACGTCAGAACCGGTATGAGTGCCAGGATGGTCGTGGCCGCGGTCATGAGCGCCGGTCGAATACGCTTCATCGCGGCTTCAACCGTTGCTTCCCTGATCTCTTGAACGGACTCGGGTTTTCGATGTGTGAATACCTGGTCCAGATACGTGCAGAAGATTACCCCATGGTCGGCCGCGATGCCGAATAGGGCAAGGAAGCCCACCCACACCGCGACGCTGAGATTATAATTTCTGATCTGAAAAAGTTCTCGCATGCTCACCCCGAAGACGCTGAAGTCCATGAACCAAGGCTGAGCATAGAGCCAGATCATGATGAATCCTCCGGACCACGCCACAAAGATGCCGGAGAAGACAATGACGGAGGTCGGTACCGACCGGAACTGGAAATAGAGGATCAACAAGATCAGTACCAATGCGACGGGAACGACCACTCGCAGAGTCTCTTCAGACCTCACCTGATTCTCGTAGGAACCGGCGAACACGTACGAAAATCCTTTGGGCAGCTTCAAGTCCCCATCCGCGATTTTGTGTCTAAGATGCTCCGCCGCGTCTTGAACCACGTCCACCTCGGCCTTTTCGGCTTTCTTATCAAAGATCACGTAGCTTACGAGAAAGGTGTCTTCACTCTTGATCACCATCGGCCCTCGTACGTAACGGATCTCCGCGACCTGTTTCAGAGGCACCTGCGCCCCTCCTTCTCCGGCCACCAGGATGTTCTCCAGGTCTTCCGGCGAGTCGCGCAGCTCGCGCAAGTAGCGAACTCTCACCGGGTAACGTTCCCGCCCTTCCACGGTAGTGGTAATCGGTCTGCCGCCGATCGCGATTTCGATCACGTCCTGGACGTCACGGATATTCACCCCGTACCGAGCGATCTTCTTCCTGTCGATCTTGATCTCGAGGTAAGGCTTCCCCACGACGCGGTCCGCCACCACGGAGGCCGGCTCGATGGACGGCACCTCCTTGAGAAACTGCTCGATCCGGAGCCCCACGCGTTCCAACTCTTCCAGGCTCGTTCCACGCAGTTTCAATCCCATCGGCGCGCGCATGCCGCTTTGCAGCATGACGATCCTCGCGGCAATGGGCTGAAGCTTCGGTGCTGAAGTTGTCCCCGGCAAATCCGCGGCTTTCAGTATTTCCTTCCAAATGTCGTCCGGGCTCTTTATGTGGGGTCGCCAATTGCGAATGGGCTTTCCGGTTTTTGGATCGAGTTCCCTCTTGCCCGTCTTGGGATCGGTCTTGTATTCGGGAAGATAATTGATGACCGTCTCGAACATGGATACCGGAGCAGGATCCAGGGCGCTTTCGACTCGTCCCAGTTTGCCCACGACGGATTCCACTTCCGGAATCTGGTTGATGTACATATTCTGTTGCTTCAGCATTTCGGAAGCCTGTGTGATGGAGGCGTGGGGCATAGTCGTCGGCATGAAGAGAAACGAGCCTTCGTCAAGCGCCGGCATGAACTCCTTTCCCAAGCCGGGGAATTTCCGGGACAACGCTTGCCAGATCCGGGTCTTCCGGATCGGATCGTCGGGCATGCCCATCGTCATCGGCGCATCGGTCTTCGTGGGAGGGTCGTGAACGTGTTGAGCGGTCACGACCCGCTTTCCTCCGTCCAACGCCCACTCCACGGCATTCGGAAAGAAACCGAAAACGCTGTTGAATCCCATCCAAACGGTGATTCCGAGCAACACGAACAGTACCGGTATCGTCAAGGAGAATATCTTGTGATCGAGGCAGAAGATCAGCACCGGGCGATATCCCCATTGAAACGTCTTCATAATCGCCAATAGGCCGAAAATCAGCACAACCACAAAAACCAAGTTTCGTGCCGGCCCGACCTCAGGGCCAAGGGGCAACCAATGTTCCGTAAGAACAAACACCACTACCGCGACGGCTATTAGGTTTGCCAAGTTGGGCATTTGGTCGCGTTTGTTCTCAGGCAGCCGTAATACGAACACGTTATAGGCCCCGAGCATGATCAGAGCAGTACCGATCCACCATGAATAGGAGTAACCGATCCCGAGTCCGGCCATGATCGTGATGACGTGGAGAATCGTTCGCGTTCGAGGCTTGAGAGGCTTCCCCGTGAAGAAGGTGTGAGCAAGCGGCGGTATGATGACGAGCGCGACGATCAGCGCCGCGAGAAGCGCATAGGTCTTGGTGTACGCTACAGGTCCAAACAGTTTTCCCTCCGCTCCGGTGAGGGCGAATACGGGGAGGAAAGACACGACGGTCGTGGAAACCGCGGTGAGGACGGCCGGCCCAACCTCCGTGGTCGCACGGTGAATCACTTCGAGCTTGTTTTCCTCAGACGAAGCTTCCTTCAAATGCCTGAGGATGTTCTCGTAGAGTACGATGCCCATGTCCACCATGGTCCCAATGGCAATGGCGATGCCGGACAGGGCCATGATGTTCGCATCTACTCCCGTGTGCTTCATTCCGATGAACGTCATGAGCACTGCCAGAGGCAACAGGCCCGATACCAGGGTTGAGCCGGCCAGATGATTTACCATGACGATCACGACGATGATGGTGACGAGGATCTCTTCGGAAAGGGCTCTTTTCAAGGTATCGAGGGTTTCGTGGATGAGAGTGGTGCGGTCATAGAAAGGGACCACCTCGACTTGAGACACGCTTCCGTCGGGGAGTGTCTTGCTCGGCAAGCCCGGAGCAATCTCATCGATCTTTTTTTTCACGTTCTTGATTACTTTGAGTGGATTCTCACCGTACCGGACTACTGCGACGCCTCCGACTACTTCAGCTCCCTCCTTATCGAGAGCACCGCGTCGGAGCGCGGGACCGAGATGCACAACCGCGACATCCTTGATTGCGAGAGGCACGTTGTCTTTCACCTTTATTGGTGTCTCTTCGATGTCTTCCACCGATTGTATGAACCCGAGTCCGCGAATGACGTATTCGGCCTTGTTCATCTCTATGGTTCGTGCGCCTACGTCAACGTTGGATTTCATCACGGCCTGCACGATTTCGGGGAGGGTAATCCTGTGGGCTCTCATGGCGTCGGGATCGATATCAATCTGGTACTCTCGCACGTACCCTCCCACGGAAGCCACTTCGCTCACACCCTCGGCCGCCTGCAGATAGTAACGCACGTACCAGTCCTGGATCGTCCTAAGCTCATGAAGCGAAAAGCCGTCACCTTCGAGGGTATACCAAAAGATCTGCCCGAGAGCCGTCGCGTCCGGTCCAAGAGCGGGTTGGACACCTTCGGGCAAAGTTCCTGTCGGAAGCGAGTTGAGCTTTTCCAGGATTCGTGTACGAGACCAGTAGAAATCCACGTCATCGGTGAAGACCACGTATATCGTGGAGAACCCGAAGTACGAAAAACTCCTAATGGTCCTCACACCGGGGATGCCAAGAAGGGAAACGGTGAGCGGATAGGTGATCTGGTCCTCGACGTCCTGCGGAGATCGCCCGGGCCAATTCGTAAAAACGATCTGCTGGTTCTCTCCTATGTCCGGAATGGCGTCCACAGGCACCGGGTTTCTGGGCAGGAAGGACAGTTCCCAATCAAAAGGCGCGACCACCAGTCCATAGGTGACGATGCCCACGATGAATATTGCGACGAGAAGCTTCTGCTCCAGGAAGAACCGAATTATCTTGGAAAAGAAGGAGTGCCCGTCGCCGGTGCTTCCGGTATGTTCAACTTCACTATCCTTGGACATGGCAAGCTCCTTATTGTGCTCACTGGTGGCCCGAGTGATCGCCGGAGTCGGTCTTGACGGGAGCCTGCTCGATCGGCTTCCGGTCGGGAGCCTCGGTGCCGTGCCCCGCGTGTCCTATCTCCGCTCTCCCTCCTTCAGGGTTCATCATGCTCTTTGAACCGACTATTTGAGCAGCGCTGTCAATCTCGAAGTTACCCTCCGAAACGACATGCTCTCCCTCCTGTAATCCATCGAATATCACGAACTTGTCGCCGGCCCTGGGACCGAGCACGACTTCACGGAGTTCGTACGTGGGCATGTCCCGGTTCGGAACCTCTACGTAGACTATGGAACGCTTTCCGGTGTAGAGTACCGCGGATGCAGGAATCACCAACGCCGGCACAAGACCGTCATGCGGCGCGTATCCGTACTCTTCGGCAGGTCTGAGAGGCAGATCACTACTGGGGCAAATGCCGGGCTCATCGTAGACTTCGTCCGGGAAAAGCGGGCAGATGTACTTGCCGGCCCATTCGGATTTTATCACCCTGCCGCGTTCATCGACTTCCGACTCGATTACGGCCGTGGCGAACATGTGAGGTTTCAGTGCCAAGTCCGGATTGTCCGCCTCCACTCTCACCTTCACCGCTCGAGTCGCCATGTCCAGTACAGGATCTATGAAGGTAATCCGTCCCACGAATTGTCTGCCCGGGGTCGCGGGAGTGGTAAAGGTCACCTTCTGACCGTATCGTATCCATGGAAGGTCGGTCTCGTAGGCGTCCAGTTTGACCCAAACCTTTGAGAGGTCCGAGATCTCGTACATGACCGTGCCCTCATTCACGAAATCCCCCAGGTTGACGTTCTTCTTCATGACAATGCCTTTGATGGGCGACCGGAGGGTGATGTACAGATCCGGCACCTGTTCCCGTTTGATTTTCGCAATCTGCTCCTCGGTGAGGCCGAACTGCTTGAGCTTCTCTTCCGCCCCCTTCACCACCGATTCGCCGAATTCCGGACTCCGTATGGTTTCAAACAGTTCTATTTGCGATGTGATGAGCGTCCGACTCCACAGGGTTACCACCGGGTCCCCCTTGTTGACCGCCAGACCGGTGAAATCGACAAACACCTTGTCTATACGGCCGTCCACCCGAGATGTGAGGTTTACGACTCTCGTCTCATCGTGGAAGACCATCCCATTAAGCCTCAACTTGACGTAGGCTTTGTCCCGCTTGACCTCGTCCGTCGCCACTCCCGCCAATCTCTTGGCGGTTTCAGACATGACGTGGAGAGCAGGGGCCTCCTCGGGGGAATCGCCGTCAGGGTGTGCTGAATGATCTACTCCTGCCGTCTGCTCCCGTGCATGTGCCTCCGACTCGTGGCGTTCGGTCGGGCCGGCGCGCATCAGCACAGAGTATCCTGCGGCGAAGACCGCAAGCACAAATATTGTGCACGCAAGCCATACTATGGGCCTGACGGCTCCTCTGTGAGAGGCTCTTTCGCTCATCATAATCTTTCCTTCCATGCCTTCGACGACCTGTGGTTATGTGAATATCTATGATCGACCGGCGAATGGGCTCATGACGGGTAAGAGGCTTGTAGCCCCGCACTCGGAGAGTCCGTTTAGCCGCCATGGAAATGATTCAGGAAAGAAGAGAACACTTAAAGATCGCGAGAGATTCTCCCGCAAGATTAAAGGGACGGACTCCCGCGGGTCGGGCACCGCGGGTACGCGTGGGGCCGACGTAGTGGAGGTTCCGAGAAGGCTGTGTGAGTGACGTACCGATATCTTCAGCGAACTTCAGGTGCCTTACAACGGTCACACGCTCAGCAGGATGCCCGACGGGGCATTGACCGAACATAGGGCACATGTGGTGGGCCGGACCGGCGATAATCCGACCCTCTCCGATAGGAGCGTAGGACATTGCATCGCGGCCCTCCCCGTCACAACAAGAGGGCTCACCACAACAGCATCGGTCCCCTCCGCTTCCAAGCAACGCGGAAACCAATAAAGCTAAGATCAACCCTGTTGTGGAACCCTGGAACGGCATTTTCAATGCTCCATCGTCTACTTGTCACAAATTGCGGCCGTCGGCCGGAAAGTCAAGAGTGAGGACGCCTAATCGGTTTTTTCGCCGCTTGTTTCGGGTTGTGTCCTTTGAACCACTGACTGCAATTGGACGATCCACTTGCCGTTGTGCTCCGAGGCAAATTTTTCCGCGTCTCCCTTGTTGGTGAAGGGAATCATTTCGTATCCCATGCGGCCTTTCACATCACTCCCGAGAACCAGGAAAGCCCTTTCCACCTCGATCATCTTCTTGGTGACGAAATCGGTGACGTATTGATGCGTCATGTCCGCCACATCCACCTCGAATCTTGAAGGAATCGAGTTATAGACGAACAGGCAGCGGGCGCCGTCAAAGCCGACCACCTTACCGTCCCGGAAAACCGTTGCGGCAACCCCGCCAAACCCCACCACACGGCCTTTCCTGTAGGTGATTGTGACCCCT
The DNA here is from genome assembly GCA_031082285.1 of Desulfomonilaceae bacterium. Classification (GTDB taxonomy): domain Bacteria; phylum Desulfobacterota; class Desulfomonilia; order Desulfomonilales; family Desulfomonilaceae; genus JAVHLK01. The sequence goes on from JAVHLK010000007.1 coordinate 12,259, forward strand.
TCTCCTTCCGGGCCGCCCACGGTCATCCCGCAGACGGGACATGTCGCGACCAGGTCGACCTTAGTTCCGTCGGGGAGATCCAGCATTTCCGCAGCAATGGATGAAACGGGTACGGACGCCATTACCATCGTCAGCACTGCGATCAACGCCGTACCTGCAGCGCCTTTTCTATTTGGGAACATCATTCTTCTGCTCCTCTCTGCGCGGTCTATCGCCCGCGTCACGCACGATTCTGAAACCCACGGATGCAGAGGCCCTGTGAGGGTCTTGCTCAGGCCCGCGAATGAGCGTGGTTCCCAGCAACCATGTTCCTTCCAGGCCTCCGAGAATGGTGTACCGTGGGACCTCGTCTTTGTCCACAGCTCCCACCGGGCTCTTCAAACCCCATTCTCCGACGTTGGCGCGCAGACCTCTTAGACCGTACGCGTTAGGCGGAAACTTGTCGACACGGTGAGGAATTCGCGACGGCATCGACACATCGCCCGAAGGCACGTCCTCAACCTTGTCCAGGACCCCGTACACGTCGATCAGTCCGCTTATCTCTCGCTCCAGATCGGTCCGTTCCCCATACGACTTCACGCCCTTGCCTTCGTGGTCTCCAGGTGTCATCCCGATCGAAGAAGCGGCCGCATACCATTCCAACTCGGTCGGAAGACGGTCTCCGTAGTATCGGGCATATTCCGACGCACCGTATGCCGTAACCCGGACCACGGGATGCGCTTCGTATCGAGTGTCCTTTACTGCAAATGCTCCGTCCTGAAATACGATCGGTTCGTAGCCTCCAAACACTTCTCCCAGGATGAGCCACGTGATTCCATTGTGCTCTACCAGATCCCCGTCCACGGAGACGCGCTGCACCACGTGGTTCAGAAATTTCACGTACTGTGAGTTGGTGACTTCGGTCTCCCCCATGTAAAACGGGGCCTTGTGAAAGGATTCTCCCGCCTCCGCTCCGAACTGTCCGGGTAGGGTGAAATCTCCGCCCGGGACAAGCTTCAGAACAGACCCGTCCTGACCGTGGAGCGTGGAAGCAGATTCCGCTTCGGCCGATTCAAGTCTCTCCGGTTCCACTTTCCCCGGTTCACGAGAGGGATCGGCCAACGACTCGCTTGCCTTTTCCGTGTGCCGAATCATGTAGGCATGGTGTATCAGATTGGAGGCCACGATCAACCCGATCACGCAGACTGCCACCGCGACCGCCGCGACTATATGTCTGGTCCCCGGCCTGGGAAGCGAAATCCCCATGAAATGGATCTTGGCTGGATCGAAATCCTCTAAGACCTTTTCCAATCTCTCTTTGAATACCTTCACCGAGGAGATTCGCAGCTCTTTGTCGTCCGCCGTGGATTCCTGGATTATGAGATCCAGCCTCTTGAGAAACGGCGTGTCCGGACAAGGGAGACAAACGCCCTTCAACGGACATGCGGTTTTCTTGTCCAACTTGCCCACCACCGCCTCGTAGAGAATCTTGCCCAGTGCGTACACATCACCCCTAACGTCCGTTTCCGCCAGATCCATGAACTGTTCCGGAGCCATGTACGTGATGGTCCCTTCGACGTGGTGACTCTTTGTCAGATTCGACCATCGAACGCCTCCGGCTATGCCGAAGTCCATGATCTTCGGGGTATTGTTTTCCAGGAGGACGTTCTCGGGCTTGATGTCGCGATGAACAATGCCCAGGTCATGTATGGATTGAATCCCCTCGAGAACCGGCAGGAAGAATTCCGTTATCCAGACCGGCAGTTCTTGCTCGTTCGTGCAAAAACCCTCTGTAGGCATGGTGGCCCGAAGGCTCGGACCGTTGATGTATTCCATGACAAGATAGTGTACCGATTCTTCGACGCCGGCCCTCGTCACGACCGCCTCGTCCTGATCGTACACTTGAACAATGTACGGATGGCGAATTTGAGCCATGGCGAGGGCTTCGCGATGAAAGCGTTGAAGCTCGGTTTCGATATAGTCCTCATCACCATCGAGATCGGCAAGGTATTCCTTGGAAATGATCTTGACCACCACTTCGCGGTCGAGTTTGGTCTGTCGAGCACGGTACACCTCACCCTTTCCTCCCGTGGCAATGTGCCCGAGGATCTCCCATCTGCCGTTCAGGACGACACCCTGTTCGAGAAAAGAATGGGTTCCCTGCTCGGTCACCGAATGCTCCTTACCTTATATAGTTTACTACATAACTCGGGATTTCTCGCGAAAACATCCCAGCTCCCGTTTGATTTCCATTCCCTTCTGAATCACCGATCCTTTTCCGATTCCTCCGCTGAACTCTTGGAAATCAAATTATCCCGCCGTGCGCCGTCCAGATTTGCCCCGGTAAGAACCGCGTCCGTCAGATCCGCTCCGTAAAGATTTGCACCCGCCAGATTTGCACCCGTGAGATCCGCTCCCGCCAGGTTGACTCCCGTGAGATCGGTCTCTCTCAGATCCGCTCCGATCAGTTCAGCCCCGGCTAAGTCGGCAAAGGACAAATCCGCCCCGATCAGGACCGCACCATTCAAGCTTGCCCCTGAGAGGATAGTACCGACAAGTTCGGCTCCCGAGAGATCAGCCCCGGACAATACGGCCCTCGTGAGATCTGCTGCGGACAATCCTGCCTTCACCAACTTCGCTCCTGACAAAAAAGCCCCGCGAAGATCGGCAAAAGGAAGGAGCGCGGAGGTAAGATCCGCGCCGTGCAAACGACACTTGGACAGATCGACTTCGGGGAGATAGGAGCCGGAGAGGTCGGCACCGCAGAGGTTCGCACCGCAGAGGTTTCCGCCGCGATCGTCAAGTTTGCTGAAGTCTGCCTTGATCAGCTTGGCACCGGCAAGTTGCGCTCCCATGAGGGTTGCACGGGCCAAACATGCACCCGACAGGTTGGCCCGATTCATTGTAGCCACGGTCATGCGTGCCTCAGAAAGATCTGCGCCGGACAAATCCGCTTCGGACAAATCCGCGGAACTGAGATTGGCTTTGGTCATCTGAGCACCGGACAGCTCGGCTCCTCTCAGGTCCGACAGGGTCAGATCCGTGCCCGAGCGTACGGCGGCCTCCACCAGATCTTTCAAGGAGTCCGCCTCACCGCTAATTATGCACTCACCACTTCCGACGCCTCTCAGAGCAAATCTCTCGGCCATGGCCTCCTCCTCTCGGTCGCGAATTCAGTCCTGATGACGCACGCATGAGCAGTTGTCCGGGAACCATGATACCAAGATAATTGAACGGGCTTTCAAGCCTTCCGGGCGGTCCGTCGCCGGATTTTTCCTGAAAGCCCGTTACCTTGCGTAGTGCGTCCGTTTCAGCATCTCTCGCCTAAACAAATCTTCAGCCCGTGTTTTCCGACAAAAGCCTTACAAGTTCTTAAGTCCATGTTTCCTGACGACGGTTCCCATTGTCTTGCTGCTGCAGTCATGTCTGCATCAAACTTTTTCCACATCTCTCTTTGTTGCTTGTTCCACTGATCCGCAGCCTTGTGTGCCCGCGCCTGTGCTCGCTGTGCGGCCCCGGCGCCGGCAAGGGCATTGGAGATCGGTGCGGCAAGAAAGATCAGACTCAGTATGGTTGCCAATGCTTTCATTTTCGCGCTCCTTGGTGCTATGAATTCGTCCAAGCAGTCTGACCGAAGAAACCTACCTGTTGGATATCCAGGCGCTTCTCGTGCCGAACCACGGACCCAATGGCGGCTCTTTTGAGAGTCGTATCAGTTGCTCGTCTGTGCCGCAGGCTCGAGACTCCCGGACGAGGACTTCGGAACGTTGATTCACTCAGCCCTTCGTGCACGAAACTACTTCAAACCTGAAAGGCCCGGACGGGAAAACGTATCTATCGTGGGATCTTAAATGAGGAGGATAACGGAGCGGTTCGTGTCCGTCGAGGCAGGCGGATTAGCAAATGAAGCGGATTGCAGGGCAATGCCATGCACTCCTGTTGGCTTCGACGAGTCCGATGAGAGGGTTGCGGCCGGAGACCGCCCGGTCTTCCACCGGGACATTTCGTCCACGTACGTGGGGATACCTGGATTGGAAACAGAGCATGCGACGCCGCAGCACGTGCTTCCCTCGTCTCGACAAAAGCGCTCATGCGATTGCGCCCCGGAACGGCACATTTCGTGGTGCGTGTATCCCGAACAAGTTGGATGGACGTCATGTCGGACAAGCTGCATCGAAATAGGCCCGCCGTGCGTGAGGCAAGTCCCGAAACCGCCCGCCACTAGGAATGCAAGGATCAACCCGAGAACAATTGTCCTGTGCGTAATTCGTAGCGGATTCATGTCTTGACTCCAACTTCTCGAAGATGAGCGTGCGCTCAGGTCAGCGATTATGTACTTAAAAAGTAATTCTCGCCCGCGGAAAGGTCAAACCTGGGGACCCGATCATGCACTTCTCATTCTTACGAGTCCTGAACCGGTTCAATCGCATTGCTTAGGTGTATCCCTAATCCAACGCGCAGAACGTTCAACTCCGGCATGGACTTTCAGCCTCACCCAACACGTATTCCAGAATTTCGCACACCCTGTCCTGCTCCTGATCCGTCATGTGAGCGTACAACGGAAGGGCCACACATTCCCGAGTTGCGGTCCACGTGTTCTTGAGATCGCCCACAAGCCGGTGAGGCCGGGAACGAAACGCGCCCTGGTCGTGAACCGGCTTGCCGAAGTAACGCTTGCACTCCACGTGATTCTTCTGAAGCACTTCCATGACGCGGTCCCTGTCCAGAGCAGCGTCTTCTCCTATGCGGATTGTGAAATAATTCCCACTGCTGGTTCTGTCGTCGGGGACTTCCTGAACACGGCAGCCCGGAAACCGCCCGATCCGTCTGGTATATCTGCGGATCAGTCGCAATCTCGAATCGATGAGATTGTCCACGTTTCGCAGACCGAGGAGTCCCACGGACGCGTGCAATTCGCTCATTCTCGCGGACAGACCGTTGGAGGCCATCTCTTCGCCCCCGGGTCCCTTCCCGTAATCTCTCATGCTCCTGATCGCTTCGGCCGTGTCCTCATCGTTGGTGGTCACCAGACCTCCTTCCAGGGCCGTCACGACCTTACTGGGACTCAAGGAAAAGACCTCACACAGGCCGAAACCGCCGGTCGGTTTTCCCTTGTACGTGGACCCGAGTCCCTGCGCGGAATCGAAGATCAACGGGACACGGTATTCTACGGAGATTTCCGTCAACCGGTCCATGTCGGGAGGCAAGCCGAAAATGTTTACGGGACAGATCGCCGCGGTTGCCGGGCCGATTGCCTTGCGAACTTCCTCCGGGTCCATGGTGAGTGTCTCCGGCCGGCAGTCGACGTACACCGGAGTCAATCCGTTCCACGTGACGGCCCCCACCGTTGCCGCAAAGGTGAACGACGGCACCACCACCTCCGCTCCCTCAGGGAACTTGCCGCACGCAAAGGCGAGGATAAGCCCGGAAGTGCAGCTGGAAACCGCCACGGCCTGTTTCGTCGAGGTGAACAGCGCGGCCGCGTCCTCGAGCTCGGCCACCACACGACCGTTCGTCACAATGCCCGACTCGTACGACTCGCGGAACACCTCGCAAATCTCCTCGAGGGTCGGCAGGCTTGGGCGCATCAAGGGAATGGTCGTATCGGAATCGTTTGTCATCTTCGTGTTCTCATTGGTCGGCTTCAGGGCCGATCGGACAATTTGTTTGATGCCCCCTTACCACGGGTTGAAATCCCGCGTCCCGCGGGACTAGTCACGTTGAGCCCCTGCGGGGCACTGGTTGGTCAACATCTCGAATCGGTTGATCTATTACCGGCCAATTCACTCGGTGCCCAGCCAAAAGATATGGGTAATGCTCAGGGCAGAGCCTGGGAACGAGAAGGAAACTTCATGGCAAACTTCCCTGTTTTGGTAGCGCCGGCCTTCCCGCGTTCCGCAGGATATTCTTGGGATTGCCGCCATCGTCGCCCGGCTCCTCGCCGAGAGATCATCAGAGGCGCCGCCGCAGTGGCTCGGCCCGCTGCAATCGCGCAACTTTGAGACTATCCAACCGCGTCTACGCGACCGGGAATCGGTCAGGTCTGTCCGCGTCCATTCCGTACGGCGGGAATTGACGTGAGGTCCGCTCTCTCAGTCAATTCTTCGGCAACGTCCGAGAGGACCGAAGCGTCCGGTTGCGGCGTGTACTCGGGAACCAATTTTTTCAGAATTCGGCGCACTTCGAGGTTGTCCGTGCTCCCGTCCACCAGCTCGAGCGCACCGTCTATTTCCGCGACGATCTTGTCGGGATCGGTCACCGGCTGGTCGTACGCGGCAATCTTCTTGTGACCCGTCTCGAGCACGAACTCGCCGCTGGTATAGAGCTCTTCGAGCAGCTTCTCGCCCGGCCGCAACCCGATGAACTCGATGGGTATGTCCTCGGGGTCTTTCCCCACGAGCTGGACCAGTTGTTGCACCATGTCATGGATCCTGATCGGTTCACCCATCTCCAGGACGAGAATTTGTCCCGATTTTCCCAGAGCTGCGGCCTGCAATACCAGGGTTACCGCTTCGGGAATCGTCATGAAGTATCTGCGCATTTCCGGATGGGTGATCCGAACCGGCCCGCCCTTCGCGATCTGATCGAGAAACAGCGGCACGACGCTGCCCTCGGACGCAAGCACGTTGCCGAACCGTACCGACATGAACTTCGTCTCGCTCATACGGCTGAATGCCTGGCCGTACAGCTCGCAAATCCTCTTGCTGGCACCCATGACGCTCCGAGGCTTCACCGCCTTGTCGGTCGATATCAGAACGAACGAAGACACGCCGAACTCATGGGAGACCCTCGTCAAGGTGCGCATTCCTCCTACATTGTTCTTGACACATTCGCCACTGTTCAGCTCCTGCATGGGTACATGCTTATGCGCCCCCGCATGGAACACAAGGTGAGGCCTGAAGCGCTCGAATTCCCGGCGAACTCTGATCTCGTCTCTGACGTCACAGAGAATGGGAACGATCTTCGTGCCGGACGCATCACCGACCATCTCGCTCAACTGCCTGTGTATGTGGAAAAGACTGTTTTCCGAGCGCTCGATCAAGATCACGCGTCTTGGATCGCGCTTCAAGATCTGGCGACTCAGTTCGCTCCCTATGCTGCCCCCCGCACCGGTGACAACCACGATTCGGTCACATATGAGACCCCGGACCTGGTCATCGTCAATGTGGACCTCCTCTCTACCGAGTAAGTCCGTGATGTCTATGTCTCTCAATTGGCGAAGCTTTTCCGCTCCTTGAATGATCTCGTGAAGTGCCGGCAACGTCTTGACCGAAATGTTCAAGGTTTTCGTAATGTGATAGATCCGTTTCATTTGCGCGCTGTTGGCCGACGGAATGGCAATAATGGCCATGCGAACGGGATTCTCCTCAACATACGCGGACACGTCGTCAACGCCTCCCACAACCGGGATTCCGTGAATGGAAAGCCCTCTCTTGCCCTTGTCGTCGTCAAAAAACGCTCGGGCCCGAAGGCCGGATCGGGGGTTGCGGACAATTTCGCGGGCAATCATCTCGCCGGAATCGCCTGCGCCGATGATGACGGCCTGTCTTTCATTGGCTGATTCGCCTTTGCCTATAATCGCCCGGGTGGTCTCTCTCAGGAATCGTATGCCCACCCGGGCTCCGCCCACAAGCACAAGGGTCAGCAGGAAATCGATTAAGATCACACCCTTAGGAACGATCAAGCTGTTCGAGCCGACGCGGACAACAACAAGCGCGCAGCTTCCGATCAAGCCGAACAATAGTAAGCGGGGGAGGTCGGCGAGGCCGACATATCGCCAATTGGTGGAATGCATCCCGAGGACGTAGAACAATGCGAGCTTGAATACCGCCATATACGGCAGAAGCAACAGACGTTCACGATTGAAAAACGCCGGCACGTCGAAATCGAACCTGAACTCGTACGACAGCCAGAAGCCGGCCCCGCTCAGAAGAAAGACCGCGGCAAAAAGCAGGTGATTGAAACGGATGTAGCGAGCAATTGAGGTGAGAATCGTTTCCGATCGCTTCAAGACCTGGTAGAGGCGGTGATTGACTCTTATGCGACTCATACGTCGGGGTCTCTCAAAAATGACAATTTGGTATGACGTGAACGTGAATCAAGTGCAAGACCGAGGGGCATCATAGCCGGATTCATCCACGCTTTCAATATCCATGATGCGGCATCGGCGCGCGCATGATCGATCCGGACGCTTCGGGCCCCAGGAGACGGTCCCGCCACAGGTCGCACGCCGAAAAAAAAGCAACCACAAGTAATTCGTGGAGGCCCGTCGATCCGGGATCTCACGGCCGAACACGAACCGGTCGAAGATCGTCTCCAAGTCCTTTTCACCAAACCGCGTGCAGCAAGAATGCTCCGCGCAGAGGAGTTCGGTGCGCGTTTTTCGGTCAACCTCATCGGCAACCTAAATGCCCTTATGCCGGGGGGACTGATGATGCAATTTCTCGGGGCATCGTGCGGCTGTTCCTCGGCGCCGTCGCGTTCCACGCAGGACCGGGGTGCCGGACCCGGGGGTGCTGCGTATACGCCGGACCGGAAAGTGGTGACGTAGTCATGGAGTCCCTAGGGTTGATCCCGTGTGTGTATGTGACTGATCCTCTTGGTTGCGATGAGCGAGAGGCGGCCTGCGCGGATTGCGCACACGGGAGACATGGCCGCGGGCGGAATCCGCACACACCGCTTTGCCTAACTGTCTGAAACCATTTGCGCTCACCTCGGATGTGCGCGGTTATCGGACATCCTGCCCCAGGCGACCGCAACCCTCCCCCGTTCACATCGGCGATCCGTCCTGCTAACATACCGATATAGCATGGGTTTGTCAATGGGCTTACGATGAGGCGCGTTTGGCACGGTATCTGCATCATCTGCTGAACGAGGGGTTGTTGCCTTACATACACAACACAGTTTCCGATCAGAGGGGATTCCGGGTCAGGAACCAACAGAAGAAAAGCCATCGTCTCGACGGAGAACAGACACCCTTTGCAGAGGGGATTCCACCGGCATGAGATGGTACGGGAGAGGCTGCCATGAGTATTGAACAGGGAATCGACGAACTCATCGACGCCGGGTGGAGAGTCCTGTACACCGATTTCGAGGACTCTGCGGTTCAGGACTGGAAGAGGAAGGCCGCTTTCTGTATGAACGTCTTGCGTGAGGAGGATCAATCCGACGCGGAACATACGATACCGGCCCACGGGGGTTCGAGTTGGAATGGGGCCGCGCATCGGGAGAAGGGGATAAGAGCGTACTGCGAAAGGAGATGCGAAACGTCAATCATGGATCGTAAGGCACGGGATCCGATTTACACCGTGTAAAGGATACCGACTTCGCGGACCCGAGTCATGGGCATTTGCGGGAAAATCCTCCTAAGCAGACGAAGGGCTTTGGAGACATGAGACGGATGAATCGGGTGTGCGAATGAGGCTCGAGGCAATTGATTGAGAGAGCGAAGGCTGTTCAGCCCCAATTGAAAAGGAGGCAGGCATGATACTCAAACGCATTCTTAACTGGGCCGTCCATATGGTACTGGGTAGTCTCGTTGCGGTCCCGGTTGTGCGGGCTGAACAGCCGATAATACTACCTTTGATCCTGGTTGTGCCCCAAGCTGCGAGCGGGGCCGTTTCCGAGGGGGGGCCGAGGGTTCGGACCGCGGTGTACACGGTTCCGGACGTGGGCGCCAAATCGTATTCAACGGAACCCGACTTTTGTCCGGGGACGACACACGAGGGCATCCTGAAAAGCTTGATCAGGTCGGACGATCATGCCGCGCATCGTATTGAGCTTCATACTCTGAACCATGTTCGATCCGGGGCCGGCCCACACACGGAATTACACGTACCCGTGGTACTTAAGATCGTTCTCAACGGAGGCATGGTACGGGATATCTCAATCTGCCGGCCGAGCGATCTCGATGGGATTCAAAACCAACGTGCCGCAACGCCGGGGGCCGTAATCCCTGCCGTGGATCTGGTAACCGGGGAGCCGACCGTAGTGAGGCCCGAGTACGTCACGGAGTATCGAAGCATTGCCGGTCCGGACCAAGATAATGATGTACGAATTGATACGCTTCGAGTTTGTAATGAAATGAATTGATACAGCAGATGACCCGGCGGCACCTGGGGTAATTAATGAATGCCAATTGAAAGGTGCCGCGGTTCTCGGAAACGTCGGGGATGAACAAATAGTGCCGAGTCAAGAATTGCTTCCCGACCCCGACGTTTCGGAGACACAATTGCACTCATCCTCGATCGTACCCATGAGGCGACCGAGCATTTCCGACCGGGGTCGCGATGGATCGATCCGAGGGAGCGTTCTTAATCGCTTTCCGTCAAGGCCTCACACTGAACACCACGGGGGGTCCTGAAAGGAAAAACTTCCCCAGGAGCGATCCCCGAACCGTCCGTCGACACCATGGATTCCGTGTAGCAGATACCCACCGACAAGGGGGATGGAAAGGGATACGTGTTCCAAGAGCCTGATTGACCATTACCGGAATCGGGACCGCACGGTTGAGGGAGCGCCGCCAGGTCCCCTCCTCCTACGACGGGGACTCTGTACACGTAGCGTTGATTCTCGCGCGGATGACTTCCCTTGAGGGCGCACGCGGTCATGATCCATCTGCTGTTGAACTGCTCCATTCTCACCAGCACGTGGCATTTGGCCGTGCCGCCACGCCATCCGTAGTAGGGCCCCACGAGGAATTTTACCGCGTCTTGATTGAAAAGCTGAGCAGCGAATTCTTCGTCGAACTTGTAGTCAAGATCCACAAGCTCCACCCCCAGTCTCTCCACGGATGCATGCAGCTTGGCAATGTCGGAGGACGCGGCTCTGTCGCAAGCTCCCCTCTTGTAGGAAATATAATAGGGAACGGCAACGGCCAGGATGATTCCGACAATCGCCGTTACGACCATGATTTCCACAAGGGTAAAACCCCTTTCATGTGACTCCTTTTGTCCCATGGCCGCCTCCGTGTCCACAGGCCGTCGTCCCTAAAGACTCACGCCGCAGTGTCAACCTGCCTGTCGAGCGCTCGTCGACTTCTTCTCGGCCCTCTTTTCGAGCTGCAATCTTGGCGAATATAACCCGTCGTGCGTGCGGATGTCAAATTCGGATTGCGTCGCCTGAGGCTACTGTTACCAAATACCGGTTACATAGCGGCCTTGGGAACGCATGGGGTGCATCAGGCGCTGAGAACGGGTTGATCGAGGAAAGGTGACGATTCAGTGTTGGGTAGACCTGTGGGGATCTCATGCATATGTCTCTGATGACATATGTCGATCTTAGCATAACTTACCTTGACTTTTTCATCCTCAAATGCTCCGATTGTTGAGCAATTAATGCCCGAAGAGACACTTTTGTGTTGACACGACGCACTGCCGGATCTACCCTAATGCCAAGGCAATGCAACGAGTGTTTTCCAATTCAATGACATCTTTGAATGCCAAGCGGAGTTCGTCCATTTCATTGAGAAAGGGGGGTACGCGGTCGCATTGACGCGTGTCCGATCAAGACATGCCGTACGTTCGGCCGGACATCTGCACGGTATCCAAAGAGCGAAATCCCTTCCCCACAGAAAGGAGGCTGCACAGATGAATGTGACACGCCGAGAGTTCCTTGCGATCTCGGGTGCCGTGGGTGCAGGATTGGCGTTATCGTCCCTGGGCATCGATCTCGGCCCGGCAAAGGCGTATGCCGATGAGGTCCGGATCGATAAGGTCAAAAGCGCCAAGCAAAGCACGACAATCTGTCCGTACTGCGGCGTTGGATGCGGAATCATCTGCTACACGGACACCAAGGCCGGCAACATCATCAACACGGAGGGCGATCCGGATCATCCGATCAATGAAGGATCATTGTGCGCCAAGGGGTCTGCACTCTATCAGATCAGTTCCAATAATCCCGACCGTCTGAAAAAGGTGCTCTACCGCGCCCCCGGTTCGGACAAGTGGGAAGAGAAATCTTGGGATTGGGCTTTGGCCGAGATCGCGAAAAGAGTCAAGAAGACCCGAGACCAGTATTTCATCGAAAAGAACGGCAAAGGGCAAGAGGTCAACCGCGTCGAAGCCATTGCGCATATCGGAAGCGCGGCCCTGGACAATGAGGAATGCTGGCCCGTTCAAGCGATGATGCGGGCACTGGGGCTCGTATATGTCGAGCACCAGGCCCGGATATGACACAGCGCCACTGTTGCGGCTCTGGCAGAGTCGTTCGGACGAGGCGCGATGACCAATCATTGGATCGATCTCAAGAACAGTGATTGCATTCTGATTATGGGCAGCAATGCCGCCGCAAACCACCCCATTTCCATGAAATGGGTGACGAAGGCCAAAGAGAACGGAGGAAAGGTGATTTCCGTGGATCCCCGGTTCACCCAAACCTCCGCGATAGCCGACTTCTACACGGCTCTCCGCTCAGGGACGGACATCGCCTTCCTCGGCGGGATGATCAAGTACATCCTCGACAACAAAAAGTACCACGAGGACTACGTGGTCAATTACACCAATGCGAGCTTCATCGTCGGGGACAAGTACGATTTTTCCGACGGACTGTTTTCCGGGTACGACCCCAAGAAGAGGGCCTATGACAAATCCCTGTGGTCTTTCAAAGTAGACTCCAAGGGAATTCCCGAAAAAGACGCAAAGCTGGCGAATCCCCGCTCGGTGCTTCAGCTGCTCAAGAAGCATTACTCTCGGTACACTCCGGAAAAGGTCTCGGAGATAACCGGCACGCCGGTTGAAGATCTCAAGACCGCGTACGAGATGTATGCATCAACGGGGACCAAGGACCGGGCCGGAACGATCATGTACGCAATGGGATGGACTCAGCACACGGTCGGCGTCCAGAACATTCGTGCAATGTCCATTATCCAGCTGTTGTTGGGCAACATCGGGTTACCCGGCGGCGGTGTGAATGCTCTTCGAGGCGAATCAAACGTACAGGGGTCTACGGACCAGGCGATTCTGTTCCATATTTGGCCGGGATATCTGAAGGCCTCCGTTGCTTCATTGCCTACCCTGGACGAGTACAACAAGAAGTTCACACCCAAGGTTGCGGATCCTCTGGCCGCCAACTGGTGGCAGAACTATCCCAAGTATTCGGTGAGTCTGTTGAAGTCCTTCTTTGGGGACACTGCGACCAAAGAAAACGGATTCGGTTATTCGTGGCTGCCGAAGCTGGACGACGGTCAGAACTGTTCCTGGCTGAATCTCTTCGATTCCATGTACGACGGGAAAATCAAAGGGTTCTTTGCCTGGGGTCAGAATCCGGCATGCAGCGGAGCCAATTCCAACAAGGTCCGTAAGGCGCTTGGCAAGCTTGAATGGCTGGTCAACGTGAACATTTTCGACAACGAGACCGGTTCCTTCTGGAAGGGCCCCGGTGAAGATCCCAAGGCAATCAAAACGGAAGTCTTCATGCTTCCCTGCGCGGCGTCGGTGGAGAAGGAAGGGAGCATCATCAACAGCGGCCGGTGGAATCAGTGGCGTTACAAGGCGTGCGATCCTCCCGGCGATGCAAAACCGGACGGGGACATAATGATCGAGTTGATGCACGAGATCAAGGAGCTTTACAAGAAGGAAGGCGGAAAGTTCCCAACCCCGATCCTGAATCTGAAATGGGATTACGTAAACGACAAGGGTGAGTTCGACGCCCACAAGATGGCTAAAGAGTTGAACGGATATTTCCTCGCCGATGTGGAAGTCCAGGGACAGAAGTTCAAGAAGGGCGATCTGGTTCCGTCATTCGCTTTTCTGCAGGCCGACGGCACCACATCTAGTGCGAACTGGCTCTACTGCAACAGCTACACCGGTAAGGGCAACATGATGGCTCGCAGGAACAAGCCCGATCCAACGGGTTTGGGGCTGTTTTCCGAGTGGGCGTGGTGTTGGCCGGTCAATCGGCGCGTTCTCTACAATCGCGCGTCGGTGGACCTCGACGGCAATCCGTGGAACCCCAAACGGCCGCTCATCAAGTGGGACGGCAAGGCATGGGTGGGCGACGTGCCCGACGGCGGATGGCCGCCCATGAGCGACAAGGAAAAGACGAAATATCCGTTCATCATGAAGCCGGAAGGCTTTGGGTACCTCTTCGGACCGGGCTTGAACGACGGACCGTTTCCCGAGCACTATGAACCCCTGGAATGTCCGGTACCCGAGAATGCAATGTCCAAGCAGTTCATCAACCCGACGGTCAAGATCTTCGGGGGCGAGATGGACAAGCACTTCACCTGCGATCCTCGTTACCCCATTGTAGGAACCACGTACCGGGTGACCGAGCATTGGCAGACGGGCATTATGACACGGTGGCAACCGTGGCTCATTGAAGCTCAGCCTCAGGTGTTCGTTGAAATGAGCGAAGAGCTGGCGAAGCTGCGCGGCATCACCAACGGAGAAATGGTGAAGGTTTCCTCCGCGCGAGGAGAAGTTCAATGCGTGGCCATGGTAACCACGCGCTTCCGCCCGTTCAAACTGGGCAAACTTACGGTTCATCAAGTGGGCGTACCGTGGTGCTTCGGCTGGGTGACGCCCAAGGAGGGCGGCGAAAGTGCCAATCTTCTGACGCCGACCGTAGGCGATCCCAACACCATGATTCCGGAGAGCAAGGCCTTCATGGTCAATGTGGAAAAACTGAAGGGAGGTGCATAAGATGTCAGGATACTCCATACTTGTGGACACCTCCAAGTGCACGGCTTGCAGAGGTTGCCAGATCGCGTGCAAAGAATGGAACCAACTAGCCGGAACGGCCACGAAGAATACGGGCAGTTACGAGAACCCGAAAGATCTTTCCTCAGACACGTACAAGATCGTACGGTTCGCGGAGGGACAAGGAGCCAACGGCAAGGCATTCTGGCATTTCTTTACCGAGCAGTGCAGGCACTGCCTGTCACCGGGTTGCATGGCGGAGGTTGAAGAGGACGAGATCGTCGTCGATGAGAAGACCGGCGCGGTCGTGTACACCCCCAAGACCAAGGACCTGGACTTCAAGGCTACGCTGGAGGGATGTCCGTACGACATCCCCCGACAGGATGCCAAGACCAAAGTCTTGACAAAGTGTACGTTCTGCAATGACAGGGTCGGCAACGGCATGCTTCCGGCATGCGTCAAAGCGTGCCCGACCGGCGCCATGACCTTTGGCAAGAGAGACGAGATCGTGGCCGCAGCCAAGAAGAGGGAAGCGGAACTCAAGAAAGACTTCCCCAAGGCCGTGGCACTTACACCGGATGACGTACGAGTGATTTACGTCCTCAAGGACGATCCGAAAACATACTGGAAATACGCTGCCGGCAGATAGTCGGCCGTATCCCCGGACAGCACCGCCCCATATGCGCTGGTTTCAGCGATGGGGCGGTTTCTTTTGTGGCAGGGCTGCGTCGATATCTGGTAAGATGAGGCGTCGAACCCCGCATGACTTATGGAGGAGGAGTGAATGACCGAACCGACGACCCGGACACAAGCATACGAGCGCATCGACGGATGCATTGGTGGGATGATGGAGCAAATTCCTCAACTGTCGAATATTTTCGACGCGTTCCGAGGAGTGCTGGCGGAAGGGGCGGCGGTGAAGGCCGCGCTCGCGGCGGTGGACTTCACGAACCTCGAAATTAACCCCGAACGCTATGCACAAGGGGTACCCTTGCTGACGAAGGACCGGTTCGCCGTGGAGGGGAAGTCGTTTCAGGACGCTGCGGGCCGACTTCTTCCTCTCATGGAAAAGAGCTTCCCCTCCATTCGGGATCAACTCAGGGTCGTCAACGAGATGATACACGAGTCGTCGATTCAATGCGAAGCATTGGCGATGGCCGTAATAAGCGGAAACGAAGAGGAAATTCGCAAGACGGTCGGCACTCGCGATGTGGATCCGGGGGCTCTTCGTTTCGCGGTCGGACTTATCATGAAGCCCTTCGCGGAAAATGCCGCCGAGTCTCTTCCCCCGCTCCCCGAAGGCATGGAATGGCACCAGGGGTACTGTCCGGTGTGCGGATCATGGCCCGAGCTGAGTGTGCTCGAGGGTAAGGAAGGACGACGTTGGCTCCGGTGCTCGTTTTGCGGTCATGAATGGAGGTTCATGAGGATTCAGTGTCCTTTCTGCGGGAACACCGATCAGGATAAACTTGAAGTGCTCTTTCAGGAAGGCCGCGATCATGAACGGGCCGAGCTGTGCCATGAATGCCGCAAATACGTTGTGGCCGTCGACATGAGGGATCGCATCGAGGAAATCCCCCATGAGGTTGCTGCGTTGGGTATGGTCTACCTGGACATGCTGGTTCAGGAAAAAGGCTATTCCCCCGGCGCCAGGTGCCCATGGAACGTCATTGAACGGCAATGACGGGTTGACGAACGCAATGAATTCTTTGGTTCGCCGAGTCAATGCCAGTACCGCTCTCGTATGTCCATAATACGTTTCACGGTGGCGATATCCGCTTCAAAAAGGTTCTCAGCCGGTCTGGGCAACGGCAACCGATGGCTCTCCGCGAAGGGCGTATTGAGAAGTTTCTGATTGTAGGCCATGACCATCAATGTCTCGAGATTGACCGCGTCGAGAATATTGTAGGCCAGGAGCGTCTCCAAGGCTCTGATGTTGTGATTATGTTGGAAATCTTGCCAGAGAAGCACGGCGAAGAATCCGTCAACACCGTCGAGTTCTTCTCTGTCGATTCCCAATTTTTTCTCGCATCCTTTCAGACCCCCACCATAGCCCAGGCTCTTCAGAACGAATCTCAAGTCTATATGGGCCTGGGGCATCCGTATTCCAAAATACCTCTCAATGAAGGGAACATCGAAACACCGTCCGTTGAAGGTGACGATGACCCGATATCTTTGAATATCACGTCTGAAACTCTCCAGATTATGGCCCTTGACATAGTATAGTATTGTTTCTCCGTCAAACGTGGCAATAGTGGTGATCGTGTTTTCCGATCCCGCCATACCCGTGGTTTCGATGTCCAGATAGACCGTGGAATCTCGAAACTCCGGAAACATTCTCCACATCTCATTTGCCGGCAACCTGTCGGCAAAGTAATCGGAATCGCCGTGTTCCAGTCGCGTGATCGACTCGTACACCCGAGGCTTCAGGAGGTGATGGTTCTTCTTCGGCCATTCACCGGCAGGATGTCTCGTCACATCATTCCAGGATCGAATGCCGCATTTCCACAGGTTCGCTTCCGACTTGGGACCTATCCCGGGAATGTGACAAAAGGTATTTCGCAGCACAATAACTCCTCTCCTGCTTCAGTTGCCGCATTGGTCGCACATTTCTTCCGCGTCGAGATTGCTTTCCCGCGTTCTGCGCGGGACTACGCTCCTCGCAAAGACATGGTAAAGGTTGTCATTGCGAGGAAAGCGAAGCAATCTCAGCTCGCCGGAAGGGGCGACCGTACTTATGAAATGGCATACTAAGGACGCCGCACAGGAACCGCTCGAAAATAGCGCTCGACGCGGTCATACGCATCCGGTTGGAGAGAACCGTCCTCGTTGATGAGTCCGCTGAGCGCATTATTTCGAATGAGCGCATCGATTGCCATTCCTGTGGCCAGCTTGCCGAATTTCCACTCACGAAGCATGGAACCAAATTTCTTCCGCAGTGCGTCTGCAATCGACGCGACTGCCGACCCGTGCTCTTGCAGCTTGGATTCGATTTCCACCTCATAATGGAGGATTGCACGTCCCGGAAGATCGTACCTTACTCGATCCACCGCGATCTCCGCTGCGACGACCGACGGGTCGCCCGATAGAACGTTCTTGACTCGTCTTTCGGTCACGCGGTCTTGGATCACGACCATTCCAAGCCCCGTCATGATCTCTGCCGGGTCCGCCCCTGAGATGTCCCGATCGTCAAAGTTCCGGAGGGGGATGTGAAGCATGTTCATGACCCGCTCCAGCGACTCCCACGACCAGGCCAACTCCAATTCGGAACGCTCCATTGCACCGTCCGGGGTCTCTCGGCAAGGACCCTTGAGTGTGATCCACCAAGTCGAATCCACCCGTCTCAGCCTCAACACCCAACCTCGACGTCCCAGCTCCGATGCTCGCACATCGAGATACCTGTCCTCCAGGACTCGGAGTCCCACGCCGATCACTCGGAAGTTCGCAATGTCTTGGAGACCGTCGATCTCCCGCACCACCGAGCGCGGATTGTGGGAACAGATGAGCAGAGTCGTCTCAGCCTCCACGGGAATGTCCGATGGTTCCGTCATACGTGCCGGCCTTTCACCCGGTTGTCGCTACGTTACACGATAACTCCTTCCAGTTCGAGTAACTTCCTCTTAATCCGGATTCCCGACCCGTATCCGCCGAGTCCTCCGTCGCTCCGAATCACCCTGTGGCAGGGGATCACAATGGGAATGGCGTTGCTCCTGTTCGCAGATCCAACGGCACGCGCGGCAAGGGGATTTCCCACTGCTTCCGCAACCTCGGCATATGACCGCGTCCGTCCATAGGGGATTCGAGAGAGTTCGTGCCACACGCGTCGTTGAAATGCGCTGCCCGATGCAGGATCCGGCGGGACGGAAAACAACCTCAGTTTCTTGAAAAAATAGAGGTCCAACTCGTGGACCAGTTGTTCTAAGACATCATTCCGCACGGACGTTACAGGGGTCGTGGGACGTGGTATAAAGGATATGGATCGAACTCCTCTGTCGGAAACTCGGAGTTCCAGCGAGCCGACTATCGGGGAGAAATAGTGATGTACGAAATCGGTTTGCTCCATTTGCGTTCTCCTTGCATGAGATGGGAACTTCTACGAAAAGGCGATGCGAAGGGGCAAGCGCCGATCATCATGTGATGACTGACCTGAAGAATCTTCACAATCCTTTCCGAACCACGGGCGTACGCACGTTCATCGGTGCGGGTGCGTACTTCGTGCATAGGGTACGAAAGCTGGGCTCGTTCTTAGTTCCGTTCCTAGCCTATCACATTTCCGGTCGTATTTCGCCGGTACTTGCCGGCTACAAGATCACTCATAAGTGCAATCTCAGGTGCGAACATTGCCCCTACTGGCGCAGATCCGGACCGGAACAAGACTTCGAGGGCGTGATACTGACGCTCCGCCGGCTGAGCGATCTCGGTGTGAGAATCTTGATTCTCGAAGGAGGCGAACCTCTCCTCTGGCGGTCAGGCAATAGAGACCTGCGAGACGTTGTCAAGGCGGCCCGCAGGCTCTTTTCGAGCGTGTGCATTACAACAAACGGGACCTTGGGTTGGGCTAAGCTCGACGCGGATCGCGTCTGGGTCAGTCTGGACGGTCCGGGAGACATTCATGACGCGGTACGGGGCGAACCAATCTTTGACAAGGTGATCAGGAACCTGGAACGTGAAGGTCGCGGTCGGGCGTTTGTCAGCACGACGATCAACACGAGAAACGTCGGAAGCATCCCGGATCTCATCGTGATGCTCAAGGGTCTTGCGGCCGGGATCACGATCCAGTTCCATTACCCGTATAACGGGCTTCCGGACGACCTGTTCGTCCCTCCCGGGAAGAGGGCATCTGTTTTGGACGAGCTTATCCGCCTGAAGAGTCGAGGCTATCCGGTGGCCAATTCCTTCAACAGTCTTAAGGAGTTAAAACAGACTCCTTGGACTTGCGAAGACCGCCTGTTGGCAAACGTGGAACCCGACGGCACCATTCTTCACGGGTGCTACCTCAAGAATCGTGGACCTGCGGTGTGCTCTCTGTGCGGATTTTCGGCACACAATGAGATGTCGCTTGCGTTCAAGGGGCA
Source organism: Desulfomonilaceae bacterium (assembly GCA_031082285.1). GTDB lineage: Bacteria > Desulfobacterota > Desulfomonilia > Desulfomonilales > Desulfomonilaceae > JAVHLK01. The sequence goes on from JAVHLK010000007.1 coordinate 31,952, forward strand.
ATGGCAATCCATAGCCGTAGGCATGAAAACCTTCTTCTGAGACGCGGCGGAGAATATTTCCGTCGCGCAGGGGCAACTCTCCGTACGCCCTCCCCTGGTATCCTATGGCGTCTCTCCGGTCGGTTACGTGAGCTGCATTCGACGAACACCTATTGTGTCGGGCCATGGTTGGCCCTATAAGGAATTTGAATTGACCCAAGACCGATTCCCCGTAGCGGGACGGTCTTCCTTGGCCCCGTGGCGGCCGGAAGCATGGTCATCGTTCGAAAAAGGTCGGTTACCGTGCCGGAAACGTTTCCGGCAGCCTTCACAAAGCGACGGCATCCGGTATGAATAAAGGTTTTCATTTCATTGTTCTCTTCTGTGCCTTGATCCTGACACAGAACTCATGCGTCTTTCGATCGGTGTCCCAAGACAAGCCGGAGCCGGTCACTTCCGTGGAGGGTTGCGGCACCATCGAGAAGCTGCCTTTCAAAGAAGCGTGGTACGGTACCTATTTTCAGGAAGACAAGGTGGGTTACAGCCACTTCAGGATAGAGCCTGCAGGGGAAAACTACTCGATCAACACCGATTCGGTGATGCGACTTGTCGCGCTCAAGAAGACCAACGAAATCTCGATGAAGGAACGGGTTACGGTTCGGCCGGACCTGACCATGGTGGGATTCGAATCCGCGGTCACGATGAACGGCAAGGACCTCAAGATGACCGGCACCGCCAAAGGCGAGGAATTTGTGGTTACCATCAACGTGGAAGGGGAGGAATTGACTCGCACATATCCGGTGGACGAAAGGCTCTTTCATTCCAGTGCAATCTCCTTGATGCCGGCGCTCAAGGGCATTGAAGAAGGGAAACGCTACGCATTCGAGGTCTTCAATGCCGAGAAACAGGGTTTGGAAAAGGTTGAACTCGAAATCCGGATGGTGAAGGGATCGCCGGGACCCAGTGGAGCCGTGTGGAGGGTAAAGAATCGGCTGGGAAGATCCCGGATCGATTCATGGCTGAACAGGAAAGGACTTACCGTCCTCGAGAAGGCGTTGGGCGGGTCTCTCATTACCATGCTGGAGAACGAGGATACGGTTGCGGACTTCTTGAAAAAAAAAAGTGACGCGAAGGATCTGATTCTCGACTTCAGCCTCATACCCGTAACGCGCCGGATACCAAATCCTGAACGGGTTCGGTTTCTCAAAGTGAGAATCAGCGGCATCGAAGCGTCCCTCATACCACAGGATCGCCGCCAGACGGTAACCCTCGTCGAAGACGGGCAACCCGGAGCCGGCTTCACCGTATCCGTACGGTGTGAGGACCTGATGGAATTCGACACCAAGAAACGCCGTATCGTGAGGGAATCCTCTCATTCGTCATCACCGGTTGGAGCCGGGTCCGGGAGCGACCCGGTTCTGGAAAAGCATCTCGAGTCCACCCTGGCCATACAGTCGGATCATGAGGAAATCGTCGATCAGGCACGGAAAATCGTCCGCCCCACTGATTCGCCCATGAAAAAAGTCTCTAAACTGGTCGCATGGATGGAGGAGAATATCGAGACCAAGATGCAGGATTCTTTTACCGCTCTGTCGGTTTTGCGAAGCAGGGAAGGAGAATGCCAATCACACGCCGGACTCTACGCTGCGCTGGCGAGATCGCAAAGGATTCCCACCAGAGTGGTAACCGGCCTTGTCTACACCGAAAAGGTGGGTTTTCTGTACCATGCGTGGGCCGAGTCGTACATCGACGGATGGATCGCGGTGGACCCAACGCTGAACCAGGTTCCCGCGGACGCGACCCACATAAAGATCGCGGTGGACGAAACGGGTGACGAGGCACACACTCTTCTGGAGATGGTGGGTAAAGTAAAAATGGAAGTCATTGAGTTTAAGTGATCCGCCGAAAGGGGATTCGGTCGTAGTGCCCGATCCCCTGCTTGTAACAAGTGGAACTCCCGGATATAATCACTTTTCGAGGCTCGGGGCTCATTGGACCTTTCAAGGAGGAAATGAACCAATGGATATCTGCAAGATCACGTACTGCGGGATGTGAAATTATAAACCAAAAGCAGCCGGTCTGGCTGATGAACTAAATGAGCGATTGGGGATTCACTCGGAACTGATCAGGTCGGGCGGAGGCGTCTTTGAAGTGGAATACGGCGGAAAGCTGGTGTTTTCCAAGAAAGAACAGGGTCGCTTTCCGGAACCGGGAGAAGTAGTCAAACTGATCGGAAAACTCGACTGATCCTTGATCGAGGGAACCGAACGGTTCGTGTGATAGAGGGCTCCGGCGGTCGGAGCAGAATGGGATTGACTATGGAGGACGAGGTTCCAAGGGCCCGGGCACCGATCATGGCGAGGCTGCTCCCGTCGCCGCTCTACACTATCAGAGGGGCACTGTTCATCTGGAATCACACGGTGCTGTGGAAGTATGCGGCCGCACCGCTGCTCGTCGGCACCGTCATTCTCGGAATTGCCTACATTCTGATATATTATTCCGTGACCGGTCTGGTCGGTTCGTATGCCGACGGAGCGTGGTACCTCAAGGTCCTTTACTACATCGTTTCGGTTATCGTGACGGTGCTGTTGCTGGTGATCGTGTTTTTTGTCTTCGCACGTGTCGCGTCAGCCATAGCCGCGCCCTTTAACGAGCTCATCTCCGAAAAAACCGAGGAATTGGTTACGGGAACCTTCGATGAGACTCCGTTTTCATTCTTTGGGCTCATCAAGGATTCCGGACGATCCGTCGTTCATTCATTCAAAATATTGGGTATTTACGTGGCCCTTCTGGGAGGGGGACTTCCCATGATCCTTGTCCCGGGGGTGGGTGGTTTGCTCTATGCCGTCTTTGGAGCTTTGCTCTCGTCGTACATGTTCGCCTACGAGTACCTCGGATATCCCATGGACAGGAGGCGGCTTTCGTTCTCGGAAAAGAGACGTTTTTTGAGACGGCACTTCAGCAAGGCAATGGGGTTTGGATTGGGAAATCTGGCCGTGGCTTCGATCCCCGGGATCAATCTGCTGTTTATACCGGCCGCAGTAGTCGGCGGAACTCTTCTGTTTCTCGATGTCGGCTCGGCCGGCGCACGATCGGAACGATTACGAAAGGGTCTTTGACGAATATGGTGATACGGTGCTCGCATTGCAAGAGTATGATGAGGCTGGACGAAGCGGGGATTCCCGCGGGCGGCGGGGTCAAGGTACGCTGTCCCAAATGCAGGGAGTTGGACTACGTGGAGGATCCTTCCTTGTCCAAGAACCGCGCAAAGACGTCGCCCACGGCAAGCAAGGTCGGCCTTCAAACCTCCAAGAACCGAGAGCCTTCGTCCCGCCCGGCTCCCGGCACGGATGCTTCCCGGGAATCCGAACCGTCGATTCCGGAAGACGCGTTTCAGGGGTTTCGTTTTCCCGCGGAACGGGAACAGAATTCATTCTCGGCAAGCCCAAGGAGCACGTGGGCGAGGGTCGTCATTTGGGTTGGCGTGTCATTGGCCGTGGTGGCCTTCTTCGCGCTTCTAGTGAACGTGATCCTTTCAGGACCGGCCGGAACCCGACCCTTTGTAGGAGGCGGGAATCAGTCCGGATCAGTCGACCGTCCGAACCCGGAACATTAGCCGGCGTTCGGGGGACCTTCTTTTTATGAGGATGTGAACCGTGATCATAGATCGTGCAGCTCAGCAACAGAGAGAAAGAACGTTCCTGTCGCCATACGCATCGCTGTCGGAAAACACTCGAGGCCGCGTGTACGACGAGGAGGAGTGTCCCTATCGAACCGCGTTTCAGCGTGACCGGGACAGAATTATTCACTCTAAAGCGTTCCGGAGGCTTGAGTACAAGACACAGGTCTTCGCGTACTACGAGGGTGATCACTATAGAACGCGGTTGACCCACACCTTGGAAGTTGCCCAGATCGCTCGCAGCGTCGCCCAGTACTTGGGAGCAAACGAGGACCTGACTCAAGCGGTGGCGCTGGCACACGACTTGGGACACACCCCGTTCGGGCATGCAGGAGAACACGCACTGCATGACCTTATGCAGGCAAATGGGGGATTTGAACACAACACCCAATCGTTGCGGGTAGTCGACCGTCTGGAAGAGCGGTACCCTGATTTTCCGGGCCTGAATCTCACGTACGAGACTCGCTCAGGGATTATTCGGCACGCCACCGTGTATGACAAGGCGCCACAAGACGTGCTCGACACGTTTCTCACCGAGGCTCAGCCGTCACTAGAGGCTCAGATCGTCAACCTGGCCGACGAAATCGCATACAACTGCCACGATATAGAGGATGGATTGCGTTCCGGTTTCTTTGACGAGAACGATCTGTCGGACCTGGACATTTGGCGTGAGGTGACGCGCAGGATCCGGGAACGCCGGCCCGGCCTCGATCGAGACACGTTTCGGTATCAGGCGATCCGATCCCTAATCGACACCTTGATCAGAAACCTCGTCATCGCCACGGAAGATAGACTGCAGCGAGGCGGATTTGAGAGCTCCGAGCATATCGTGAATGCCGATACCCTTGTGGCCACGGCTTCACCCGAAATGCAGAAATGGAAGGAAGACCTCAATCACTTCCTTCACTCGAGATTCTACACCCACCACAAGATCATGAGGATGCAGTACAAAGCGTATCGGCTCCTCAAGGATCTCTTTGACGAGTACATCAAGAGACCGTCCCAGCTTCCACCCAGTGTGCAGAAGAGGATCAACAACGGAAAGGACGTTCCCGATCGGGTCATTTGCGATTACATAGCAGGCATGACCGATCGTTTCGCCCTGGACGAACACAGGAAGGTATTTCTCCCGTACGAGTACTGAACACGGGATTTCTCAATTGCGGTTACATGCCTACGGCACAAGTGCGGCATTTGTATAGGTTTGAGTCCTATACCATTTCCCGGGCTCGCTCGAGGTCCCGCGGCGTATTGATGTTCATGACGAAGCGACAATCGGGATCGTAGGGATAGAGGTCGGTCTCCGGGATTTCCTGCACGTCGACCAGGTGAAAGAAATCCAGGATTCTCAGGTCGCGACAGTTCATGTGGTCCTCAATGGGAACAAGACACCTTCGGGAGTAGATCGCATGCATGGGCTGCAACTTGCTCTTCACTCGTGGAATCAAAATGTCGTGGTACTCGGTCTGCGCCAGCTTGATCATGTAGGAGACGACGGCCTTGTTCAGGAACGGCATGTCGCACCCGACCAATAGTGCTCGATCCGACGAACACTTGTTGAGCCCGGTGTATAGGCCCCCCAGCGCGCCCCTTCCGGGAATGAGGTCTCGAAACATCGGCAGACCGAGAAATTCATACTCTTGCGGTGAGTTCGTAATGAGAAGCACTTCCGGCAGGATCTCCCTCAGAACGATTGCCGCTCGTTCCACAATCGGCCTTCCCCCGACTTGAAGCAATGCCTTGTTTATTCCCCCCATTCGCCGCGACCCGCCTCCGGCCAGGATGATCCCCGAGATTGTCATCGGCTCCGCATCCGTGCCGGTTTCGAGTGTGTGAGTCATATCGCCTTACGATTCAGTACGAAAGATCCGCCGATCGACCGCCGCGCATCGGCTGTGGGGGCCGACATGACCCGAACACGGCGTACGTGAGCAGTGTTCTTCCCTCCACAAAGCGGGGATCGGTGGGCTCATACGGAAGGCCCCTCTGTCCCTTCTGCAGAGGGGGAACGAGAGGACATCGCCCCATGGGGCAATCGGCCTGCAAAACCGCATTCAACAACGCGGCCGCGCGAGCTATGGGTTCCATTCGTACGGGTGTGTTACGAGTCCGGTTTATTGCTTTTCTTCAGAGGCCTGGTCTTGGTCGGACCGCTCCAACCTTTGTTCCGCAGCTTTTTCGGCAGCCGGTCTCACCTGCCTTGCCAAAGTCAGGGCCTTCCTCTGCAGGCGATTGTAGTTCTTTGTCAGTTCGGTGAGCTGTTTCTCATAGATGCCCAGGGTCCTTTGATAATCCGTATAAAGGTCCGTGCAGGCACGTTCTCTCTGGAATCGGCTCAGTGCATTGAGCACCAAAGATCTCAGCAAGAGAAGCTTCCTGTAAATGGTCAATTGCCGCAGGACGTTGTCGTCAATAGCTTCCAAGGACGAAAACTTGCTTCTGTCGCAAAGGTTCATGAGACGGAGCGCCAGCAAGTCGTATTTCTCGAGTGTCCGCTTGATGCTCCATATCTTCTCGTTAATGTCGACCAGTAACGAGCTGAATCGCTTGTATTCCTCCATCTCGGTTACCGGGCGCTCAAAGACCTTGAATTCTATACGGTCCACCCACTCGGACTCGTCGAAACCGATATACCCGCCGGTCTTGACCCGGTACAGCGACCTGGGATTGAGGTCTCTGTCCCTGACAAGCTCGTCGATGGTCATGCTCCGTCTTTCGGGAGTCTTCAAGGTGACGACGAAGACTCCGTCCCTAATGGCTTCCCTGTCTTCTTCAAGGATGGGTAAGGCTTCCTGCTCTTGAGGCGGTTGCTGTGCTCCAACACTGCCGAATATGCACATGCAGAGCACAAAGCTCATGGTAGCCGCGAACAGGGCGGTTTTCGATTTCATGGCGTTTTCTCCTCCCGGGTCACAGCCGCGGGACCGCACTTCACTGGTTCAGTTTGATTATAGCCCGGATTATCCGTCATTATAGCTAACTATCCGTACTTTGTCAAGTTTTTTGTAAATATTCAGCGGGAGCCCAATCATCGCGGTCTTGGCGAACACTCCAGGACGTGAAAGCCGGAGGGGCGGCAGCGCCTTTGCCTATGCGGCCTTCCGTACGCGGATGAGCGCGGCAGGCTTCTCATCCATGTGTCCTCTTCCCACTGAACGATTTCGGTTTCCTCGAGACACGAGAAGAGCCGTCCGGTTCGGAGAACGCTCTTAACGAGATTGGCTAAGAACGTCCCACGGCACGCGAATGGAGTCTCCACGTTCTCTCAGTAGTCTCCACGCGCCGGCATTACCGTTGATGTCGGCCAACGCTGCGGCGGAGTATCCCAATTCGGATGAGGAATCGATTTTGGCTCCTTTGGCCAGAAGCATACTCACGACCTCGGCGTGCCCGGAATAACTTGCGGCGAGTAGGGCGTTCCACTTGTCCATTCTCTCCACGTTGACTCGTGCTCCCGCGTTCAGGAGGAGCCTGACGGTTTCGGGGTCGCCGGCAGAACAGGCCGACATGAGGGCCGTCTCCCCATACGGGATCGCGGACCCAAGTTGGGAGAGGACAAAGGGGAAGCCTTTTCGTCGTAGATTGACGCGTGCTCCGTGATCCAGCAGCGCCTTCACTACTGCGGACCGACCACGAGAAGCCGCTTCCATGAGGGCGGTCCAATTCTGAACCGTGGCCGAGTCGGGGTCGGCTCCTTTATCCAACAGGTCCCGGACAACGCCCACGTTTCCACTGCCCGCCGCAGCCAGTAAGGCGTATCCGAGCGGCCTCAGATCGTAATGATTCTCGGCCAGAGGCGGATAACCGGCCCAGTACCCCTGCCTTCTGAGGCTAAGTCTGACCTTTACGGCCTGGTTGTAGTCGAACAGCGCGGGAAACGTTTCATTACTCGAACCCGCGTGTGAATCCGGGGGAAGGTCGATGGAAGCAAGCGGAAACGTTTGGTGGATCGCGTTGATTCCCGGACGCAGCTTTTCCAACGAGAAGCGACTCGACGGAGCCATGGTCCACTGTCCCAGTGGTGCCAGAGAGCATTCTCCGACAAGTCTTATGGGAGTCGTGGTGCGTGCGTCGACAACGATCCAGGCGGACCACATGAGTGTGTATCTGCCCTTGACGTAATCGTCCGGCTGGAGGTACAGGGCCTCCTCGGAGAGGCCGATTCTGAAGGGATCGACTCCCCCGACGACTTGTGCCCATGCAAAACCACCGAATAGGACAGAAAGGACGAGAACACCAACCAACGGCGCACGTTTTCTCATCATATACCTCCCGAACCTTCAATGACACGGAAAATGCATCGTCATACTACATGATACTACACTAAATTTCAAGAGGTTATGCGTTTGTACTTCAGATTTTTGAGCAAACGGATCACGCCAGGCTCCAAATCAACGGCTTTCAGCGTGAAAAACGCGCATTCGGCACAAAAAAAGAGAGGCGACCCAATCGTCGCCTCCGGTACCAACAACACGGATTCTCTGCCGCTCTCGGAATCCTGCTAAAGCAGTTCACCCAGCTTGGAAGAGAGCTTCGACGCCAGGGCCGGCTGGGTGTCGAAGAAGTCGATGCGGACACGATTCAGTTCATCAATAATATCTTCGTAATCGAGTCTGCGGCCTTCGTCCAGTTCCTGGTTGACTTTCCGCGCCTCCATCATTACATCGGCCACTTCCATGGAATAAGCAAACAGCGTTCTCTTCAACCAGTCACTGCACGGATGGCTCTTGACCAAGGTTTCAAGCCGTTTCAGACTCGACAACCAGAACTGCTTTTCTCTGGGCCACTCCCTGCTGATTTCCTCAGGGGTTGCTTCGTACTCGGACCGCGCGACGGCAACGTCACGATCCTTCTCGGTTTCAAAGGACGTCATCTGAGGGGCATCCGCCTCCAATTCGGCCCTTGACTTGCTCTCCGACTCAGGTCGTTTCTTCGCCGCCTTGTCCGCGGCTTTCTTGTCACCTTCTTCCGCTTCAGATGTTTTCGTGGTCTTAGCGCCCTTCTTTCCCTTGTCCTTCTTGTCCGCCTCGGCCTGCGCCTCGGCATCACTCTGCATATCCTGCTCCACTCCCTGCTGCATTGAGCGGCGGTTGTCTTCCTTAAGCTTTCTCAGCCTTTTCTGCATGGACGACTTCGGGCTCGCCATGGCCAGCTTTCTGTAGAGTTCGGCCATCCCTTCTATTGATCTCAAGAATTCGTTATTGAACGGATCAAATGCTCTTGCCTTGGAATAGGTACCCAGAGCCGTGTCAATAGCGGCGGTCATTTCCTCATGGAATTTTGGGTACTTGAGTGACATTTGCAGCATCGCCCGGTCAAGCTTTGGCAGGTCTCGGGCATGACGCCATTTGGTGATTTGGACCTCAATTTCAGAGGGATCGTAACCCGCGTCCCTTAGGACTGAATCTAATTCATTTCGATACTTGTTGATCATGAGATCGTGAAACTCGTGAGCGCCCACGTTGATGAACTGGTACGACACGAGGTCAATGGGGCTGACCTCGCCCTCGAACTGTGCTTGAGTCTTGAGATCCGTCCCCCGCGCAACGACCTTTTCGTTGGGAACGTCAAACCCCGCCGGCATTTCCGCCGTCTCCTTCACAGGGTAGGTCGTCTCCACATTGATCCTGCTGCCGTCTTTGTCGTACATCACTGAATAGGCGTGGCCGGGACGAATGAATCCATTCACCTCGAGTCCGGCATCACGACCTATCAGCGTGTACAGGATGGCTCCACTCAGACAGAGGTACTTCTTGTTATTTATGGCGCCTTCCGCCGGTATTCCGTCCACCATGTCGTACTTGACGATCAAATTTTCCCGCAACCATTTGAAGAGGGCTTCTCCGCGCTTCTTCGGATCCTTGATCCCGGCTACCGCGGCGACGGCCTCATTCTTAATTCCATCCAGCTTTTTCAGCAGTGCTTGTCGCTCCTGAGGATCCGCAACCGAAGCTTCGATAAATACCTCATACAGGTTGAGATTCTCCTCCAGCAGTCGCATGTCCTCTTGGCTGCATACTCCGAAATTGAAGAACCCTTTCGGTAATGCATAGCGATCGTAATCCACGGTTTCCCCGACCAGGTTTCGCATCGTGGACATGACCATGCGATACAGGTGCACGTTGATCAGCTTTTCCGCAGCACGTGCGGTGAGATCCGGACGAATCTCCCGAAGTTTGTCGGACTGACTTCTGAGCCACCGTATTACCTCCCGGAATGCCGCTTCCTCACTGAACGAGGTCGACCCGGCGACAAGTCTGGCAAACACGTACGGGACCCAGTAGACATTGCCTACCCCTTCCGCGGCCAAACCGGAATCTTTCCATACCCAAAACGTGGGAGCATCCGATAAAGTAATCGCCTCGTAGAGTTTCTTCAAAAGGTACGGGTCCCTACTCCAGGGCGAATTTCTTGAAAGGGCCGCGTCCGCGTAGGTGACCACGGCCGCGAAGTAGTTTGCGGTGTCAAGGAACTGCTGGCCTTCCAGGCAGACGGCCTCGTAAGTGAGTCTGGTCCGAGACCCTGCGAGAGCCCGCATCATGTAGTCCGTACCTTCGGGAATGTAGCCCATCTGAAAATACGTCTGTGCAAGGGCAAGATATGCTTCCGGTCTGTGCGGCTGAGCCAATGCGGCTCGCAGGAAGTATTCTATGGCCTTTAGTTCGTACCCCTCCCCGCGATCGATCTCCAACTCTCCCAACTTGACCAGCGCCAAGTAGTTGTCGGAGTTGATCTGGAGCACTTCCTTCAATTTTATTTCACGTTGATAAGGGCTTACGGATTGGAAAGCCTCGAGGAGAAGATTTCTGACCTGTAAGTCCGTGGGGTCGAAATGCTTCACCCGGTCGGCAAAGCCGATGCCGACGGTACAAAACACAATCAGCAAAGCGGAAGCGATTCTTCTCAACATGCTTCTTGCCCCTTTTTTCTGGATAGATTCCCTGTAGTTACCATAGCAGAAAAGTGCACCCAGGTCAATGTAACTCTCCGAATTATTCACGGTTTATGCCGACGCGCGCCCTACGAACAACGCGTTGCGGACCGGCGTGCGTCCATCAACCATCCGTGTGAAAGCCCTTTCCCGGGCGTTCGCGCCCCGCCGGCCCGAATTATGTTGCAAACACTTGTGTGCCCACTTAGAATAAAAATAGATGCTCTTGAAAGGAGCGAAATGTGGAAGATCCGACCATACTCGCCAGCGACCAAACCCTTGGGAACGTTTCGGTGTGCCCCGGCGGAGTGGTTCACATCAACCTGCCGCACTGCAGCCTGAAACTCTTACCCTCGGATTTCGTGAAGTTCTCCGATTTAATCTCCAAGGCTCGGATGAGGTTTGATCCTCCCGTTCGTGGCGACGGAAAACCCCGCCTCCAAGTCGTCGCCAATGATTCGCACGATAACTCCACCCCCGATACACACGAGTGAATCCACCGAATCGGATCATGACGGTCGCTGTCGCGTCGACGATGGGATGCGGCGACATTCTTGCTGAATCGGAGAATGCGCCCGGTCGCGTGGGCGGACGCGCCGGCCTGAGCCCCGGCTCTTAGCTCGGGGTATACCCGTCGCTCCAAGGCTCGGGAATAAGACCGAGGATCTCGGCAGTATCTCCGGGGACCACACCGCTAATGATCGATAGAGGAGTCCGGCATGCAGGACGCGTACAAGTCAAGAGAACAACTTATCGACGAACTGGTAAAGATGCGACGACGAGTGGCCGAACTGCACGCTGCGGAGTTCAACCTGCAGAGCGTCGCGGACGCACTGAGGCAATCTGAAACCATGTTCAGGAAGATTACCGAGAAATCCATCGTCGGCGTGTACCTCATCCAAGACGATCTGTTCAGATACGTGAATCCGAAAATGGCGGAGATCTGCGGATATACGGTGGAGCAATTAGTGGACAAAAGAGGTCCTGTGGACGTCGTAACGGAGGAGGACTGGCCGAGGGTGCGCGACAACTTGCGCAAGCGTATTGCGGGAGAGATGGAGTCCATACATTACTCGTTCAAAGGCAAGAAACCCGACGGACAGGTAGTTCACATGGAGGTCTACGGCTCCAGGATGGATTACCACAAACGTCCCGCGGTCATCGGTACGATTCTCGACATGACGCAGCGCATTCGTGCGGAGCAGGAACTCGAGACTCAGCTTCGGCGATTTCAGGCCCTTCATCATCTCGCGGTGGCTATGACCGCGGAACATACGCTCGAGGAAAACCTGGGGCTTCTGGTCGACAAGAGTCGAGAGTTGCTCGCGGCGGACGCTTCATTCATCGCAGTCTGTGACGACAAGTCCGATGCCGTGCGCATTCGGGCTTGTTCGGGTATTGCCCATGACGAGATCGACGGTCCGCACGGAGAATTGTCGATCCCGGTAAGGAACCCCGGCGGTACGACCGCGTTCGACCACACACGGCAGGAGGAGCACGTGAGGGCGCGGGAAGGAACCGAAGAGGATCGATTTCCGGCAAGAAATTTTCACTCCGGTATTTCCGCACCCGTCAGGATCAGAGACCGAGACCTCGGTGTACTTTACGTTTGCAGCCGCTCTGAAAGGTTTTTTTCTGAATCGGACAGAGATCTTCTGTTCCTCATGGGCAACATGGCGGCCCTGGAAATAACGCGCAAACAAGTGGAGGAGGCCCTGGCCCGGTCCGAAGAACAGCTCCGATCGCTCTCCCGGCAGCTCCTCAGGGCACAGGAGCACGAGAGGAAGCGCGTCGCCCGGGAACTCCACGACGGAATCGGTCAGTCGGTAACCGCCATGAAATTCAAGGTGGAGAGCGTGATCCGAGAAGCATCCAAGAACGTTCCCCAGGAACACCTTGCTCCCTTGGAAGGGCTCCTGACCATGATTCAGGATGTGGTGGAAGACGTTGGCCGCATCGCAATGGATCTCCGTCCATCGATACTGGACGACCTTGGAGTCATGGCCACCATTACGTGGCTCTGCCGGGAATTCCAGAAGACGCACCCTCATATACGGGTCGTCACGGAACTTGAGGTGCAGGAGAGCGGAGTATCCGAGGATCAGAAGATCGTCATCTTCAGAATACTACAGGAAGCGCTGAACAATGTGGCCAAGCACAGCCGTGCGGATCTTGTCCGTGTCTCATTGTGCAACCATGACGGTACTACCGAGTTGACCGTCGAAGACTCCGGGGTCGGGTTCGATTGGGAGTCCGCTCATCTCCCCGGCGAGAGCAGGCCGGGTTTCGGTTTGGTCAGTATGAAGGAGCGAACTCAGCTTTCCGGCGGTTCTCTGTCGGTTCGTACGAAACCGGGCGCCGGCACAACAATAACCGCGTCGTGGCCGTGCACGTGAACACGGCCGTGCCGGGGAACATCCTTCGTCCTCCCCATTCACCTCCCCGCGTCGAGGCATTGCTTTGCTGATCTGAGCGACCAGGCGGCATGTCTCTTCTGACCGTCAACTCATCGCAAATGCTTGGTGTTGGGTTCCTTTCGGGATTCGACATTTGACTCCCGCAAGGGAAGTGATCATTGTTTGAGAAGTACACTTGAAACAGCCTCCTGGACCGATGTGAGTACTGCCGAACTTGGAGGAACCAATTGAAAGACACTGTCGGTCGGGAGAAAATTGAGATGAGGTGTAAGAAATGAGAACAAGAGTTAATGTAGCGTTATTGGGTTGTTTTCTCGTATTGCTGCTTGCAGTGGCCACAGCACCGGCTATGGCAGATGAGAAGGTCGGCCCGAAGCTGGAGCACTCCGGGATAACCGGTCAAGATGCAGGGGAAAAGGCCGTTGAAGGCAAGACCGAGTTTTCCGGTGAGGCAAGAGAGGGAGTTCGGGAAGACAAGCCCGAGAAGCAACGCGAGATGAAATCCGGAATCAAAGGCAAAGTTGACGTCGAGGCTTCAACGGATCCTGCCGCCAAGGTACGCTCCGAAGAAAAAGAGAAGATGAGGGGTGAGACCGGAATCGAACAGGAGACGAAGGGTGAGGCCGAGATGGAGCAAGAGTTGAAGCCGGAAGCCCGAAGCTCTTCTGAGGAAGCGGTCACGGGTCAGGCCGAAGGCGGCCGGGCCATAGTGGCCCGGATTGATCGGCCGGAAAACTGCCTCAGAGTACGCAGTGGTCCCGGCACTTCTTATGACATAATCGGCTGCGCTTCCAAGGGAGACACGTTGGTTCTGACCGGCACATTCAGTGAGGAGGGTCGGTGGGCTCAACTGGACAACAACGGTTGGGTATTCTTCGACCAACTTGAAACGGACGTTGCCCGTCCACAGGTGATGGCCTCGGAAGGAGCGTTCGATCAACCCGCGGCCGCCGGTGATAGGCCCCGCAAGGGATTCAACCGATTCCACGGGTACGGCGGCTACTACCATACACCGGGATATTGGTCGTACGGATGTCCCGGATACGGGTACTATTACGGGTATCCTCGCAGCAGCATGTATTGGTATCACTACTGATCTGCTGTGAGCCTGTCTTGGATCGGTAGGCCCACCGCGGTCCGGATCGCACCGGCTCGGATCGCAGGGCCGCCCGATTCGTCTGCTGAACGCGGATTGAGCCGTCCATATCCCGGGATACCGTCATGGTTTACTAACCTATGGAAAGCGCCTTGATTTGCCATGAGTGTTTTGTCCGCGGCCCAGCAAGGCGCAGGGCGGCGAAACCATGGTCGCGCTCGGCATTCAGCCTTCCCCGGTGTGTGACGAGTTGTCAGGTGGTTACAAGGCCTCTTTCCATCGCGTATGACGTCAGAGCTGCGGCGCTGTGGAGATCGAGTTTCTTCATGAGATTCGCGCGGTGAGTGGCTGCGGTTTTCACGCTGATACACAAGAGATTCGCTATCTCCTTGTTCTTGTATCCCTCTGCAATGAGTTTCAATACTTCTTGCTCTCGAGACGTGAGCGACTCCCATGACGAACCGTATTGGGGCGTCTCCGTTCCTTTCAGGTATCCTTCAAGCACCACCTGAGAAACCGCGGGACTCAGGTACGGTTCCCCCCGTAGTACGGTCTGTATTGCCGAGACCAATTCGGTGTGGGTGACATACTTAAGCGCGTATCCGTCAACGCCTGCACGGAAAGTCGCCAGGATATATTCCTCGTTCTTGTGAACCGTGAGGACAAGAATCTTCGTGTGGGGGCACTGTCTCTTCAAGTGTCTAATGGCTTGGAGACCGTCCATCCGCGGCATCGACAAATCCATCAGTACGAGGTCCGGGGCAAGCCTCTCGACGCAGTCTATGGCCTCCCGACCGTCCGCGGCCTCGCCCACCACTTCGAAGCCGGGGTCCAGCGACAGGAGGGACCTCAGGCCTTCCCGGATTATCGTGTGGTCTTCTGCGAGTACAATACGATGTTTCTTGGGCATTTTCAGCTGTCGAATCAAGCTTTGTGTGCTTTGCACTCCGTTGTAAGAAGACCCATTGTCGGATCGCCGGCCGGTTCGTCGTTCTCGACGTATCGCGAAGAAATCCGCACAATCCTTCCTACATTCGAATACGGAACAACAGTTTACCTTCTGATCGGCCGGAGATCAATCTTTGATGCACAATCTCAGAGTGCGGAGTCGATGAGGGATTGATCCGAGGGCGACCGGAGGTGAGGGAACCGGTCCCTACGGCCTAGTCCCGAAATACTGTCTTCCGGGAAGAAAAATACTGCATTGACCCGATTTACAGCATTGCTGCACACAGGTCATTATCTCGTGAACATATCGTACTACCCTGAAACTTTGATCTGTCCGGTGCACCAAGAGCCCGGACTCTCATCATATACGAAGCCACGGTGTCCACAACATTTGAACCAGGCTGACGCCGCCTTCACGGCAATCGAGCACTGCGGTCCTCCGGCACGGAGTCTTTCCGGCCCATCAGAAAAGGAGAAACGAGATGAAAAGGATTTTGGTTCTCTCGGTATTCGTCTTGCTTGCCTGTCAGAGCGTGGGGATGGTCCCTGCGTTCGGTGCTGACCCGATTATCATAGGCGTGCCCACGTCGCTGACGGCGCTCGAGGGACGGGAGTCGCTCAAAGCGGTCCAAATGGCCGTAGACGAAATCAACGCAGGAGGAGGAGTTAAGGTCGGAGACGCGAAGCGCCCCATCAAGCTCGAGACATTGGACCTGCGGGATTCCTCACCGGGTGTACCGGTATCTGAAGCACTGCTCGGTATTGAAAAGATCATCACGGACAAGAAGGTCAGCGCGCTGGTCGTGGGGCCGTTCAGATCCGAGGCTCTGTTGGCCGGCATGGATATCGTGGCAAAGTATAAGGTGCCGCTGTTGGGAACCATTGCAATGTCCCCGAAATCGGAGGAAAAGATCAAGGAGAACCCCGACAAGTACAAATATTGCTTCAGGGTGTGCCTCAATGCCAAGTACCTCGTCGGGTATCTTGCCAAGACATTGGCCTCCATGAAGAAGGACTACGGGTGGGACAAGCTCTATGTGATGCATCAAGACGTATTGTGGGCGCGCATGACGGGAGAGATAACGTCCAAGGTCGCCGTGTCCAAGATGGGATGGCAGGAGGTAGGTTCCGAGGCCTTTCCCACCGGCGCTTCAGACTTTTCGGCGAGCCTTCAGAAGGCACGCACAAGAGGTGCGCAGGTAATCCTCACGATTTTTGACATGCCCCAGAGTGGTATCTTGCTGAAACAATGGCAAAGCATGAAGATCCCGGCCATGCTCGCCGGATTCATCTCCCCAATGGCGGGGCCGGGCGCCTGGAAGACTTTTGACGGCAAGATCGCGGGACTGATCAACATGGATTTCGAGATCGGGAGCGCGATTCCCACCAGCAAGTATGCGCCCGCACAAGAATTCTACGATAAGTATATCAAGAAGTATGGGGTACCCATGGAGGCGGGGCACGGCCCGGCACCGTCCTACGATGCCGTGTACATCCTGGCGGAGGCCATCGAACGGGCGGGCACGTTGGACCCGGATAAACTCGTCGACGAAATCAAGAAGACGGATCGCCAAGGCGTCATCGGCAGGATCAAATTCGACGAAGGACATCAGGTCGTGTACGGCGACGATCCGACCGAAACCGCGGCCGCGTGCGTGTGGCAGTGGACTGAGGACGGCAAGCGAGTCATCGTGTTCCCACAACCGTTGGCCGAAGGCGAGATCCGGCTTCCCGACTGGGTAAAAGCCGCCAAGTAACGTGAGGTACCCGGAAAGGGAGGGCTCTGCCTCCCTTTCTGTTGTGTGACGCAAGATCTTCCCCGTGCTCCGACCGGACGAGAGCCGGAATCGGCGTGCACGCAGACATGGGAGTGTCCCGGATGCTTGAAGTTACCATTGTCTACGGATTCATCAACAGCGTGATATTGGCTCTCATAGCGCTCGGTTTCAGTCTGACCTTCGGCATAAGCGGGGTTGCCAACTTTGCGTACGGTTCAATGTATATCCTTTCGGGGTACGCAGTATGGATTCTCATGCACAAAGCAGGGATTCCCTTCGTCGCCGCGGCGCTGATCGCCGTGGTCCTTACGGCCGCTCTCGGTTCCTTACTGTATCGATTCGTCCTGCTGCGAGTGCGGGGCATGGAGATCTCCGAGGTCATCGTGACCTTCGGCACGGGTCTGGCCATCATCGAACTTTTCCGGTACCTGGGCTTCACGGGGTTCGAATACACACTTCCGGTCTTTACCGATGGTACGGTACTGATCGGCGGCGTGTACGTGGATCATCAGAGGCTCTGGATAGTCGTCATCGGGGTGGCGCTTGCGGTCGGGCTCTATTTTTTCACCCACTACACCAAACTGGGCCTGGCCTTTCGAGGAATCGCACAGGACGAGAGGACCGCTCTGAGCCTCGGCATCAATTCCGACCGGATCGCAGAGTTGAGCGTAGCCATGGGCGCGGGCCTCGCCGCGGTCGCGGCAATCACGATCCTTCCACGAGGAACGATCTCGGTGAACGACGGATATGACGTGCTGATCAATGCAATGGCCGTCTGCATAGTGGGCGGATTGGGAAGCACGGTCGGAGTGGTGGCGGCCGCATTCCTCATCGGGTACGCGCAGATGATTACCGACGCGTTTTCAGGGCCCCATTGGAAGATGATCGTGTCTTTGGTCGCAATACTGGTGATCCTCGTGATCAAGCCTTCGGGACTGTTTGGGAAGCAGAAAGAGCTGGAGGAGAGGATCTAACGGAAATCCGGTGTGTAACCGCCGAGGTTCGCATCGGCGGCCCGGTGCCCGGTGACACGAGTACGGATACCTCCCACGAAACGGAAGAGCAGTGAAAAAGAAACGTAAAGAGCGAATCGATCGTGGCATCAAGGCGAGGTCTGACGACATCTTTGCTGTGACCTCATGGCGTGAAATGCTGTACGTCGCCCTTCCTCCGGCTATTCCCGTAGTCGGTCTGCTGGTCCTGCCGTTCATTCTGCCCACCTATTGGCAGAAGGTCCTTATCGCAACCGCGATCTTTGCGCTCCTTGCCATGAGTTGGGACTTTCTGGTATCGGCGGGCATGGTTTCCCTGGGCCAGGCGCTGTTCTTCGGAGTGGGGGCCTACACGTCCGGAGTCCTCGACCACTATGCCGGCCTGCCCATATGGTTGACCATTCCCCTGAGTACGGTGATCGGCGGCGCGCTGTGCACGGTCTTCTTGTTGCCCGTACTGCGATTGAGAGGCGTGTACTTTGCCATGGTCACCCTTGTCTTGCCCCTGATGCTCGAACGCATTATTGAAGCTACGGCCATCTTTGGGGGGACCGAGGGATTGACGGGCCTCAAGCCTTTTCCCAACCAGTGGATTGAAATGTATCTCGTCGGCGGGATGGTTCTGGTCGTGCTCTTCGGATTTCGCAGGCTCATGACAACGGACTACGGTCTCGTGTTCAAAGCCCTCCGGGACAACGACCGGGCGGTGATGAGCGCGGGACTGAACATCTACTGGTACAAGGCTCAGGCCCTGTTCATCGCAGGCAGTCTCGGCGCGTTTTGCGGAGCCGCCATGACCCACGTGTACCTCTTCGTGGGCATGCCGGCATTTGCCTTGGACTATTCAATCCTCCCCCTCGCGTCCGCGGTCGTGGGCGGGATGGGGACTTTTGCCGGTTCGCTCCTGGGAGCATTTATTCTCGTCCCATTGTCCGAGGCCCTCAGGGGTATCGGCGGACTGCGCATCGTTCTTTATGCGGTAGCCCTGGTGGTGTTCGTCGTCGCCCTCCCGGAGGGGATATTCCACTATGTGAAACGAAAGTACTTACAGTTCGAGAGATGGGTGCACGTCGACGAGTAATGCGGTACAATGCGCGTCAATTGACGGTGAACGGCGACGGTGCTCCCCCTGTGAACGCGGACCGCGGACCGGATGTCATCAACATATGAGAAAGGCCTCGCAGATGGGTGCCAACGGACAAGGAAGAGACAGGGAACCGCTCCTGCGGGTGGAGAATCTGAGTAAGCGATTTGGCGGTGTCCAGGCGGTGGTCGGCGTCAATTTCGATCTGTACAAGGGCGAGCTTCTTGGACTCATCGGGCCCAACGGATCGGGAAAGACCACGCTGGTAAACTTGATTACGGGCTTTGTTAAGCCCGATCGCGGCTCCGTGGTCTATCGCGGCAAGCCCATCACCGGTTGGATGCCCAATCGCATAGCCCGATCGGGAATCGCGCGCACGTTCCAGATGGCTCGACCCTTCGGTGAATTGCCCGCATACAAGAATCTGATCATACCGCTCTTCTCTCCCCGTGTGAGGGAATTGCAGGGCGGCAAGTACGGCGATCGGGACGCGGTTGCAATCGACCTCCTTGAAGAAGTCGGCTTCGAGCGTGATTCTTCGGTCACATACAAGGCCGCGGGCAGTTTGCCGCACGGATATCTGAAGCGACTGGAACTTGCCAAGTGCCTGGCCTTGCGTGCGGATCTGATCATTCTCGACGAACTGTTCTCGGGCTTGAGCATAGCCGAATTAGCGAGTATTCTGCCGATTATCGAGAAACTGATTGCCGGCGGCAAGACGATCCTCATGATCGAGCATCGCCTACGAGAACTCTTTCGCATTGCAGACCGCGCGATTGTCCTGAATTTCGGACAGGTGATCGCGGACGGTAAGCCGGCGGAAGTGATGCAAAAGGACGAGGTGAGGCACGCATACCTCGGCACCGAGGACGACTGACGGGGAGGAGGCCCTGAGCGGGAAATACCATGCTGGACATAAAAAACTTGATGGTCTTCTATGAGAACGCTCTGGCGTTGAACGATTTCAGCATGAGCGTTGAAGCGGGCGGGATAGTCGCGGTCATCGGTTCCAACAGTGCAGGCAAGACCACGTTGATGAATACGGTCTCAGGCCTCATTATCGACACCCAGATCAAGGAACGGCGAAAGGGCGGCGAGAGAATCACTCTTTACGGCACCATTATTTTCAACGGCGAGGACGTCACGACCATGGAGCCCAGCGAAAGAGTGAAACGAGGCATGGTCTTGTGCCGTGAGCGTCATCCCATCTTTCCCGAATCCGACCTTCTCGAGAACCTGAGGATCGCGGGCTACCTGCGCCGGCACGCCCAAGTCAAGACAAGCATAAACCACGTGTTCGAGCTCTTCCCCACGCTTGAACGGCTCAAGACCCGAAAGGCGGGGTTCCTGAGCGGAGGCGAGCAACAGATGCTGAGCATCGGAATGGCGCTGGTAGTCAAACCCGATCTGTTGCTCCTGGATGAACCGCTCCTTGGGCTGAGCCCTTTGATGCAGAAGACTCTGGTCGATGCCATCCGCACGATTAGAGAGGAATCGGGTCTGACCATTATCCTGACCGAACAGTTCGCGCGGCCCATACTTCCCATGATCGATCATGGGTACATCATTGAAAACGGAATGCTGACCATGGACGGAAGCGGAGCCGAACTCATGGACAATGAGGAAGTGAAGTCGGCGTATTTCGGAGTCTGATGAGGAGGATTGAAAGAATGGCCGCGTGGGAACAACCGAACATATTCAAAGCGTTTGCCGACACTGCGTCCCGATCTCCGAGCAAGACCGCGACGGCATTTCTGGGCACCGTCTACTCCTATACGGTGCTCAAGAATCTGGCGGAAGGTTTCGCAGCCGCGCTCGCAGCCAAAGGCATCGGTAAGGGGGATCGCATCATCCTCTACATTCCCAACTCCATCCAATTCGTTGTGTCATGGCTCGGCATACAACGTCTCGGGGGGGTGGTCGTACCCATCACTCCCATCTACACTCCGGTCGATTTGGAGTACATCGCTTCGGACACGGAAGCCAAGGCGATTGTCTGTTCGGACCGGAACTATGGATACGTCAAACAGGTGGCGCCTCATACCGGGCTACGGAAGGCCGTCGTGACCAACATTGCCGATCTGCTTCCCTGGTGGAAGCGCGCATTCGGCCGGATTGCCGACAAGGTGCCGAGCGGAAAAGTTGAACGAGCGAAGAGCGTTTCGTTCCTGCGAGACATGATCTCGTCGTCCAATCCGCCGGCTCCGGACCCGCAGACGGGCCCGGAGGACGTCGCGGAAATTCTCTACACGGGAGGAACCACCAAGCATCCAAAGGGAGTGCCGATCACACACGGTCTGTTTCTCGTGTCTGCGTTCGAGCAGCTGGGAGTACGAGACCCCCTCTTTCCCAAGGACCGGGACGTCATCGTCGGGGGTGCTCCCCTGTTTCACATCTTGGGGCAAACCTGCAGTCTCTCCACCGTAGTGGTGGGCGGAGGCACGCTGCTGTTGCAGCCGCGGGTGAATCTGGACGCCATGTTGGACTCGATCCATAGGCTCCGGGCCACCTCGCTGATCGGCGTTCCCGCTCTCTACCGGATGATCCTCGAACACGACCGGGTGGACCAATACGACGTCTCTTCACTCAAGTACTGCTTCAGCGCGGGGGACGTCTTACCGGTGGAAGTGGCCAATCGCTGGACCAGGCGCTTCAAGCTGAATGTGTATCAGGGCTATGGAGCCACCGAAACGTGCGGTGGAGTGGCCATGAGCCCGACGGACCGACCCAATCCCCCTCTCAGCATGGGAATGAAGACCCCCAGCAAGGAGATCTTGATCGTCACGCCGGATACGGTGAAACCGACTGCACCGGGAGATCCCGGTGAACTGCTGGTTTCGTCGGACAGGATGGTCCGGTCTTATCTCAATAAGCCCGACGAGACGGAGAAGGCCTTTGTGGAGATCGACGGTAGGTTGTGGTACCGAACCTCCGACATCGTGCGGCAGGACGAAGACGGGTTTCTCTTCTTCGTCGATCGCACGGTGGACACCATCAAACACAAGGGGTACCGGATTTCGGCATCGGAAATTGAGGCGGTCCTCCAAGAGCACCCGGCCGTCATCGAATCTTGTGTGGTGGGAATTCCCGACAAAAAGGTCGGCGAGCGAATCAAGGCCTTTGTCGTATTGAAGAAAGACGTGAAGGGAATCACGGGCTACGAACTCATCCGCTGGTGCCGGGACAAGCTTGTCGCGTACAAGATCCCCCAATATATTGAATTTCGGGACATGCTGCCCAAGTCTAAGGTGGGAAAACTCCTGAGAAGAGAAATACGTTCGGAAGAGAAAAAGCGCTTGGAGACCTAGTACTCGATTTCTCGGGTGCGGTCGCCTTATTCCCCGCTTCCGGCCTTTGTCTGAAAGTCTGCTTCCTTCTCGTTCCCAGGCTCTGCCTGGGAATGCCTATACGCGGGGCTCTGCCCGGCCTGCGGCCCGGAGTTCGCGTGGACTTTCATGGTCAGTCGTGAATCGATCATCGCGGTTCGCCGCAAGGACAGCCGGATGTTCACCGACGCGCGGCCCTCGGATCAAGCAACCGGGAAGTAGGTCCGTACGGTCTTTGAGAGATGTAATAGTCAGTGTACCTCTTCCACGGCCGACGGCACGGGAGGTCCGTACACCTGAGAAGCCGGCGGGTCGAGACGCTTGGGCTTGTAACGGCTCGCATCGTACGTGGTCCCCCTCCACTGCAGGGCGTCATTGCAGAGTATCTTCTTCACAATTACCGCAAAGACCCAGATGATCATAAGATTTCCAATTGCGAGAAGTACTGAATACTTCGTGGAAACCCCCAATTGCCCGAAGTAGAAGTAGGGAACCACGATCATGCACGCGCCGCACATGACGGGTAATGCGAACCAGGAGTCGGGCCACAATTCTCTGGCCTCGGGGATGTAGAGACAAAGAGCCAGAGCGAGGACGGGTACGCTCATAAGCAGGTGCACGAGCAGGTATCGCAGCACGGTAGCCATTTCGTAGTTCATGGAAGCACTGAGTATTCTGGTCCAGCCGTTCACGATCTCCTTGAAATTGGTGTACATTCTTGTCCGGAGGACCTTGCGGCCGTTGGCAAAAACGAGCCCGAGGCCCGATGCCTTGACCCTCTTCCCGATCCCGATGTCCTCAACAGCCAAATCCTTCACGTCGTGGTGTCCGCCGATCTTTTCGTACGCATGGCGACTGATCATATAGAACATGCCGTTGGCCGAGGCCGTGTCGCACGTCGGGTCGTTTATCTTGCCCAAAGGAAAGAGAATACAGGACATCGCGGCAAACGTGGGTTGCAGGGCCTTCTCCCAGAACGTCTTGAGCACAAACTTGGGGCTCAAGGTAATCATACTTACTCCGCGAGCCGACGCCGCGTGATAACAGTGAGTGAGGGTACTCTCGTGAAGGGAGCTGTCGGCGTCGAGGAATGCCAACCATTCCCCCGAAGCGACCTTGACTCCTGCATCCAGGGCCCGACACTTGCCGGTCCAGCCTTCAGGGAGGTCATAAACGGAAACCACCCGTGCTTCCCGGTAACCCTCGCATACGGATTCAGCCACGCACAGGGTACGGTCTTCGGATCGATCGTCGATGCAAATCAACTCGAACCGAGGGTAGTCCTGATTCAGAACAGACTTCAGGCACTCCCCAATACTCGCTTCCTCATTGTGCGCAGGCACAATGACGGAAATCAACGGTGGGGCATCCGGCAATTCGACATCGTTTCCGGGATCGATGCGCGGATCTCTCCGGTACGTCTGAACCAGCTCCCAACCCCGCATGAGCCAGAAGCGTATGACAAACAACAACAGGAAGCCGCCCGCCAACAGTGGTATGTGATCCAAGACGTCGTCCCCATTAGAGTCCAATGAGATTGGTGATGAATAACTCTCTTATAATATCAAGAATTGTGTCCCTATGCAAAAAATTGTGTCGGCGGGCCGACAATTGCGCTCAGCATTTTGCTGGACAACAACGGCAGCTCAATGGAATCTCTTCGGGTCGACATCTTCAGGCGGGTCCGTTGCGGCGACGCGGCGGGACCGATGGATTTTTCCGAACAAAATGAATTCCCGGCACGTCGGCACATAGTCACGAGATCGAGCGCGCACAGCTACCCTGAAGCCACGTAAAGGCGGTTAAGTCCCCCCGTACAGGTTTTCGCAGTTTCGCTGCCTTAGTCTCGATCTTTTGAGCGGGTGGGCCGCCGGTCATGTCGAGCGAAGTCCCACGATTAAAGTGCTTCGTGATTCACGAACTTCACCGATTTAAAACTCCCCGCTGAGAACCAATTCCATGCCCCATATGGGGTCGATGGACCGATCGGGATTGATGCCCCAATCCGCGGGATTGGTACTTCCCAAGACTCCCGGCGGGTCGGCCCAACCGGCAACCCCCTTGTCCACGCACGCGAACTTGTACCAGGCGCCGGGCTGCCAATAGGCGAAGGTCGCATTCACGATAAACCCTTCCAAGAGCTGCCAGACGAACCCCGCGTTGACCTCCCACCCGAGATCCGAATCGGGTATGGACGGCGCTCCGTTCGGCCCGAATCCAAATTCCACTCCGCCGCCGTACTCGCCCGCGGTGAACGGCTCGTCCGAGGGTACGTCGGGCCGTATAGCCCCCCACCCGAATCCGCTTTGGGACACTCGATCCGCGCGGAAGAACGTGGCAAAGAGGTTCAGGTTTGCCGCTACGGAATAGTCGATCCGCACCCCGTAGATGGACGCGTCCTCCGCGTACCCGTTGCCGGTGGTGCTGTTCATGAAGTGACCGAGGCCGTAGCCGTACACCTGGAGATAACTGTACGGTCTGAACAGGCCGGTATTGGAGAAACTGTCCGAATCCAGAATCCCGTTCCGGTCGATCTGCCTGCCGTTCCTTCGATCCCCGCCGGAAAACCACGCGTAAAGCAACGAGGTTCTCATTGGACCGGACAGAGCGGCTATCTCGGTCATCCAGCGCCAATGCTCGACGTAGGTGTCCCGGACATTTACCGCGGGACCGCCGCCGGCGTCTTTCCTTCGGTTTCTGTTCGTCTGCTGCAGCCACGTCACTTCCGCGTTGAAAAAGAGGGGACCCGGATAATACTTGATGTACGCGCCCCCGTAGGTCTCGTGCCGGTCACGGTACCCATATTCGGTCTGACGGTTCGCAGGAGTGTCGACAATGCCTTCGCCCCCGCGATGCCGATTATTGGCCACGAAAATCACACCCGTGTCCAACGCGGCGCAACGATACGTGATGTTGGGCGCGGTCGCATCCCAGAGACGCGTATTGTTCTTGTCGAAATCCGGATTGTAGTAGTCGCCGGAAGAGCCCCTCCTGGACGGATAGAAGGCCAGGCCGAATCGAAGCGGCCCGAACGGCGCGGTGATCGAGAAGGACTCCGAAGTGCGTGATTCGTCCCCGTTCCAACTCAGACCGGTTCCCCAGACGCTTGGCCTCTTGCCCAACGACAAGATTCCCCACGGCAGCTGCGCGCTCAGGTTCAGGTAGTTCCAGTACCCCGGCGACATGGCCTGTTGAATTCCCGGAAAACGGTCGTTGAGGTATTCCGACGCGACGAGATTGCCCGTGGCCGCGTCCGACGGAGGGTTCCACTCGCCGATGTAGTACTGACCCCGGATTCGCAAGGCCGGGTTCATCCTCAACTCCATGTCGACCGTCATGTACTGTGTGTTCCACGAACCGTCCGTGCCTGAAACGATGCCGCCCCCCTGCTCACCCAGCCACGCGTTGAGCGGCGCGAAGGTTCCCGCCGGCGCGAGTGCGATGCCGCTGCCCGCATCAACGTCGTACCGTCCGAAGAAACCGTTTTGACCCAATTGCCCGATCGCCTCATATTCCCATGAAAAAGCGCCTTCCATGGAGAACTCCCAAGCCGCGGCGACACCGGACCCGAAAACCAACCAAAGCGCGACCAGCATGACGAGTGCCGGGGACCGTTTCTTTCTTTCGAACATTCTCCTTCCTCCACATTCACGCCTGAGCGGCGGACGGGCCGCTGCGACGGGTCACAGGAGCCGTCGACCGCCGGCATTTATAAGATTGATCCAGCTATTAATAGGGATTTTGCCGGATGCTACGTTTGGGTGAGCAAGTTTGTCAAGACAAACTTAAACAGTGGTAGCAAAGTTAGAAGCATCTAACACCCACGAGGACCTCATTGGTGGGCATCTCCGGCGCGCTCAATAAAAAGACTTGACAGACGGCGATAGGCCACTATAAGGTAGACCGGTCTAACAAAAAGAGAGATATCTACATCAGGGTTTGCGCACTAGGAACCTCAATGCAACACGCGAATGGCTTGACACCCAGCCGGCAATGCTACTTGGTCGAAATCCTGCTTCTGGAAGCCCGGCAAGGTCGTGCCCGGCAGAGCGAGATCGCGGCAAGGATCGGAGTGAACAGGCCCAGTGTGACCGCGGCGTTGCGGTCCTTAGCCGAAGGATCCTTCATCCGGTACGAACCGTACGGCGACGTTGCCCTCACGGACATGGGACGACAGGCAGCCGAGAGGATTATGACTCGCCGCGGAATTATCCGAGACTATCTTGTGAAATTTCTCGATATAGACGAAGGCGCTGCAGATGAGGCCGCATGTCGCATGCAACACGCATTGCCCGATATAGTCTTCGATCGGTTGTCTGCACGGTTGGGGAAACCAGAGAGAGACATCCGGTGAGGATTGCATCCGACGGAATGACGTGCGAAGCACGACGAATTCTGAAATCCACACATACCGCATAACGGAGGAGCAAAGTGAACGAAGAAGGACATAGAAATCGAATGGGAAGAACTGGTGAGGCCTTGAGGCTTTCTGATTTCTTGCAGGGCCAAAAGGGTCGGATCGTGACGGTTCGAGGCGACGGTGAGTCTCGACGCCGAATGTGCGAAATGGGCTTTACCAGGGGTATGGAAGTGCAGGTGGTGAGAGCCGCTCCGCTCAAGGATCCGGTGGAATACCTTGTCAAGGGCTACCATGTGAGCCTCCGAAGGGAACAGGCTGCTCTCATCCTGATGGATCGGGCGGATTTGGAGGTACGAAACAGTGAGTAAGCCCATTACCATAGCTCTAGCCGGAAATCCCAATTCGGGCAAGACAACCATATTCAATGCGCTCACCGGAGCGCGGCAACACGTGGGAAACTGGCCCGGGGTAACTGTCGAGAAGAAGGAAGGTTCTACCTCCCATAACGGCAGAGTGGTTCACGTAGTGGATCTTCCGGGAACATATTCGCTGACCGCGCTTTCCGAGGATGAGATCGTGGCCCGGAATTTCGTCATGAAGGGCGATCCGGACGTGGTCGTGGACGTGGTGGACTCGGCAAACCTCGAGAGGAACCTCTATCTCGCGGTTCAATTAATGGAGATGGGCGTCAAGGTGGTGCTTGCTCTGAACATGATCGACGTAGCAAACGGCCGAGGAATGAAAATCGATCATGAGCGGTTGGCTCGGTTACTCCGTGTGCCCATTGTTACCACAAACGGCAAGAAGGAAAAGGGTATCAAGCAGCTTCTCGAGGTGGCGGTGCAGGAGGCCGACAAACCTGCCGGCGATTACTCGGCCTCGCATGTGACGTATGGTCTTGAGGTGGAGGATGAACTCACCAAGATCGAGGAGAAGTTGGAGTCCGGCCCGACTCCCGAGGACCGCGTACCGACTCGATGGTTGGCCGTGAAACTTCTGGAAGGCGATGCCGAGGTGGAGAAACTCGTCGAGCAACGGTACGGTAACGACGGAGTGCTCGATCAGGCACGGAAAAGCCGATCCCATATCTCGGAAGTATTCGGCGACGGCGCGGATATCGCCGTGACCGATGGACGATACGGCTTCATTGCGGGCGCGGTGAAGGAGTCCGTGGTTGTTGACCGACTCGATCGGGTGTATCTGAGCGATAAGATCGACAACGTACTTACTCACCGACTCTTGGGGCCCGTCATTATGCTGCTCATCCTTTACGGCATCTACCAGTGCACCTTCGTGGGGAGCGAGCCTCTGGTCGGCTACTTCGAGGCCTTCTTCGCGCGGCTGAGCGGATTCGCGGCAGCGGCCATTCCTGAGGGTCTCATTCAGTCTCTGGTGGTCAGCGGTATGATTGACGGCGTGGGCGGCGTCATGGGTTTCGTGCCTCTGATTGCGTTCATGTTTTTCGCCATCGCAATACTTGAGGACACCGGGTACATGGCGCGTGTTGCCTTTATGTTGGATCGGGTTCTCAAGTCGTTCGGACTTCACGGTTCCTCGGTCCTGGCCCTGATGGTTTCAGGCGGGATCGCGGGCGGCTGCGCGGTCCCCGCAGTCATGGCTACCCGAACGTTGAGGGAGCCCAAGGAGCGGCTTGCGACCATTCTCGTGGCGCCTCTCATGAATTGCGGCGCCAAGCTCCCCGTGTACGCGTTGCTCATCGCGGCATTCTTCCCCGGCGACAAGGCCTCAATGATGTTTGCGCTGACGCTCATCTCCTGGGGATTCGTGCTCGTCTCCGCGCGAGTTCTTCGTTCCACTCTGCTGGGGGGGCAGTCCGCGCCGTTCGTACTTGAGATGCCGCCCTATCGGGTGCCGACCGTCGCTCACGAGAGATCTTTTTCCATGCAAGCCGATCGAAGCCTGTAGGTGAGCCTATTGTGCCGATCAGAAAAAGCTTGACAATGATCGAGCCCTCGAATAGAGTTCGAGCTGTCTATCAAAAAGAGACAGCTCAATCTGCCGCCGTTTCAAGAAGGTATGTGGCTCCGCAATCATGAAGCATGGAAAACACCGCATTGACAATGAGAAGCCGCGCCAATGTTTAGAGGTGGAAGAATCTATTTCCGGCGCGATGCCGGGAATATTGTGAAAGGACTGTAAGGGGCCTCAGGGCCCCGCGGAGGTTATCGTGTGGGATTTGGTCGTCGTGTGTGCAATCGTGTTTGGTGCTCTTGTGATACTGACGCTCCGGCTTGCAAACCTTTTCCGAGCCGATCGTGGGGACGGCGCGTGTGGCTGCAGCGGCAATTGCGGGACCTGCGCGTGCAGTATCGGAGAAATCGACGGAGCCGCCGAGGGTTCCCAGGATACCGCCTCGAGGCCGAAGGCCCGCGTGAACAAAGCGTAAGCATAATCTTCTGAGGGAAAAGGAGCCGACAATGTATGAGGACGCGGTGAGGCCGCTGAACGAGCTAAAACCGGGGCAAAAGGCTTTCGTTGTGGCCCTGATGGGAGGTCGCAGCTTTCAGACACGTCTGATCGACATGGGCCTCAATGTGGGCAGCGCCGTGGAGCTTATTCGCACAGCCAACGTAAGGGGAGGGGGAGCTCTGGTGGCGGTTGGCGAAACGCGATTGGCCATCGGCAGCGGCATGGCCGGCAAGATACTGGTGGCCTCCGATTGAGTCTAGGAGAAACGATCCAAGAGTATGGAGGACATTATGACACTGGACGAATTGTTGCCCGGACAGGCATGTGTGGTGCGCGACGTTCACCTGGAAGGAGCCGTGCTTCAAAGACTCTTGGACATGGGTTTTGTCGAGGGCGCAAGGATCGAAGTCGTTCGCAACGCACCTCTGCTCGACCCGATTGACATTCGCATCCGCAACAATCTTATTGCCGTGAGGAGAAGCGAGGCCGGCGGTATCGAAGTGGAGCGGGTATGAAACAACAGGCCCGCGAAGTAACCGTTGCCCTAGCCGGGCAGCCCAACAGCGGTAAGTCGACCGTATTCAATATGCTCACGGGAGCGCGGCAACACGTGGCCAACTATCCGGGGGTAACAGTTGAGAAAAAGTGGGGAAGTTTTGCTACAACGACGCTTCGGGTCCGGCTGGTCGATCTACCCGGTACGTATAGTCTGACATCCTATACGCAGGAAGAGCGCATAGCACGGGACTTCATCCTCACGGAAAAACCCGAGGCCTTGGTGGCGGTTGTCGACGCCTCCAATCTCGAACGAAGCCTTTACCTGGTTTTTCAGCTCCGGGAGATGGACATCCCGATAGTGCTGTGCCTGAACATGATGGATACCGCAAAATCCCGCGGCCTGGCGATCGATCTCGAGGTCCTGGAACACGAATTGGACATGCCGGTGGTGCCGACGGTCGGCAAGAAGGGGCTCGGTAAAAGAGAATTGGTACATGCGGTAGAGCGCGCCGTCGGGCAATCGCCGAGGGCGCGCCGATACATTCGATATGATGCGGAGCTTGAATCGTTTCTTGAACGTCTGGACGCTCGGCTTGAAGAATCCCGGGCTTCCGTGGACTCCCTTCCTCGTCGCTGGTTGACGGTCAAATTGATGGAAAACGACGAGGAAGCGCGCAAGAGGTTGGTCGGCCGCCATGAGGTTGCCCGGGAGGGCAACGTGGGAGATCTTGTCGAATACGTGGATTTTCTGCGAAGAGAGTACATTGAGAGCTTTAAAAGGTCGCCGGAGAAAAGTATCGCTGCCGGCAGATACCACGCTGCCGGCGAGATAGTCGCCAGGGCGATCGAAGGTCGGGATTTCGATCGGCGGAGCGTGACCGACCGGATCGATTCCATCGTACTCCAACCGATCTTGGCGCCGATTATTCTCGCAGGCATACTGCTCACCTTTTACCAGGCTACCATGGTTTACGGGACCGTGTTGGCAGACCGTTTCTTCCCGGCATTGCAGGAGGGCAAGGAGATTATTGCCGGCCTGTTTGCCCCGACGCCGGATCTCATTCGAAGCGGTTTGTTGCAGGGCCTTGTTCTCGACGGGCTGGTGGGCGGCGTCATCGCGATCCTGTACTACGTCCCCATATTTCTGATCCTGTTCGGATGCATTGCGATATTGGAAGACAGCGGGTACATGCCCCGGATGGCCTTCATCATGGACCGCATTTTGAGATCGTTCGGTCTTCACGGCCAATCCACGCTTCCGTTGATCCTCGGCGGCGTGGTTGTCGGCGGTTGCGCGGTACCCGGGGTCATGGCAACGCGGGCCATGAAAGATGAGAAGGCGCGGCTCATCACCATTCTCATCATGCCGTTGATGAACTGCCTGGCCAAGATACCGTTCTACGTGCTTATCGTGGGCTTGTTTTTTTCGGCGTACCAGGGATTGGTGTTGTTCGGCATCTCCCTTTTCGGTTTTTTTGTGGCACTCCTAATTGCAAAGCTGTTCAGCAGCTATCTGGTGCGCGGGGAATCGGCGCCGTTCGTCATGGAACTCCCCGCTTACCACGTGCCCACAATTCGCGGGGTCCTCTCGCGGGCGGTCGAACGTGTATGGCTCTTCATAAGGAAGATCGTGACGATCGTGGCCGTTGTTATGGTTGGGGTCTGGTTTTTTGTTACCTTTCCGGGCATCGGATTCGAGCGCGAGATGCACTACGACGCGCGACTCGCCGAAGCCGAAAAAGACCTGTACGACACTATCGCACCGTCCAATCGCTATGCAAGGTATTTGAGCGGCGACTCGCTGGTCGATCTCATGCATTATCGGGACGGACTCAACGAAGCGCAGCGGAATGCCGGTGAAGACGCACACGAATTGAAAGAGGTCGAGCGAACATTTTCCACGCGCAATCCCGCGTTCTTCGCGCTCGCCAACAACGGCGTCACCGCGGACGGCATGATCGACCCCGCAGCACGAGAAGCGGCCTCGAAGCTGAAACGCTTCGAGCGTAAGGTGCGCGGGATCAAGAGGGAACGGCGCAAAGAAATCATCGATGCAAGCTGGGCCGGCCGTGTCGGTCGCTCACTGGAACCGGTGAGTATGTGGGCCGGGTTCAATTGGCGCATCAATATCGCCATCATAAGCTCCTTCGCGGCGAAGGAAAGTCTCGTGGGTACGTTGGGCACCATATACAGCTTTGAAGAGGGCTCGCAAGCCGGTACGCTGGAGCAATCGATCCGCAGAACGGAGTCCGGCTGGACCGTGTGGCACGGACTGGCCGTATTGGTTTTCGTTGCCCTTTTCCCTCCGTGCCTGGCAACCCTCATCATGATCAGGCATGAGACGCAGAGTACGGGATGGATGATCTTCGCGACGATCTATCCGATCGTTACGGGCTTCATTCTTGCCTGTCTGGTTTTTCAACTGGGTCCCCTGCTCATCTAACCCATACGATCTCGCGGCGAGGAGTATTCCATGTTGCAACGTTTTACCCTGATGGGCTCCCTCACGGCAATCATGCTCGTGTTTTCAATCCACTGCGCGTTTGCGCACAAACCTCTGCTGGCCGTTGAGGACAACAAGGACGGTACGATGTACATCGAGGCCGCTTTTTCAGACGGTTCGTCGGCCGCGGGTCACAAAATAGTCATCAAGGACGACGCGACCGGCAAAGTGTTGTCCGAACACCGGGTCGGGGAAGACGGTACCCTGGAACTACCCGTCCCGAAGGTGAAGCACACCGTCACGCTTGACGCAGGTGAGGGTCACAAGCTGACCGTAGAGGGACCGGCTCCGACTTCCGCAGAAGCGGTAAAGGTCGAGCCGAAGGAAGAAGGAAAACCTCCGGCTGTTCAACCGAAGCCTGCAGTGGAAGCGCCGTCCGGCGAGGAAACGGCACCAAAGGGCGCGCCTGCTCCCACCGCCGTTCCGGCACCCGCGGCCCCGGCGACCTATGCAGCTTCGACGGCCGTTATGAGTCCAGGTATGGTGAGAGCATTTGAAATGATGATGATCACTCAAATCGTTACCGCGGTTGCCTTGATCGTCATCGTGTCGATCGTTGCATACTATGTCGGGTACACCATGGGGAGAAACTCCGGGGTATCCCGTCGAGGAAAGGAGGTGTAAGCCCATCCGTATCCGGCCTCTATTAACTCTGTTTGTGGTGGAGGTCGACCGTGCCGGCCGGTGCTCCGCCACGAGTCCGTCCACCGGCACACGGAATTCCGCAAAGCGGAAAGCCGACCCGTTTCGATTGAGATCGACCCGCATGCGACTCCACAGCTTGCGGATCGTGGTCCCAAACCGATGAGAGTTTACCGTATCACACCCGGTGATTCAATCCGAGATCGCCGGCATCCGCAACAAGGAGAGATTCATGCATTTAAGCAAGACGTTTCGAATCATTCCCTTTGCCCTTATCGCTGCAGTGTTCGCGGCCGTGCCCGCGTTTGCCCATTTCCAGGTCCTCTACACGCCGAAATCGGCCCTCACTTCAGACGATTCAAGCAAAATCAACCTGCTTCTTGTCTTTACCCATCCGTTCGAAGCGGGACACACCATGAATATGGGAGAGGATGCATCCGGCAAGATACATCCTCCCAAGGCCTTCGGCGTCAAGCACAAGGGAGATAAGAACGACCTCCTTGCCGAGCTTAAACCGATAGCCTTCAAGAGCCTGTCGAACGACGGCAAAGGGTACGATCTCACGGATTTCAGGCTCAAAGGCATGGGTGACTTCGTATTCTACGTTGACCCGGGACCGTATTTCGAGAAATCCGAAGACTCCTACATTCAGCAATGTGCGAAGACGATCGTGAACCGAGGAGGCGCGCCCACGGACTGGGACAAACCGGCAGGTCTTCCCGTAGAAATCGTGCCGCTCGACAAACCCTACGGACTGTGGACGGGAAACGTGTTTCGCGGAATTGTTGTCCGGAAACAAGGTGAACAATATGTTCCCGTGCCCGGCGCCGAGATCGAGGTGGAATACTTGAACCACGCGGTCAAAGGACATTCATTCGCAGAAAAGGCTGGCGTTGAGGCTCCTCAGGATGCGTTCGTCACGCAAACGATCCTCGCAGACGAGAACGGAAAGTTTACCTACGGCATTCCCAGGGCAGGCTGGTGGGGATTCTGCGCATTGGGTGCCGGTGGAGAGTTGAAACACGAAGGAAAACCGCTTTCACTCGACGCCGTCATCTGGGTCCAGGCCCACGACATGAAGTAGACGGTTTCGATCGTTCGATCGACAAAACACTCAAAAGGAAAGGAGTTGACGCTATGGGATTGCTTCGCGATGATTTGCAGCACCTCCGGACGGACATGGAACATGTCCACTCCGACATCGAACACCTGGAAAGGGATCTGGATCAATGCCAAGTTGATTGCGGCGGACAATTGGCGGAACTAAAAACCCATGTACGCGACCTGGACGCGCATCTGCATGATGTGCTGTCGCATGTGATGCATATCGAAGATCACGGTCGGGAAGAATCCGCCAAGACGGCTTAAGAAGAAAGTCCCTCGACGGTAAGAGCCTCGACCGGACAATCGACAAGAGCATATTCTGCACCCCTGCGGCTCAACGGGTTCGCATGCCCGAACCTGCTGAGCCGTCGTATCCCGGATCTTTCGGCGAGTGGACTTGGAACAAGTTGCCCAAATCGCCGACAGGGTCTGCATGCGTGTGTCGGGAGGTCAGTTAAAGGAATAAAGTGAGCGGCCCCTGAGAGCAACCCTTCTGGTGGAAGACCAATGCGGAAGTGGATGTCGGACTTTCAGAGGGGAACAGAGAGAATTGCTTGCCGACACCACAAGGCGAGACTTCTTTTACCGCTTACGTGCAAGAGCCAATCAGAGGACTGACTGTCGCCCAAGACCGAGCCACTTACACTCAATGGCTTTGGAACCTTTCAGGGTGTCCTCTTGACCAGCTTTGTTGCCCTCTCAACGTAGGGTGCAAAATGCGTCACACTTTTGTCGCCTAGGACACACAATACACCGGCCTAACCGTGTTAAAGATCCGGATTGCCAGAAACCTTATATCTATCCAATGACTTACGGGTTAACGCACCGTGTGGCATGGCGATTGCATAAAAACAGGTCGGAGATCATCATGAAGATCGCAATTCCCAATCATCAAGACCGTGTCGCGCCGGTGTGCGGCACGTGCAGAAACATACCGATCTTCACCCGGGACGAGACCGCACAGGTAGTGGTAGCTGAGCAAGACCGGACCGCTGTATCCCGTCAAGGTAGGGCTCTTCGACTCAAAGAACGCGGGATCGATGTGTTGCACTCCGGGGCAACAAGTTGCAGGGTTGAGGATCAGATCAATAGGGAAGGAATAGGGCTTGTCGCATGGTCGGCATGAGGGATACCGACGATCCCAAATGCCTATATGGACGTGGCACCATCATGGACCCGGAATATGCAGTGCCGGGTACTCTCGTGTGCAGACGGCGTCGGCGGAGAAGACGAGGCCTAAGAGCCCCAATGCAAAGGAATCAGTGTGCAACACTGACCACAAAGGAGAGAAAATCATGCCGGGTTTCGACAGAACAGGACCATATGGCGCGGGTCCCAGAACCGGATGGGGAATGGGTAGATGCGGCGGGTACGCAGGTGAAGGCGGGCGCTTCGCGCGAGGAAGTCTTCGAGGAGTCGGACGCGGAGGGGCCCCATGGGGCGGAGGACGCGGAAGATGCTTCGGAGGCCGAGGCATGGGGTGGTACGGCGGAGTGCCCGCAGCAGGCTGGGCGCCGCCGTCACCGACAGAGGAAGCGGACGCTCTAAGAGCCGAACTCTCGGCGGCCGAGGGTGAGATTGCGGCAATGAAGGCTCGCCTGGAGGAGCTGGAGAGGAAGGAGTAAGGTGGGAGGATTCGGCGTGATCGCGGCGCATGGAGAGCGACCCGGACCATTCACTCGCCGAAGGCGCGAAATGCGGGTTTGCGTGTTCACGAACCGCACCGTCGAGCCGATTCGGAAACAATATGACACGGGCGTGGTAGATGCCCGACCAACATACGAAACGGACTGAGTCACAATGCCGAAAGAAGATCGAACAGGAACTCCGGGACAGGGTCAAGGATCGGGAAGAGGTTTGGGAAGAGGCGGAGGCAGGGGAGGGGGACGAAGACGAGGGGTCGGTCCAGGCGGAGACTGCATTTGCCTGAACTGCGGGGAAAGAACCCCTCATCAGCCGGGATCGCCGTGTTTCGAGCAAAAATGCCCGGCATGTGGAGGAGCCATGGCGAGGGAGTAGAGCTTGCCGCGGTTCGATACGACCTGCACCCTGGAGCGCACCCTGTCTCATCCCGAGCAGACGTGCGCTCCGAGCAAGGCCATACGGTGCCGGTTTGATTGAACCGGCATCACGGGCCGACGGTCCTTGCTCCCCGAGCGCGTCATGGCCGTCCGGATATTTTTGGTTCGGTCGTCCATTCCGCCCGTGCCGCCCCCCAGGTTTTTCCCGGCCGAATCCTGACGGATGCCTCGGGTACGCACGCTGTTACGGCCGCGGTCGAAGGCTCTCCCACAATGCTTCTTCAGCCGCTGCCGACGAATAGAATGCCTCACTGTAGGGAGGCCCTTCCCAACCTTTCGGCGCGTAATACCAATACAGAGGCTTATGGCTTTCCGCGTCTTTGGCGGTCGACCCCGGATACACGATGAATTCTCCTTTAGGGGTTTCAACCGTGTGCGGCGTGAGTATTCCGGTCATGTGTCATCACTCCTTTGCCCCAAGAAAAATCCAAGGGCCAATGCGACACCATGGTATCACATGCAGCGTTTTCACGGCATGGGAAACGGACGGTGGGGTGCAACATGTATTGGGAAGCCGTCAAGAGTTTCACTGTTCCGCGGGCACCGGCATGGCACGGACAATTGCCGTGAATTGGGCACCGTATCTCTGAAAACGTGTACTTCTTGGGAGTACGCGGTTACGGTGAAAGTTCCCTCCGCGACGGAACGTACCAGACCCAAGCCAAGCGTCTTAACGAACGGTCCACGAAGTTGCGAACGGGCATGTGGAGGGAGCAGTGGGTAAGACCGTCGGGATCGCGGGGTCGCTCCCGGTTCCTTGACCCGAGCACGGCGACGGTCCGAGCAAGTGGGACGCCCCTCCGGACGCGGACGTCACGAGGTCCCCGTCCCCAAACACGGAGGCCGAAGAACGGTCGTCTTCCGAACCATCCTCCACCTTCTCTCGAAACGATTCCATACGACTCAGCAACTGGGCGGTGGATTGAATCTGTTGCGCAAGTCCCGAGATCGCAGACTGAAGAGCGCTGTTCCACGCGTCCCTGATCCCGGCCAATGATGAAGGCGAGTCGCCGGTTTGGTCCTGCATCTGCTCCTTGAGTCTCTCCAGGATTTCGATCTGTCTTTCCATTTCGGCTTCCGACCGAAGCAGTTCGCGGGCGATGCGCATTTTCGCCAGACTCGTCGATTGATCGGCCGCTTCTCTGGCGTGCTTGATTCTTTCCAACTGGGTCTGCAATTGAGCCTCAACTTGTTGCAGCGCGGCCGCGATCGACGCTGTCTGAGAAACCGCGGGCACCGGTTGAACAATTGCGGCCGTCATGATCAGCAATAAGAGCGTGACGAAGTGCTTCATTGTCTCCATCTCCGGGAGCATTTGGATGGGTCCATCTCTGATACTTTCTATATCAAATATTACAAGCTGTTACAATAAATATTTAATGTGAAGTATGAGCTATGGGCCGGCGAGATCATTGCTCAGGGCAGGACCCGAAATGAAATCCTCCACGCAGGAACGATAGCAGGCAAATTCCTCGTACCGGGCAATATTTTCCGCAATGTATCGGCCCGTACGGGGGATGGACGAAGCATACCGGTCGGAACCTCGCGAAGAGAGCTGGAACCCGAAGGTGCCGAGCGCCTTGATGTTCCTCTGGAGGCACATGACGTCGAAGACGTAGCGGAATCGCTCTTCACTGGGTTCATGTGTTTCAGCCGCGTAGCGACGGATGAGTTCGCCGACAAGGGATTCGGGCAGGGTAACGTACGAGTCGCGCAGCAACGAGGCCAAATCGTATTGGGCCGGTCCCATTCTGGCGTCCTGAAAATCGATCATGACCAGGCGGCCCTGATGCACGAGGAGGTTCCGCGCGTGATAGTCCCTGTGGGTGAACACGCGAGGTTCGGCCGCGAGAAATCTGCTGATGGTGAGGAAGAACTCTTCGAGGCTATTTCTTGCGGATCCGGGCAGGTCGGTCTTGCAGAGGCCTTCCACAAAGTGGGTGATGAAGAAACGAAGTTCCTGCATGAGCTTTTGCTCGTCAAAGGACAGGCTGAACGCGACGGATCCGGAGGTGAGCCCCGCGGTCTTTCGGCGCATGGTCACGAGCAGGTCCACAGCGTCCCCGTAGATTTTTGCGAGCCGTTCCGCGTCGCATCGGTCGACGATCGTTTCGAGGAGGTCGTCTCCCAGGTCCTGAAGAATCACCACCCCTTCGCGGGGATCGTGGAGATAGACTTCGGGTACGGGCAGCGCGAGCTCTCGAAGGAAGCGTTGCACGTCGAGGAAGGTATCCTCCGGGCCCTCTCCCGGGTCGGGTTGAATCATGACGATGGAGGTTTCTCCATCCGTGTAGAACACGCGGTAGTACACGCGGGTGGACGCGTCGCCGGCCAGGCGGACCGCTCCTTGCATTCTTCCCACTCTTTCCGCCGCGGATTTGAACCGCTCGATCAGCCGAGAGTCTTCAGGCAATGGTCGTCACCCCGTACCGCGTGATGATCTCGTTCACATGACGACCGCGTATCACCATACCCGAACCGACGATACAATCTTGAACAGATGAGCCCTTTTCCATGACTACGTGTTCCCAGAGGATCGAGTTTTCCGCTGTACTGTGGGCATCAAAGTAACACCCTTTTTCCGCGGACACAAACGGTCCCACCCGGGACGATGTATGAACCGTCGCGGCGGGGGAGAGGGCCGTGGGGGGACGGCGGCCGGCCGCGGTGAGCAGATCGCGTTGGGCATTCAGGTACCTGCGGGGATCTCCCAGGTCGTTCCAATACCCCTGTACGGGATAGCCGTACAGGGCTTTGCCCTGTGTGAGTGCCGCGACGTACGCGTCATCGGTAATGCCGGAGAAGGTTGCCGGAGGAATGAAGTCGAAGATCTCGGGTTCCAGGATGTGCACGCCGGTGAACACGTAGGTTTCTTTTCGGGCCGGCTTTCGGGAGCCGAAACCCTTGTAATCGACCAGCCGGAACTCATCGTCGATCTTCATGGGATAGTACCGATACGGCGGGGTCTGAGGGCAAAGAATCAGGGTCGCCAATGCACCGCGTTCGCGATGAAACGCGAGTGCATTGCGTAAGGACGCGTCCAGTACAATATCGCCGTTGGCCAATAGAAACGTGCCTTGATCAAAGAATTCCTCATTAGCCTTGAGCCCTCCCGCAGTTCCCAGGATGCGCGGTTCGTGCGAGAATGACACGGGAAGCGAATTCCACGAAGGGGCTTCGAAGAGTCGTTCTATGGTGTGCGGAAGGTGATGCAGGTTGATCCGGAAACTCTGCGCGCCCTGGTGCAGAAGGTCTTGGATCAATCGTATGATGAGCGGTTTGCCGAGAAGGGGAACCGCGGGCTTGGCACGTTCCAAAGTCAACGGCCGGAGCCTCGTCCCCAGCCCCGCAGCGAGTATCATAACTTTCATGGCCGTCATAAAGGGGCTGCCTCAAGCCCGGCAAAGCGTACCTGCGCTCATATCCTGAAGGTGCGTGTGTACTGCTTTTCCTGATGGCGTTCAAAGGCAAGATCCACCAGCGTGTCGATGAGCCGGGCATAACTCAAGCCGGATTCCTCCCATAACTTGGGATACATGCTGATCGAGGTGAAGCCCGGTAACGTATTGATCTCGTTGACGACAATTGAGTCGTCGGGCGTGAGAAACAGGTCCACTCTGGCCAGCCCGGAACCGTCCACTGCTCTGAAGGCCGTTACTGCATCGGCTTGGACTCGGGAAAGCGTTTCGGTCGAGAGTTCGGCCGGGATGATCAGTTCCGCGGTGTCCTTGAGATACTTCTCCTCATAGTCGTAGAAGTCGGAATGCGATACGACCTCACCGGCCACGCTGGCCCTGGGACGATCGTTCCCGAGCACGCTGATCTCCAATTCCCGACCCTGAATGCCGTCCTCCACGAGAATCTTTCGGTCGAAGGATGCCGCGGTGTTCACTGCGGCCTCGAATTCCGAGGAGTCGGTCACCCGGGTAATCCCCACGGACGAACCGAGATTCGCCGGTTTTACGAATACCGGAAAACGGCTTCGCTTCAGGCGTTGCATGATCTCATCACGGTTGTCCTGCCAGTCGGATCGAAGAAACCAGAAGAATGGGCCGACCAACAGCCCATTGTCTCTGAACGCGCCCTTCATGAAGACCTTGTCCATTCCCGCGGCCGATGCCAACACCCCGCATCCCACATAGGGGATGTTGGCCATTTCGAACACGCCCTGGATCGTGCCGTCTTCGCCATAGGTGCCGTGGAGGACCGGAAACGCGACGTCTATCTTCAGAGGCTTCACGCAACCATCTTCACCCATGATCAGACATCCGTTGTGTAAGGGGTCGGGAGACATTAGGACCCGATCCGCCTCGGAGAATCCGCCGGATTCCACGAACGCGGACATGTCGGACTCTCTGCGGTACCAGCTGCCGTCCCTGGAAATCAAGATCGGGACGATCTCGTATCGGTCTCGGTCCATTGCCGAAAATACGGATGCGGCCGACCGAAGGGACACTTCATGTTCGGCCGACCGGCCGCCGAAAATCACCGCGACGGTTATGGGAGTGTTTTCCATAAATCCTCCTGGAAATGACCGCGAGAGAACTTTGGACAAGATTAAGGACAACTGGGAGCGTTCCGGAGGTTCTCGTCGGCAGTCGGCGTGTACCGCGCCGCGCGGCGTTCACTCATGGGTGCATAGCACAACGGCCGTCCTCTCTGCACCCTTTTTTGCATCTCGAATCGATTATGGCTATAATGTTGTTGTTGAGTGCTGTTGTATGGTTCCTTTTTCGGCATGGACGGTCCGGGTCGACGTACCGGCTCAAGGGCATTCGGACCGCCGCTTCTCCGTGATCTCGACCGCGGCGGATTCCGTGACTCCGGCGGCAGCGATCGGAGCGGATGGAGCGATCTGCAACCGCGTCGCGAAATCCCAAAGGATGGAGGCACATGGCTCTCAAAATCCGATCCAAGATATGGATTGAAAACGACGAGGGAAAGCTTGTGATCGGCACCGGGAGATTGAGGATACTCCGGGCCATCGATGAAGTCGGTTCCATCAACAAGGCCGCTCAGAAGCTCAAGCAACCGTTCCGGGCGGTCTGGGGAAAGATTAAGGCCACAGAGGAGCGGTGCGGTTTCACGGTCGTGGAAAGGACAAGCGGCGGGTCCAGACTCACCGCTGCAGGACAGGAATTACTGGACGCGTACATCAGCCTTCATGACCGGTGCGAGGAGTTTGCCGATACACAGTTTAGAGATCTTTTCGGACAGGACAACCCGGCCGGCACGTCTCCCGAGAAAGAACAGGCCGGTGAAGGGAATGACCGCCGACTCACGGAGCGTTGAATTTGTTTTTCCGCGATGCACATGCGGAATGTAATGTGGAAACAAGGGAGGACCGGTGACGGACAATGTGAACGATTCCGGCGTACGGCTGACCGCGGCTTTCCCGGTGGTACGGTACAACAGGGGAAGCCTGGAGAACAAGGACATCGAATTGGCCAGAGAAGTCCCGTACACGCTCTTCGTGAACGATCGGGAAATTCTCTCCATCGCCACGCTGCCGACCGGGCTCATGGAACTATTTGCAGGTTTCCTCGTGTCCGAAGGAGTCTTGACGGATCCGGGGGAGATCCTGGAATTCCAGGTCGATCACGGCAGCAGGCTGGTGCGTGTTGAATTGGAGGTTGCTCGGGAGCGTCTGGAAAAGCTCGAACGCAAGGGCATGCTCACGTCGGGGTGCGCCGGCGGACTGGTTTTCTCGACCCAGGCCGAGAACGCGCCTCGCAAGAGCAGGCCGGATCCGCTCAAGGTCGCCTGCAGCACCATTCTCGACCGCATGCGCGAACTGGACACCTATCGGGGAATCTACTCGATCACTCGCGGAGTCCACGCCGCGTCCGTCGCGGACGCGTCCGCGACACTGCTGATCCTCGAAGACTTGGGGCGGCACAATGCGGTGGACAAGATCGTAGGACATTGTTTTCTTAGTCGAATCGACACGTCCGACAAGTTGTTGCTCACGACGGGCCGTATCACTTCGGAAGTACTGACGAAAGCCGCCAGAAGCGGGTTCTCGTTGATCGTTTCCCGTTCCAGCGCCAGCGCGCTGGCCGTGGTCATGGCCGAACAGAGCGGCATCGATGTGGTGACCTATGTCAGGGCACAACGCTTCAACTATTTCTCTCACGGCGCGTGCCGGCTCACGGAGGACTAACGAGGACCGAAATCGTCGCCTCGTTGGTTTTCAGTAATGATGCGAATGCCGCATAACATGAATCCATAACCGAGAAATCGGGGCTATTGACAACCCGAACGGTTTGATCTAAGAGTGGCCCTCCGTATGGCTTTTGGAAGGTGCGGTTAGGTGCGGGGGCCGGCTTTCACGGCACCGGTCGGATTGTCCCGGCACCGTGATATTGCCTTCTCCGAAAGTCTACGCATACTGAGAATGATGACTGCCGTGGAATTGCAGAGGTTGTCTTTGCGGAAGGTGCAATGATCTATTCACTTGAAAAGCGTTTTCTGGTCTTTCTTCTCCTTCCCGTGTCGTTCATACTCCTGATCGTGGGGGTAGGCGGGTTCTTCTACGCGCGAGGCTACTTGCTGGATCAACGGGTCGAATCCACGCACGTGAAGTTGGAGAAGGCCGCGTATCAGATAAATCTGCAGCTCGAGGAGAAACTTAAGCTGATGGGTCTTATCGACAAGACCTACGGCGTGCCGAACGGTCACATCACGCAGGCCTTCCTGATCCAGCAGCTCGTGGAAAAGGAAGGCGTGCGTTTCGTCGACATCGAAACGATCGAGCCCTCGAAACCGGAATACGGGCGGAGCATAAGCGATCCCCTTGATGACGGTGAAACCGTTCAAGGCCTGTACACCATGGAACTCTGTGGAGACTTCAGTTTCTGCGCTCCCATCATGGATCCCAATGCACTGGATCGGTCGCTCCGCATTGTGCAAACCATCGCCCCGAACGACGGCAAGCCGCAAGGCCGAATCGTCGTGAGAATCAGTCTGGAGTCTTTTCTCGAACCCATCAAGCAGATGAAGCTGTGGAAAGGCAGTACCGCCGCGCTCGTCACCGGAACGGGCCAGTTTCTGACCGCGACGGACAGATCCTTTTCGGGGAGAAAGAGGCTCGGAGACAATGGCGATAGCCTCGAGAAGGACGTGCTGGAACAGATCAAAGGTAAGCCGTTCGGCACGGTCTTCGGAAAGGGCCATCCTCCGGCGGTGGTGATCGGGTTTTACAAGATTCCGTCAATGAACTGGTACATCGTCTTGTTCTCGCAGGGCAAAGTCATTATGGCACCGATAGTGAAATTCCTGTCGTACTACACCATTGCAGGAATCATCGTCATCGGGGCCATACTCATGCTGATTCGCATGTCGACGCGCTCCGTGGGGAAATCGATCGCCGAGATCACGTCGGCTGCGGCACGGGTCCGCCGCGGGGACTATACGGTCACACTTCCGGAGGACCAGCTGGACGACATCGGGCTCCTCTACCGCAGCTTCAACGCGATGACCGCGG
Source organism: Desulfomonilaceae bacterium (assembly GCA_031082285.1). Classification (GTDB taxonomy): domain Bacteria; phylum Desulfobacterota; class Desulfomonilia; order Desulfomonilales; family Desulfomonilaceae; genus JAVHLK01. The sequence goes on from JAVHLK010000007.1 coordinate 75,286, forward strand.
GGCTGCAGGAGCGCGACTTGATCGAGCAAACCTTCGGGCGATATGTGGATAGAAGCGTGGCACAAGAATTGATGAAACGTCCCGACGCGTTGAAGCTCGGCGGGGAAATCAAGAAGGTCACGATCATGATGTCGGACATACGAGATTTCACCGTCATGTCCGAGAAGCTCCAGCCCGAAGAAGTCATCAAGATTCTCAATCGCTACTTTGCTCGCATGATCTCGGTAATCGAGCGTTACAAGGGGATCATCGTCGACTTCTACGGAGATTCCATCCTCGTTTTCTTCAACGGTGTGGAGACGGACGTCCCGATGAGAGCCGTGGACGCGCTCCACTGCGCCTTGGAAATGCAGCAGGAAATGAAGAGCTTCGTCAAGGAGAACGTCGAATTGGGGCTGCCCGAACTTTCCATGGGAATCGGGATTCATACCGGCGAGGTGATCGTCGGCAACATCGGCACCGATACCAGGGCGAAATATGGCATCGTGGGTGCCAACGTAAACCTGACGGATCGTATCCAATATGCCGCGTCCGGTGGAAAGGTGGTCATTTCGGAAGAGACGTACAACGGCATTTGCGGCAAGCTCAGTGTGGCGAGCGAGTTTGTTGTCTGCCTCAAAGGAGTTGAAGAGGACAAGAAACTCTACGAGATTGCAGCCGTTGACGAGGTGTGCGAGAATTACGAGAACCACGTGAAGGCACGGGAACGGGGCACGTCTCCCACTGCTCGGGCATAAGAGGTGTCCCCATTTGAGCAACCGCGTACGCGGACAACCATATGCATAGGCCCTGGACGCCCCGAAGGCACTTTTTCGCACCCGGTGTCCGCAACCGCTCCGTATCAGAAGACCATCCCCGCGTATCCGACGAAACTCGAGTTGGGCATGACGTCGTAGCTCGTGTAGTACTCGATGAGGCTCCCGCGTTTCGAGCCGTATCCGGCAACCGAGGCGAGTACCGACGCGATGGGACCGGCCGAGCAGGTGTTGTGCCGAAAGCTCGCGTCATCGAGCAGCCCTTGGACGTCCATGGCCAGTGCCTTGTCGATGAGCGACCTGTCGTTGACCTCCTTTACCCATCTGACGGCTTCCTCTCCCGTCCCCTTCGGAGAAAAACCATAGTTCGGTCCATAGTGGGTGAGATCCGCGGACCCTATGTACACGGCGGACAGCCCCTTCTCTTGCAGACGGGAGTACACCGCTTCGGCAAGACGCACGGCACGTGTGGACGAGGGAGCGTGGACGGCAACGATCGGAGTCGTGGGGAAGAAATGTTTCACGAACGGGAGGAGGACTTCCACGGTGTTGTCGTCAAAGCCGGGAGATGCCCGCAACGCGTCGCCTCGTGACGCCAGGTCCTCCGCAAAGGCCCGGTCCATGGCCTGCGGCCCCATGGGCGTCTCCCATGAGTCTTCGGTATAGATGACGGGATCGCCGTGTGCCGGAAGGTGCCCTCCGTAGAGCACGACACGATCCGGTTTCGCGGATGCCGCCAGGGTGCGTATTACACGGGCCGCGGCCCTTCCGGAGAAGTACCATCCTGCATGCGGAGCCACACCGCCGAGCCATGCGCCTTCGGGCGGCGTGAACCCCCGCAGGAAATCCGAAATGTCACGTTCACAGTCGGCGGCTGAGGCGGGATACCAGCCGTAAGGCAAAGCCCTCTTTCGCGCGGTCATCGGCTCACCTCCCCTGTAAGCGATCGGTACCGAAGTCATTCACATGCAATTGTACTGCGTCGGCATGCCGAATGCAAACACGAACGGCGTTGCCCATGTGCATTCAGTGTTGAAGTGGAGGGTATCCCGGCGACCGTTGACAGGCAATCTCAACACGGAACAACACCACAGCCGGACTTATCAAGTCCGATTACGGGAGGAGCCGCGGCGAAGACTTCCGTGAGAGCGACGATTCACCGAAGATCTCGGGAAGTCTCGCCTTTTGCCGAACGTTGATCCGCGTTGGGATTCATCTTCATGATCAGGCCGTTGTCTCGAACTTCAATACTACGATCGAGCTCCACGGTCCCGTGGCTCGGGGATATCTTCAGGCCGTGTTGTCGATTGAACATGTCCAGGACCTTGTCACGACCGAGAATTTCACGCATTTGCAGGCCGATTTCCACAAGAATGCCTTGCGCGTCGAAACGATAGGTCGCGTATCGGAACAGGTTGTCTCCACGAACGATCTCTCCGATCTCCCGACCCATGTCGTCATACGAGAAGTGTATAGGGCTGTTCTTCATCACATTGAGGACTTCGCCCTTGTTCATACCGAGTTTTATGTCTCTATAACCCTCTGGGATGCCTGCCAGAGCGGAAGAGCATGTTCCGGCGAGAATACAAGCACATACCATTAGTATTCCGGAAACGCGGACCACTCCGATCTTCATTCGATCCTCCAATTCTAGGGGTGTAGTCTCATACTACTATTGTTTGCCCGCAAAGAAAAGCAAAAGTTGCAACGGATCGTAAACTTCCGACCACAACGTCCCGACACCAAGGAAAAAGTCGTACCTTCGCGATCGCGGCGAAAGAGCCGGCTCCCAAACTGAGCTGTCTATATGTCGCTACCGGGGCCGAAACCGGCCGGGTACCTTCCGCGAGGGGGAGGGTCCTGCGGCACGGGAGCCGGTGGTTGCCTCAAAGCCCGGTTGGGAGGAACGTTTGCGCGACCGGGGTTCACGCTTCTCTTGGTCAACGCGCCCTCGATCACTCTTTTCACCAGATCGACGGGTATTGCAAACCCGATTCCCATGTATCCGCCGCTTCGGGAGAGAATCGCGGTATTCATTCCCACTACCCTGCCGTCTATGTCGACCAGCGGACCGCCTGAATTTCCCGGATTGATGGCCGCGTCGGTCTGGATGAAGTCCTCATATTCGAGAATCCCCATCTTGGACCGCCCCTTGGCGCTCACTATGCCCGCGGTCACCGTCTGTGTGAGACCGAAGGGATTACCGATCGCCAATACCCAATCACCGACTTCCAGACTTCGAGAACTCCCGAGTTCCACATACGGAAAATTCGTGCCCTGAATCTTGATCACGGCAACATCCGTCTTGGGATCCACGCCGATCAACGCGGCCTTGTACTTGTGTTTTCCCGCGATGGTCACCTGGATCTCATCCGCGCCCTTGATGACGTGACCGTTCGTCAAGATGTACCCTCGTGGATCGAAAATGAAGCCGGAACCCATGCCGTGCCTTTGTTGCCGGCCCGACCTTTCCTGCGGAGAGAAGAATTGCCTGAAAAGATCGTCGCCGAAGAACTCCCGAAAAAAGGGATGATCCCTAAAGAACGGGTCTATCTCGGGTACGGCTCGGCGTGCCGTCACCACTTGTACCGCAGACACATTGACTACGGCAGGTTTGACCTTTTGTGCAATGGTCCGGAACGCGGATTGGAGATCCCGCAGCCCCGCAACCGAGCGATTCTGGGCCCACGCGGCCGCGGCGTAACAAAGACCCACGACAAGCAGCGCCGTCAAGACCGCGAAGATCCTGAACGGCGACCGGATGAAAAGCTTATGGTGAGGTCGTGAGGGAATAGTACTCTGCTCCGACATTCATACTCCTTCCCGAGTATAATCTTTCACGCAGCCTGTTCGACGCGATACAGGCGGTTAAGGTTTTTGGCGATGAGATGAGCTTAAAGGTCCGTTTCACGCAAGCCGCACGAACCGCGTCTTGCGGCCCCTATTACTGAGTCACCCATGGCCGCGGTTTGTTCTGGAAAAGAAGGCTCCATTGGGCGATGTCCGCCAACCAACTAAAATTGCACATGTTTTCCGGTGTCCCGCGGCCACGGTCCACCAGACATCAGCCCGTGACCGTTCGGGCCGACACCGCAATCCTGCCCGTCGGTCCGTGAACCGTCCGTCACCGTTGTGTTCCGCGTCCTCTTCGATGAACGCTCAAGGAATACCACTCCGTCTACCGCGACTTCCTGCTTGGCTTGTCCGTGGAGGAAAGTTCCCCCATCTGCTTGTCCCATGCTCTCCAATAGCGGCGGTCGCATTCGGCCTTGCACGTGGCGCACGCGGTAAAGGTACCAAAGGTGCAGGCGCATCGCGCGTAGCACGCGTCCTTGTCAAAGTTCAGTGATGAGGTCGATTGTGCCAAGGCCGGCACCGAGAACACGGACACGCCCACGAGGGCCGTCACGGCCATTATGGTTATCAGTAGTTTCATTGTCTTAACCTCTGTTCACACGTTCGGTACTGCCTATATATTAGTGCTCTTGGGCCGTTTGTCCACGGCCGATATGTGAGCACCGCGATTTTTACCGACTCTTGAGCGCCGTGCTGTCGGCAACGGGAAGATAGAGGAGAGTCACACCCGCCAGGGACCCCACTCCGACGATCCAGATCATCCTGAACTGCTCGGGGCAGGTCAGATGTGACGGATCTCCACCCACCACTGCGCCCAGCACATGGGTCATGACGCCGACGCCGAGTATGGTGAACAGATTTACCGAGGTCATTGCCTGCGCCACCATCGTGGGAGGGAGCAGCTCTTTCATGTGGGCATAGAGTATTTGACCCGGCGCGGATGTGAGGCCCAGGAGAAAGAACGACGCGAGGACCCACCACATGGGGACGGATCGGCTCCACCAGATGAATCCGGTCGTTATGATCGCGAACGCGACCATATTGAATAGGACCACGGTTTTCCTCGATCGTAGTACGCGATCGCTGACAACGCCGCTCAGGGGAAGGCCGACCATGTAACCGAGGCCCAGGCTGAAGATGGCATTTCCCGCCGCGATTTCGCCGAATCCCAGTCCGTAGATGAGAAACGGAGCGGACCAAAGGCTCTGCAAGGCCGCGAAGTACCCGTAGCGAACGAAACTGCAGACACTGATGGCCCAATAGCTGTACATGCCGGCCACCCGGGCCAACCCCGACAAGAGCGAGCGCGATCTCAGGCCGACCGGCGTACGACCGCTCGGATGGTCCCTCACAATCACCAGGAACGCGACGACGACGGCAGCGTTGACGGCCGCGAAGATCAGGAAACTGGTGCGCCAACCGACGAGTATGTTGAGCGCGGCCAGGGGAGTCGCGGCCATGAGGTTGCCCAGGGCCCCCACCGCGACGACCACGCCGCTGAGAGACGCGAACCGATCGGCCGGGAACCATGCGGCCAGCAGGGTCAGCACCACCATGAAATTCCCGCTCATGCCGATGCCGAGAAGGACCCGGGCGAGGATCAATTCGTTCGGGGTCCGGCCGATCGCGAACAGTACGGCACCACCGATTGCCGCAAAGGACAGTGCCAGGATGGTGAGCCGTGCGCCGAGACGGTCCAATGCGATGCCCACCGGTATCTGAGCGGCGGCGAACGCATAATAGAAGGCCGCGGCCAGGTCGCTCAGTTGGCTGCTCGTCAGCCCCAGGGCTACCAGATCGGGGCTTATGATGGCCGTAGACACCCGGTAGAACATGGAAATAACGAAGTTCAGGCCGGCTATGCCGAGGATCGCCCAGCGTCTGATACTGCCTGCCGCGGGATCGGTGGTCGCATTCATGACGGGTCTTGTACCACGAAAAGCCGGAAGTAAGAAGGAGCGGAATCTCCCGGAACAGTGGGGACTGAAGAGCGCCGCGGTTCATGCTCCTTTTTTTTACCTTGACCTATTCCGCGCTTTGGGCACAATTAAAGTGAGGGCGTGCGTTCACGTGGGGCCGTCAAGCCACTACGCCGCGGATGGAAGCGACGATCGAACCCACCTACTTCTGCAGTTAAGTCAATGAGAGTGCTCCTTCCCCCAATCCGCGGGCGTGTAACGGCTCATTCGTCGATGAGATCTTCTCCGGCAAGACCGTACGGTTACGGATAACCGACCGTCCGAATCCGGTGAAAACGAGGTCCATGTCATGACGAGGGACACGAGTTATCGGGTCCTGCTTGGGACAAGCATTCTGGAAAACATTTCCGAAAAGGCCAAGTCCCGGTTGCTGGTCTCCATGAAGCCTGTGCAGGTGAATACCGGCACGGCATTTATCAGACAAGGCGATGAGGGCGATTGCTTGTACTTGATTGAGAGCGGATTGTGCGTGATCACCGTGAACAAGGGCGGGGACTCCCATCCCGTCGCGGTTCGAGGCCCGGGCGAGATGGTTGGAGAAATGTCTTTGATCACGGGGGAGCCCCGCAATGCCGATGTGACTGCAGGGAGGAACGTCAAACTCTGGAGACTGGATCGAAGCCGGTTTGAGGAGATCTGTCATGAGTATCCGGAAGTCGCCTCCTTGTTGACCGAGATCATGACCCGTCGTTTGGAAGATGCCGCGCTCACGGCCGAGCGGACGATCGGCGAGTACCTCATCACGGAGGTGCAGGGCCGTGGCAGCACGAGCATCGTGTACAAGGGCCGGCGTGTCGGATCGCCCGAGCCCGTCGCGATCAAGATGCTGAAGCACGATCAGGCAAGGGACTCGGATTTCCTCCACGCGTTCAGAGAAGAGTCCCGAGTATTGGCCGATCTGCACCACGAGAACATTGTGCGGGTCTACGACATTCAGTACCTCTATCGAACCGTATTCATCATCATGGAGTACTTGCACGGGGACTCGCTGGGCACGAGATTGCAGAACGCGGCCCGATTGCCTTGGGACCGTTGCCGTCGGATACTCAAGGACATCTGTTCCGGCCTGGCCTATGCGCACGGCAAGGGCCTGGTACACGGGGACATCAAGCCGGGAAACGTCTTCCTCCTGGATGACGACTGCGCAAAGATCATCGACTTCGGTTTGGCGTGCAGGGTCGGCACCACGTGTTTGGGCTTTTTCGGCACGCCCACGTATGCCGCGCCCGAGCAAATATCCGGGGATGCCGTGACAGAGAGTTCCGACGTCTATTCGCTGGGGCTCCTCGTGTACCGCATGGCCACCGGGAAAGACGCGTTTCCCGACCGTGACGCGTCCGTCGTACTCATGAGACAACTCTACGAGAAGATCCCCGATCCCCGTCTTGCGGAACCGGACCTGCCGGACGACCTGAGGAATTTCATTCTTCGGGCAACGCGGAAAGATCCGGCCCACAGATATCCCTCCATACTGCAAGGAATCAAGGAGCTTGCTTAGTTAGTGCTTTGTGGCACAAGCACGATGTCGAATTCACCGCAATTATCCCTGCTTTGCATGCGCCGTCGTTACGGCCCACCGATGTCTCTCGGATCGAGAAAGCCGCACACCCCCCCGAACGGACAAAAAAAATCATAACAATGTTTCGTTTTTGCTTGACGTGTGTTTTCACAGTCGCTAGCATGGATGTACTCTCCGATATGCCGGTGAGTGCAAAAACGGGTCACTGCCGCTACAGCGAGGATCCGGACCCGCCTCCGTAGAATCGCGGGAATCCAAAGGATCCGCCCGGTTCCCGAGGCCTGCGCCGGCACGACGAAGCGGACTGACGCAGTCTCCTTAATTCAACTGCATGGAGAATTAAGGGGAGGATGACGGATCACATTCCTTTTCTTTCCCGAATAGAGCATTGGTCTTAACTATATCTCTCGGACAGGCGCCATGCTGGAAGTCAACAGCATCGAGATCGTGTACTGCGACGTGCTCAAAGTCCTGAAGGGCATCTCCTTTCAGGTACCCTCAGGTGCCGTCGTAGCCCTGCTGGGCTCCAACGGCGCGGGAAAGAGCACCGTGCTCAAGGCCGTCTCCAACACGCTCGAACTGGAAGACGGAGAAATGGAAGACGGCGCCATCAGTTTTGACGGCCGTCGCATCGACCGCTTAGGCCCCGAAAGAATCGTTCGTCTCGGAGTGGTGCATGTGCCTGAGGGCAGGGGGATCTTCGATGACCTGACCGTGCTCGAGAATCTTAAGGTGGGCGCGTACACGAGAAGCGATCGGGCAAAGATAAGAGCCGATCTCGAGGCCGTGTTGGATTATTTCCCTCCGTTGAGGCAGCGTCTGCCTTTTCAGGCAGGATACCTCAGCGGCGGAGAACAGCAGATGCTTGCCATAGGCCGGGCGCTCATGGCGCACTGCAAATTGCTCATGCTGGACGAACCGTCTCTCGGCCTCGCTCCGTTGATCACCGGAGACATCTTCAGAATCATTACACGTATTAATCGTGAACACGGCGCGTCCATCTTGTTGGTGGAGCAAAACGCTCACCTGGCTCTATCCGTTGCGTCGTACGGCTATATCATGGAAAACGGAAAGATCGTACTGGACGGACCGAGCGACAAGCTCTTGGAAAATGAGGACGTCAAAGAGTTCTATCTGGGGATCACCGACATGGGGGCCAAGAAAAGCTATCGTCACGTGAAACACTACAAACGGCGCAAACGGTGGCTTTCATGACCGAGGCGGTTACGCTCAACGTTGAAGAACTCAGCATGCGTTTCGGCGGGATACACGCGGTCGAGGCCCTGAGCTTCCAGGTAATGCAGGGGACTATTTTCGCGCTTATCGGTCCCAACGGCGCGGGCAAGAGCACGGTCTTCAACTGCATTAACGGGGTATACCGACCGTCCGCGGGTCGCATGATCTTTGAGGACGAGGACATCACCGGTCTCGGATCTCACCGGATAGCTCGCTTGGGCATTGCCCGCACGTTCCAGAATCTCGCATTGTTCCGGAATATGACGGTGCTGGACAATCTGCTGCTCGGTCGGAACCACTACTTGAATGCAGGGCCGATCAGAGGCGGGTTTCTCACAAGAAGAGCAAGAAAGGAGGAACATGAGGCTCGGCTTAAGGTGGAACAGATCATCGATTTCCTGGAAATAGAGAGCGTACGCAAACAGTTTGTCGGTTCATTGCCGTTCGGCATCCAGCGACGCGTGGAGCTGGGTCGAGCATTGGCCGCGGAACCGAAGCTTCTTCTCCTGGATGAACCGGTCTCCGGGATGAATGCGGAAGAGACGGAAGACATGGTGCGATTCATACTCGACATCAACGAGGAGATTGGAACCACCATCCTTCTCGTGGAACACGACATGGGGGTCGTCATGGACATCTCAGACCGCGTGGCGGTGATCAACTTCGGGGTAAAGATTGCAGAAGGCACGCCACAAGAGGTATCCGTCAATCCGGTTGTCATTGAAGCCTACCTGGGCAAGGGCGACAAAGATCAATGAGGCGCGGGACATGACGGAACTTGCCGAGCGCGTGGACAACGCGGCCGATTTCCCGCCGACCCTTCCCGGGCTTCTGGCGCGAAACGCGGCCCGATACGGAGATCGAATCGGGCTTCGCGAAAAGGATCTGGGAATCTGGCAGGAGGTCTCGTGGAAGGAATACTACGCTCACGTTGGGCGCTTCTGCTTGGGAATCAGAAGGTTGGGGCTCAAGCGGGGAGATCGTCTGGCAATTCTCGGGGACAACTGTCCCGAATGGATCTACGCGGATCTGGCCGCGCAGGCCGCAGGCGCGATCGCGGTGGGCGTGTATCCGACTAATCCGGCCAATCAGGTGGCGTATGTGGTGGGCCATTCCGACGCGGTCATGGTGGTGGCCAAGGATCAAGAGCAGACGGACAAGATCCTGGACGTCCGAGATCAACTGCCGAAGTTGACCAAGATTATCGTCGTCGACATGAAGGGCCTGCGCAAATATCGGGACCCCATGATTGTTCCCTTTTCCGAAGTTGAGGAACTGGGCGGAAAAGAGCTGGAAAGGAACCCTGCGGCTTTCGAGGAGTTGGTGTCGGCCACCCGGTCCGACGACGTGGCTCTCATGGTCTATACCTCGGGCACCACCGGGCCTCCCAAGGGGGCGATGCTCACTCACGGGAATATCATGACGCTCTGCCGCAGCTTTGAGCGCGTCGTTCCGACGAGCGAATCGGATCAGGTCGTCTCGTACTTGCCGTTGTGTCACGTGGCCGAGCGCATCATGTCGGTGTTCTTGGCTTTGTATGCCGGGTACACGGTGAATTTCGCGGAGAGTGTGGCCACGGTTCAGGAGAGCCTCTATGAGATATCGCCCACGCTCTTTGTGGGTGTTCCCCGCATATGGGAAAAGATGTACGCGGCCATCATGATCAACATGAAGGATGCATCCCGCTTCAAGAGATGGATGTTCAAGTTGTGGATAGGGCTGGGAAGGCGGACGTTGGAGAGACGGCTGCAAGGAAACGGCAAGAGGCTGAGCGATCGTTTGCTTTTCTATCTGGGATACCTCTGCGTGTACCGCCAAATTCTCGACAAGCTGGGTCTGCTGCGTACAAGACTTGCCATGAGCGGCGCCGCGCCGATTTCCCCTGAAGTGCTCAAGTTCTATCGCGTCATAGGTCTGCCCATAGCTCAGGTCTACGGTCAAACCGAGGTGACCGGCGTGTCGCATTACCAGCCCGGCGAGGACATGAATATCGGATCGGTGGGGCATCCTTTTGCGGAAGTGGATTTCAGACTGGCGGAAGACGGCGAGATCATGCTCCGTGGTCCGAGCGTATTCGCCGGCTACTACAAGGACGACGAGGCCACAAAACGAACGGTGCGTGACGGCTGGCTCTACACGGGCGATGTGGGCGAGCTGGACGAACAGGGTTATCTGTACATTACCGACCGGAAAAAGGACATACTGATTACTTCCGGTGGGAAAAACATAGCTCCTTCGGAGATCGAGAACCGCCTGAAGTTCAGTCCGTACATAAACGAAGCGATTGTCGTTGGGGACGGCCGTCCTTTCCTTACCGCATTGATCCAAATCGAGTACGACACGGTCGGCAAGTGGGCCATGGATCGGGGGATCGCGTTTACCACGTTCAAGAGCCTGGCCGGCACGCGCGAGGTGTTCGAACTGATTGAGAAGGAGGTGGCGGAGGCGAACAGGGACTTTGCCAAGGTGGAAACAATCAAGAAGTTTACACTCTTGGATAAGGAGTTGGACCACGACGATGATGAAGTTACGGCGACCATGAAGGTGCGACGCAGCACCATAGAAAAGAAGTTCAAAGACTTGATTGAGGCCATGTACCGCAAATAGGAAATCGCGTAACGAGTGAAAGACCGTAGACTTGTCGTGCGCGGTTGCCAAAACCCATGAAAGAGGAGGGAAAGATGCCGAGGTGGTTACGGATTGTCTCATGTTTCGTCTTGGTGTGCCTTGTCGCGTGGAGCGGTTCCGCGACTGCGGAAGTCGGAGTTACCGACACGGAGATCAAGATAGGCGTCATCAGCGACCTTTCAGGTCCGACGGCCATCGGAGGCATTGGCATGGCCGATGCCATAACGTCCTATTTCAATGCCGTGAACGATGCGGGCGGCATTCACGGCAGAAAAGTCACGGTTATCGTAGAAGACTGCGCCTATGCCCCGGCCAAGGCAGTGGCTGCGGCCAAGAAGCTCATGGCTAAGGACGGCGTCTTCGCATTTGTCTCTCCCTGGGGTACCGCGCCCAGCACGGCGCTCTTTCCCATCACCGAAAAAGACAAAATTCCCCTCGCTCCTGCATGCTCTCTGTCCACAACCATATACGACCCTCTCAAGAAGTATGTGTTTGCAGCAGGAACCAACTACGTGGATCAGTCGCTCTTCATCGTGGATTACGCGGTAAATGAACTGAAAATGAACAAGCCCAAAGTCGCGATCTTCTGCCAGGACGACGACTGGGGACGTGATCACGTGAAGGGCCTGGAAATGGCCCGCGAGAAATATGGCCTACCGCCTATCGCGGTTCAGACCTACAAGTATGACGCGGTGGAGTTCAAGTCCCAGGTGATAAATCTCATGAAAGAGAAGCCCGACCTGGTCATCGTGGCTTCAGCCATCAAGTCCGGTGGAATGTTTCTCCAAGAAGCTCACAAGATGAAGTGGAAGACCACCTTTATCGGCTCCAACACATTGGGTTTTCTCCCTATGCTCAAGTTGGCCGGTCCGTACGGTGAAGGCTTGTTGGTGGTCAACATCTTTGCCATGCCGGACGAGGATGTGCCCGGAATGAAGAAGCTCATAGCGGCATCCGAAAAATATCTCGGCGACAAATGGATGCCGGCCGCAGCTAAGATTCACCCTTACTACGTATACGGGTGGGCCAATGCGATGATCTTCGCGGAGGGTCTCAAGAGGGCCGGAAAGAATCTCACGAGGGAAAGCCTGGTCACCGCTCTGGAGGGTCTGAAGGACTTTGACATGGAGGGGATCATGGGCTCCGTCAGCTATTCGGCCGAGTCGCACGGGTCTCCCGGTTATGCCCGCATGACCAAGGGGGATGTGGAAAAGATGCGCTTTGTCCCACTGACGGAGTGGAAGCTCGTGCAGCATTAGTACATGGCTCCGTGGCCGGCCGGAGAGTCGGCCACGGAAACCGACGCCCAAGGAGCGAACATGGATTCCGCGAATTTCCATATCTTGATGCAGCTCTTGCTCAGCGGCGTCATCGCGGGGAGCGTCTACGGGCTGATAGCTCTCGGTTTCGTGGTGATCTACAAATCCACGACGGTGGTGAACTTTGCGCAAGGCGAGATTATGATGCTGGGGGCTTACTTCTGTTACTATCTTGTCGTCACACACAAGATTCCGTTCTTACCCGCGTTTGTCCTGACCCTCGTCTTCTCCGCGCTCCTGGGAATGCTTGTGGAGATGGTCATCCTGAGGCCCATGATAGGGGAACCCGTCTTTTCGGTAATCATGATCACCGTGGGGCTGGCCACGCTTCTGAGAAGCATTGTCGGCCTCATCTGGGGGCACGACACATTGCCGTTCCCATCGCCTTTTGGAGACGCGACGTTCGAGATATCCGGCATGGTCGTGTCGCCTACCGAGGCCGCGACCGTAGTTTCCGCGGTAATCCTCTTCCTGGCGCTTTTTGCGTTTTTCAGATACACCAAGTTGGGCCTCGCAACCCGTGCCACGGCATTCGATCAGCGATGGGCCTTTCTTATGGGCATAAGCGTGCGGAAGATTTTTTCTTTGGCGTGGGCCATAGCCTCAGTGGTGGCGGCCGTCGGGGGTGTGTTCTTGGGCCTTATGGGCGGTCTGGAGCCCAACATGAGCTTCATAGGCCTGAAGGTATTCCCCGCGGTGGTGCTCGGCGGCCTTGAGAGCATCGTGGGAGCCGTAGTAGGCGGGCTCCTGGTCGGAATCAGCGAGAGCCTGGCCGGCGGTTATTTGTCCGGCTGGTTTGGGTCCGGCGTCAAAGAACTCTCTGCCTTTGTCGTGCTTCTGATTGTATTGATGTTCCGGCCTTACGGGCTTTTCGGCAAGAAAGAGATCATCAGGGTCTGAGGTGAGGACCAATGCCCAGCGGACAGTTTAAGACGAGCTATCGGGACGATACGAAGATATTCCAAACCCTCTGGGTGAAGATGTGGCTGGCACTTCTCATGGCCTGTCTGGTGGTGTTCCCTTTCTTTGCGGGTCAGTATCTCTTATATCTCGCCAATCTGGTCGGCATAGCGGTGATTGGCGTGCTCGGTCTCAACATCCTCTCCGGATTCACCGGTCAGATCTCCCTGGGCCACTCTGCGTTTCTCGCTTTGGGAGCGTACGCGTCCACGCTCCTCACGTTACGGCTGGGTATTCCCTTCTGGCTGTCAATGCCTCTGGCGGGTCTCTTCAGCGCATTGTGCGGCTTGCTGCTGGCATTGCCGTGTCTCAGGCTGCGGGGGCTCTATCTGGCCATAGCCACCTTTGCGTTCTACTTCATCGTGGAGTACTCCATCGTTCATTGGAACAGCCTCACAAACGGAACCGGCGGCCTCACCGTTGCCGAACCGACAGTACTCGGGTTCCCTATAGATTCGGATACGAAGATCTATTTCCTCATACTGAGCCTGGTGGTTGCAGGTCTCATCTTTGCCAAGAATCTCTTTCGAACGGAGACGGGACGAGCCTTTATTGCCGTTCGCGACAATGACGTCGCGGCTGAGATTATTGGGATAAACGTGGTGCGATACAAGATCCTGGCTTTCATGATTTGCTCGTTTTACGCGGGGGTGGCGGGGAGTCTTTACGCGGTCACGCTCTCGTTCATTGGTCCGGAGCACTTCACATTTCTCATGACCATTGAATACCTGGCCATGGGACTGGTCGGGGGAATCGGCACCATCGCGGGATCGGTCCTTGGGGCTGTTTTCATGACTGCGTTGCCGGAGGCTATCCGCTTGCTCCGCGATGCCCTCAGCACTCACTATCCTTTCCTGGTCAGTCGCATGTCAGATCTGCAATCCGGCCTGTACGGGCTGGTCATCATTCTGTTCCTTATCTTCGAGCCGACCGGCCTGTTCGGTGTGTGGCTCAGAGTGAAAAAATACTGGCTGGCCTGGCCATATTCATATCGGTAAGAAGTATGCGAAGCGGATACGACATACCTGAGAAACATAAGAGCAGACTCTATCCTGCGGTGCTGGAACTATTCTCCAAGAGAGATTTCCACCAGGTGGACATGCGGACGATTTCCAAGAATTCGGGAGTCAGCATTGCCACGATCTATCAGTATTTTCCATCCAAGGAAGCGCTCCTGTTCAGCATACTGTCCGAGTACTTGGAAGAGCTGGTCGATCTTATCGCGCGGCATCTCCAAGGGTTGGATTCCTCCAAAGAGATTTTTCGCAAAGTATTTTGGCTCACCATGGACTTCTACGACAACCGTCCCGGTGTGGCCGTTACCATGTTCATAACCGTGCCTACACGAACCTGGATGCAGGAAGATGCTTACAAGATCGGAAACGAGCTGATGGACGAGATAATCGGCGCCGCGCTCGAGCGCGGCGATATCGATCCCCGTATAGACTCACGCCGCTTCAAAGACATTTTCTACATGATCAGCTATCGCATCATCATGTCTTGGTATTACTTCGGCATGAAGTGGAAGCTCGTGGACGCCGTTGAAAAGGACTTTGAGATCTTCTGGAAACTTCTCGCCCCGGAATCCCCGGAGGACGATACACGGAAGCAGCTCGACATATGAATTCCGAACAGCAAAGAGAAGGTGAGATAATGGACTCGACGGGTATTTCCATCAGGCGGACCGGCCGAGTTGCGGTTGTGCGATTCGACAGGTCGGACGACCTCAATGCGCTTTCCCTGGACCTCATGGGGCAGCTTACTGAGACGGCCCTGTCATTTCAGGAGGATGCGGAGACCTCGGCGGTCGTGCTGACCGGAGGCTCGAAGGCTTTCTGCGCGGGAATCGACTTGCGGGACCCGCAGTTGATCGGCTCGTTTCTGCAGCCTGTGGGACGCAGGCGTCAGGCTTTGGCAATCGGCCCGAAGATGTGTCGAGCCTGGGAATCCATGGACCAGGTGACCATCTGCGCCATCGAAGGACACTGCATCGGAGGAGGGCTGGCCCTTGCGGCCGCGTGTGATTTTCGCATCATGGGACGCGGCGCGCGTTGTAGAATCCCTGAACTCAGCCTGGGAATGAATTTGAGCTGGCAAACTCTCCCAAGGCTTGTCCACCTCGTGGGGCCTGCTCGCGCCAAACAGATCGTCATCCTTGCCGAGGAGGTAAGTGCGGAGCAAGCCCACATTTGGGGCCTGGCAGAGGAGGTGGTGGAGAATGGAAAGGCGATGGAAGCCGCGATCGCGATGGCGGAAAAGGTGGCTCGCATGCCTCCGATACCCGTACGAATGACCAAACAGGCCGTCAATGCCGTCACCAACGCGCTGGATCATGCCACCGCCTACATGGATCTCGATCAGCTCATGCTTTGCCTCACGACCGCAGACCACCGGGAAGGATTGGAAGCATTTCTCACGAAGCGGGAACCGACGTTCAAAGGAGAGTAAACCGAGGTCTCGACCGCCTGAGACGGACTGCAGCAGCCGTCAAGCTACACGGAGATTCCGTGTGACTACCTGAGTTTTTTCACAATAACAGTAATCGTTCAGCGGGATCGTCAGTTGAAGCCTGAAATCAACTCATGCTAAGACCCCGCGTTCCGCGGGGTCTGACCGGCAGAATGCCGGTCCCACTATGGCTCCTCGCACCGCTGTCGCACGTCCGGACCGATTGTCATGTCTACACTTAACTGCTCGGGTTCAACAATGCCGGCGTCGGAATCCAGGAGTTCAGCATACGGTCTTCAGTAGCACCGGCATCTTGCCGGTATGACTTCAGGACCCCGTGAACCACGGGGTCATCCTTCATGGAGAACCGGCTGCACTCGCGGTGAACGATTACCAATAACAAGATGTTGGAATTTCATCCGGAATTGGACCAGCCTTGTGCTTCGATCCCAAACCGACGGTCCAAGGCCTATGCCACTGTAAGTTGACGAATGCGATGAGCACTGGGGTTGGCGGATATATGGCCGATGCGATCTTGGGCCACGGAGACAAGAAGAAATCCTTCCAGAGTCTCTATCTCACGCTCAGCGACGACGATTTGATCAAGGCCATTGATATGATGGAGATCCATATCGGAAAGGCGGGGGTACGGGTGAGGAAGTGAGCGTGGCAATCTCAGCCTTTCATGAAGCATTGAGATTGCTTTCCCGCGTTCTGCGCGGGACTGCGCTCCTCGCAATGACAGGAGCGATAGGTTGGAGCGTTGAGGAAATGGGTTAAGATCACCGCGAAATTCAAAGCGCGTCACTATAGGTATGGTAGCCGGAACTCCTGCGGAACTCTTAAGCGCTTGGAAGGATTAGGTCTCGCGCATCGTGGGGACTCCGCCGCAGGCCGCGGATGGTTAAGCTTGAGTCGACTCGCCAGGTTGCCTCTGCCCTTCACGTTCTTGAATGATTCTTGCCAGTGCTCTCAGCGCGTCATTGACTGACTTGGCATCGGGGAACACCACCGCGACATCGTCGTCAAGTTTGACGATGTTAGTTCCTTCTGCCGCACGTTCGGAGTATTTGCCGCGTACACCCTTGGAAAAGTCATATTCTTGCAGCATCTCCGGATCTTGGTTGCCGACCATTTTATTCCTCATATGCCTTTCTTTCGTGTGCCGTCGCTTGGCGGGCTGAAATCAACCGGATACTATTGCCTCTCTCCATATGGACCACTACAAGGAGTCTTTGTTCTTCCGACACGCCGATGATGACGAATCGCGCCTCGCCTTCTGAATGTAGCGGGTCCGGAATCGTAAGCGACAATGTGTCGGTAAAGACTGTGCTTGCCTCTTCAAAGCACACTCCATGCTTCTTCGTGTTCAAGGCGGCCTTCCGCTCATCCCATTCGAACTTCAACGGCATTGCTTGGCGGACCTTCCTCGGATCTTCTGGAGCCAACGGGACAGGACTTGTCCGGGTCCATGCCAATGCGATCTATGAGCCAAGAACAGCCCTGAACGCACGCCCCCTTAGCGTTCATCAGGCACGGTAAGGTACCGTCCTTTTTCAGAGATCTTGTCCCTGCGTGTCCCGGTATGCCCGAGAGGATATAAACCGGCTTGCATGGCACAGTCTTCACACATATCCTTGCCATTGCAGGTATAAACTTCGTTTTCTGAAATCTCCATGCCGCCTATCAACTCCGACACGAGATTCAGGCTACATGGGCCAGAAGTCATCGTTGACAATCTGATCGAATGAATAGGGACAACTCTTCGGGAAAGTCTCTTTACCGACTCCCATCTCCCTTGCGGCCCGATCTCCGGCAAAGCCATAGGCCTTCTCGATAGTTGAATCCATATCATGCTTCAAGCTGGGGCTCTCATCCAACAACAACAGGATTTCCGTCCGTTGGGTAACAATGGTGCTGACCCAGCTATTAGTGCGTCTGTCCGGTTGATGCTGCCATTTGAGCAAGTGTGCAAGCAATACTGCGAGACGACTGACCAGTTCACGTTTTTGGCTCTTCCCCATGTTTTCCAGTTCCTCGGCAATATGCTCTGCGTCAATCTCGGACAGCTTTCCCTGCCGCATAAGTTCGGCATTGCGCTTCGCCCACGCGTGAAAATCCTGATCATGGGTCACTGGTTCCATAATGTGCCGCCTCCTGCTGAGATCATGGCAAATCGATTATTGATCAAAGAATCGAGTCTCATGTTCGGCCGTTTAATCATATCGTAAGCATATTCAATCTGTTTGCAGTGGGCAAGAGAATAATACTTGCGGGGGTTTTCCTTGCCGGCCCGGTCTCCTGTGCGGTCGTACATGGAGCGTCGCGCCAAACACATACCCATTCACAAGATTCTTGTGCGAATCCCCGATGATGTGAAACAGGCACGCTCATCCGGCCATGACCGGGTCTTCCTGAACCCGGAGGGCTGCATCCCTCACAAGGTCTCGGTGACACGCTGCTCGAGAACCGCGGCAGAGAACCCCTGGCCTTCGATCCCAAACCGATGGTCCACGACCTCCGGCACTGTTACTTCACGAATGCCGTGCGTAGCAGGGTGTATCCGCACATTGCCGACGCGATCTTGGGCCACGGAGACAAGAAGAAATCCTTCCAGAGTCTCTACCTCACGCTCAGCGACGACGACCTGATCGAGGCCATTGATATGATGGAGATCCATATCGGAAAGGCGGGGGTACGGGTGAAGAAGGGAACCTCACCGGTTGTGCTGAGCGTGCGCTGCCATCCATGAATCACCCGAAGATCTCCCGATGTGAAGAAAGCCGCGCCTCACTCAAAGAACCTCGAGAGCCGTCAAGAAATCTACCCTACGAATACCTGCCTGCGTAAGTATGGTACGCAGAGTCGAACCCTTGATCCTGCGGTGATTGGGTATGGTCATCGGTGTCCGCGTCCCATCCTCATTCTCACGCAGCAAGGCAACGTGGTTACCTCTGCGCACAACCTGGAACCCCAGACGCTCCATAGCCCTTATGACGTTCTCTAGGGGGACGTCCACTGGAAACTTGGCACTCACACAGCCACTCCGGTTTCGGCGATGAAAACTTCCAACGCCGAGGACGCCTCATCAAGAACCTCCGGACCGAAGGTTTCGATGTGAAATCCTATAGCAGATTTCACATTATTCAGCGCTTCTTCATAGGTGTTGCCCTCGCCGATGACGACGCCTTTCAATCCGATGGGATAGGCAACATAACCGTCTGAGTGCTTCTCCACGACAATCTTGAAGCTCTTGATCATCTTGAACTCCCCGGCACGCATGTCCATGTAGGGCGGCTACGACCACTTGGTGCTCATCCTGACCCATGAACTCGTCGCTGTCAAGAAGCAGAGCCGGCTATGCCTTTGACTGTTCTTGCAGGCGATCCCACGGTATCGGCACGCCGGCCTTGCCTACGACGACACCCTGAGTGCCCGCGGGATATCGAGGGATATCAGTGGACATCCACCTGTTTTTTTCTAAGATGGCCGCGTGCGAAGTCTTCCGGGTTTTCCTTTGCTCAGGTCCCGACCGGTGATCTCTCGACCCTTGCCACAACCACTGCATCTCCGGCCGGGCGACCGGTCCGTGTCTGTTTTCGGCGTGTACTCAACCGACCGTCGTCAGAGGCGAGCAGCAATCGCTCCCAATCCTCGACAAGTGCCGGCAGGGTTCGATCGGTTACCAGGGGATCATGTTCGGCAATCCCCATGTGAAATCGCGCACTCGACCAGGGATAATCCCATGGTACTTTCGTCATACCGGCCCGTACCGGATTCTGTTCCACATGTTGCGCTGCCGCCGTAAGGTGATTCTCGTCGGTCTCCCATTCTTCAACGTGCTGTGCTATGTTCAGTGAAGATTAACGGCCTGCGAGGTCCAGCGGCTCCAGCCGGCTCGTCGGATCCGCTAAGGCAACGTGGAGGATGGGAGATGGTAGCCGGCACGTCGCTTTATGGCCTTATGGATGGAACTGGGGAGACGATAACCTGAAAGTCGGAGACGTGATAAAATTCCCTGAGGACGACGGGTGGTACATAGCAAGATCAGAGGGAAGCCACCGAAGAGATAGGTATTACACGAAGCGAGGCTTGGTCACTGTGGCGGGTCACCCTCAGGACGACATCGCTCCGGGACGTTGAACAGCATCTTGAAGCAAGCGGGGTTACGGCCATGAAGTATCTTGTAGTGATCGAAGAAACCGAAACGGGTTTTTCCGCATATTCCCCGGATATGCCCGGCTGCATCGCGACCGCAGCAACTCGCGAAGAAGTTGAGAAGACGATGAAAGAGGCCATGGAATTCCATTTGGAGGGAATGCGGCTTGAAGGTTACGAACCGCCGCCTTCTCGCTCAGATAGCCTCTATGTGGAGCTTTCACCGTGACACCGACGGGAAATCTGGGGACATACACTTGTTTTCTGCGCTGTCCATGCCCAAATTTGATTTCCGCTTTTCATAGAAATTGGGGGGGACACAACAACGTCCATGCAAGCGACGCTTCCCGCCACCTTCCAGGTGGTCTCTTGCCCAGGTCCTTGCGGTCTGCTTCTCAACCTTTGTGACACAACCCTCATGACTGAACAGTGGCCATTGACCGAACACCTTCCCGAATGACATGGTGCCGACAGCCCGAAGCCAAGCGCCGAGCCGGCCGAGTCCTGGGCCGATGCCGTGAGAGATCAGCTCATATGTCGGTAAGAAATCGGTTTTATGTCCCCAGAATTTCCGGTTCTCGCCGGTCGTCAGCGTTTACGAGGACAAAAACTCACTGCGTGCTAATCCTGACTGTCGGATTATGGACTGGAGCGTACCTATGCTCAGTTCGCGGTGGTAAGGCACCGGGATGGTGATGGTTGTGTCCAATTCCTTTTTCTGCATGATCACGTGACTTCCGCGACGCCGTATCTCCACGAAGCCGTGTTTCGCAAGGATTGCGCACACATTGCGTCCCGAAAGAACCGGAGCCTTAGCCAACGGCGACCTCCACCTGCGTGACATACACCTCTTTTCTAAGTCGCTCTTTGACTTCAGCGGCGGAAGCCGTTTCAAAAAAAAGTTCGAGAGCTTCCCGAAGATTGTCGCGCGCTTGTTCCACCGAATTTCCTTGGCTGGCAATATCCAGCTCTGGACACAAGGCCACGTACCAATCTCCTTCTCGCTCTATGATCGCAGTAAGTTGTCTTCGCATGTTGCCCCCTTTGGAGCCCGGCAGCTTATTGGAAACCATGCCCAATCCGACCTCAACCTCCATACTAGCACAGTCCGGGGTCGGTTGAAATGTCTCCAAAATCCCAACGGCTCGCAAACCGCAGTCCAATAGCACCATGGCGCCCGGCGCCGGCGTGACGGTCTGCGGCACAGTGCCGCCCTTGAGTGTGCCCATCAGTGAGAAGATAGACTCCTCGGGTGGGAACAAGCCCACCAAGTGGACGTGGTCCGGTTACATGCTCATGACGCGGATCTCGCACCCATGCCGGCCGGCTCACCGGG